>CAYXSE010000045.1:0-18930 GCA_964466675.1 uncultured Rhodothermales bacterium | reverse complement strand
ACCAGCCGCCACCGTCGCAGCAGCACCAGCCGGCACCGGCACGGCCACCGCCAGAGCGCCAGCACCAGCCACGCCCGGCACGGCCACCGCCACTGCGCCAGCACCAGCCACGCCCGGCACGGCCACCCCCACTGCACCAGCACCAGCACCAGCCGGCACCGCGGCAACAGCGGCAACCGCGGCAAGCAACGCAGCAACAGCCGGCACCGCCGCCACTGCACCAACACCAGCCGTTCTCCCGCCCGCCACAGTGGCCCTGGCCACACCCAGCGCTCCGGGGCCCGGCGCAACAGACGCCGCTCCGATTCCGCCAGGCAATCCCGCGGCGCCCAGCCCAACCCCAGCTCAACCGAGCCCGCCTGAAGTCCCAACCAGCCCGAGGCTGGTCACCCTTCGCGCCGGCAAATCCGATACGGTCAGCGCCCCGACACCCGTCCTGGAAGCGCCCCTCTCCACTCCGGGCACAAGCCAATCAGCCGCCACCGCTCAGCCGCGCACCGCTCCCCCGTCCTCCACACCACAGCCTGCTCCCACAGCTACGCTGACCGAGGTGGCCTCACAGCGACCGGTCCCGCAATCTCTCGTCTCGCCGCCTTCCTCCGTCGAAGGCGAAGAATCCGGCGCGCTGACTCAGGTATCCAACAGGCAGGCGGAAGCGGCGACGTCCACACCGTCGGTCAGATTGGCGACTCAGCCCGCTCGCGCATCTATTCCGGTCCCCAACCAGCCGGGCATCGAAACGCCGGCTGGAGACTTCGCCCCTCCAGACGGCGGCTCAGAACGAACCGGCCCTTTCGTCACTCCCGGCGGGGCTCGCGGAGGCCTCACGACCCCGGACAGTACGGGAGCGCCCGTCCAGTTGTCCGCAGATGGCTCTCGCGCTCCGGCGTCCGCCCCGGATTCCGGTGACTCTTCGACCACGAGTCCTGCGGAGTCCGCTTCGAATAACGCAGGGTCCAATTCGCAGAATCACGATCAGGGTCAGCCCCAATCTCAGTCCTCAGGGACTAGACCGGCGACCGAAGCGTCGACTCGCCCGGCGACTGCCATCGGGCTGGAACTGCCCCAAGCTATTTTTGAAATGCCACCGGACGGCGCGCGCGTAGCCGGTGCCCCGAATTTCGAGTCTCGACTTCTCGAGACTATGGACGCATGGTTCGCGGAAGACGCCCGTGGGACAGCCGCTGGCGAACGTGCAGCTTCTGCTCTCGGCACGGGCCGCAAGGCGGTCGCGGCGGCCTGGCTTGGCTCGCTTCGCGGGTCATCTTCCCCTCTGGGACCATCTGCGAACCAGTGGAACGAGATCCGGATCGAACTGGACAATGATGCCGGCGTCGTGCACATTCGGGCGCGGCGCGATGCCGCTGACCAGTTGACGGTGCAGGTTCAAACTTCGGACGCACAGACCCGCGCCCATCTCAACGCGGCTGCGAACTCTCTGGAAGATCAATTGCGGGACCGATACGGCGCCGACGTGGACCTCTCTTTTGGATCTGACACCGAGACAGAGACCGACGGCAAGTCCGGAAACGGAGACCGGCGACATGCCCCTCAGAATATTGCGGGACGAACCAAAACCAACTCCCCCGACACTCCTCTCCTCCGCGGAGCAGACCGAGTCTGGGTAGGCTAACACCAAACCTCCATCACCTATGCCTCATCCCACGATTAACCCACTAGGCCTGGTCCCCATAGACCAGCGGGCCGGAATTGGACAAGCCGCGGAGGAGGCATCGAATTCGACCGTCCTTGGGAAGGACGGGTTCTTGCAATTACTGGTTGCTCAGCTCAGCAACCAGGATCCGCTCAACCCCCTCAAGGGGCAGGAATTCGCGGCACAATTGGCTCAGTTTTCCTCAGTTGAGCAGCTCATCAATATTGGTGAGGTCCTCAACGGACAGAGCGAGATGAACGCGCTCCTGGCCCAGAGCATGAACAACGGGGTCGCCGCGGGACTCATTGGGCGGGTTGTCGAGGCACCCGGCGACCAAATTTCCTGGAACGGCGAAACTCCCGCAGCGGGATCCTTCGAACTGACGGGTTCGGCTGACAGCGTCAGGATCGAGATCGTCGATGAGACGGGAGCCGTGGTCAAAACCATTGATTTGGGAAGCCTTGCGGCCGGCGAACATAATTTCGAATGGGATGGGAATGGAGAGACCGGCGCAACGCTTCAGGCAGGTGGTTACACCGCCAGAGTGGTTGCCAGGGACGCAGATGGCGACCCGGTCGAGTCCAAGTCCACGATCCGCGGTCGAGTCGACCGCGTAACATTCTCAGCAGACGGCGTCTTTCTCTGGCTCGGCAAGGTGTCGATCTCCATGGGCGAGGTGCAAACAGTTTCCGACGCGACCTAAAACCGCGCGCCGGCAAGGCAAGCAAGCAAAGACAGACACCGAATAGACAAACCGCATAAACAGCAATGATTAGTTCACTCAGAACGGGCGTTTCAGGTCTCAAGACCTTTCAAACCAAGATGGACGTAACCGGTAACAACATCGCCAACGTAAACACAATCGGGTTCAAACGAAGCCGGACCGCCTTCACGGATGTGCTGGGCCAGCGAATGCTGGGAAGCAGTCGCAGCGCTCAGGGGTCAGCCGTGAATACGTCGTTCGTGGGATTTGGAGTTCAGGTCTCTTCCATCGACCGAAACTGGAACCAGGGCGCCCTCGAAACCACCAACTACGCGACCGACCTGGCCTTGAACGGCGACGGGTTCTTCCTGGTCAACGATGGCCAACGCGACGTGCTTACCCGGAACGGTCGGTTCGAGTTCGACGCGGAAGGTTCCCTCATCACCAAGGGGGGGCTCACCGTACAGGGCTTCCAGGTTGATTCCAACGGAAACGTAGACCAAAGCGCTACCGTTGACGTCAAGGTCAACTGGTCGGCCCAGTCTCAGGCCAACGCAACACAATCGGTCATCACCGGCGGCAACCTCTCGGCCGACGCCGCCATTGGAGACGAGGTTGCGCTCTCGACCGTGATCTACGACGACCAGGGAACTCCCCACACCGCGTTGATCAAGTATACCAAGACCGCCGACGATACCTGGGGCTACGACATTTCCTACGGAGGCAGCACAACCCCGCCACCGTTTGCGACCGCCACTGGCAGTCTCGAGTTCGATACCCAAGGAAAACTCGTATCCTCTGCCCCCCTCCCGCTTACGTGGGACAGTGAATACACGAGCTCCGGGACTACGTTTGATATCGACATCGAGAATCTGACGCAGTTTTCCGGGAACGATACGGCCATTGTTCGGAGCCAGGATGGGTACCAGTCAGGGAAACTGACAGGCTTCAACATCGGCCCGGACGGGATGGTCTCCCTCAACTACTCCAATGGTGAAAGCGAAAACGTCTTCCAGTTGGCTATTTCGACGGTAAACAACCCGAATGGGCTCGACAACGTCGGGGATGGCCTCTACGCTACCACGTCAGCTTCCGGGAATCTCATGACCGGCCGGGCCGGGAGCGAACTCTCGACCAGCATCGTCGCCGGATCGCTCGAGATGTCCAACGTTGACCTGGCTACGGAATTTACCGATATGATCATCGCCCAGCGCGGCTATCAAGCCGGAGCCAGAGTGATTACCACTTCGGACGAAATCCTACAGGAAACGGTCAATCTGAAACGATAGTCCACCTGATTTTCAGGGGTCTTTGGCTGGGTCTCGCGAGTTCGCGGGGCCCAGCCTTTTTTTGGCCGAAATCGGTGATTTTGAGGTCTTTTAGGGCCCTGGTCGCTTATTGAGCAAGGCAATTCGCCGATACCGGAGGAGTACTCCGTCAACCGGCCATGCCATACATAAATCACCTCTTTGTTGCCTTCGCTCCGGACAGCGACTCCTTCCGGGTAGCCTTGGACGATGTTCACGAAGTCATTGCTCTCGGAGGGTCGTTCGGCCATCTGGATATCAGCCAGGCCGTCGTCCAACTCCGGCGGCGAACGGTGCACGTGGTAGATGTCGAGCGGTGGTTGGGGAGCCTACCAGCCCCACCTCAGCACCTCATCGTCTTCGAGCACGACCGCAAGCTGCACGGGCTTCCGGTTTCGAGGGCCGATCGGGGCCCTTCACGCGCCTTTAGAGAGTTGAATCTACGGGAGACGGTTTGTGGGGACTCGTCATTTTAAGAGTCTCCGATTTGGCCGATACCCGTAAAGCCCGGACCCGTCCAATCTCGCCGCGCTGAATGAAGCAGACCACTCCCATAGGCCTCGTTGCAGGTTTCGTTCTGATATTCGGAACGATTCTCATGGGACAGGGCTGGTCCACGTTTTTTAACGTCCCGTCTATGATCATGGTGATCGGCGGGACTATGTGTGCCCTGCTCGTGTCGTCATCCCTGGATGATCTGAAGACTGCTCTGGCCGGAATCAAGGGGATTTTCGGCTATGAAGAGCCTAACCTTTCCGGGCTGGTGAGCCAATTCGGAGGCCTCGCGCGCACGGCAAGACGAGAAGGCCTGCTTGCTCTTGACCGCGCCCTGGAAGACGTTGACGACGAGTTTATGGAGTTCGGCCTTGAGATGGCCGTTGACGGCATCGACGAAGACGAGATCGACGAACTGATGGCCGGAAAGAGCCGAACGGATATCGCCGACCGACAGGTGACCGTCAAATTCCTGAACAACGCGGGTACGTTTTGTCCGGCTTTCGGGATGGTAGGAACGCTCATCGGGTTGATTCAGATGATGCAGAATCTATCCGACCCCGAAGCCATCGGCCAGGGAATGGCCGTGGCCATGATCACCACGTTCTATGGAGCATTCCTGTCCAATCTGATCTTCTTGCCTGCTGCCCAAAAAGCCAGAGCCCAAATGGGATCTGTCATGATCGCAAACGAAGTCGTTCAAGCGGGTGTGTTGGGAATCGTTCGGGGCGAAAGTCCGAGCATGATTGAGAAGCGGTTGAGCCTCTACGTGCGAGATGGAGGAGTCCAAGAGGCGGACACAAACGAAGAAGCCGACCTAAAGCAGGCCGCGTAATCGACTAAAGGCCATGGCAAAAAGAGAACCTGTTCAGATCGAAGAAGACGACGACCCGTCCGCTCCGTTTTGGATGACGACGTTTTCGGACATGGCGACATTGCTGTTGACGTTCTTCATCATGATCGTGTCCATGTCCACCGTCGAAGTCGAGAAGTTCAAGGAAGCCCTCTCCTACTTCCAAGGCAATACGAGTTTCTTCAGCGAATCGTCCGTTACCCCACCGGTCACTGTACGGATCACGGCGGCGAAGCCGTCGGGCGGCGAGGAGCGGGAGATCGAGAAAGCCATCCGCTATGAGGCCGTCCTGGAAATGCTGGAGATGAAAGGACTTCAGGACAAGGTGCAGGTGAACATGACAGACGAAGGGCTACACGTCATCATCATGGATTCCCTCATGTTTACTTCCGGGAGCGCGATTCTACTTCCAACGTCGCGCGAGGTCCTGCGAGGCCTGGCCGGCATCCTGTCTGATGCCGCCAAGTCCATCGTCGTCGAAGGACACACGGACGACCGACCGATTGCAACCGATGCTTTTCCCACAAACTGGGAATTATCTGCGGCCCGAGCGATGTCTGTGGTCCGATTCCTGCTGGAGCAATCTTCGGCTCTTGACCCTTCTGAGTATGTAGGGCTTGGACACGGACATCACCGACCCGTGGATACCAACGATACCTACTCCGGACGGGCCAGAAACCGTCGTGTTGAGATACTTTTTAGTTGGGAACAATGGAACAACAGCATCAGCCCACCGACGATGAAATCGATGGGGACGTAGAAGACCTGGAAGACGAAGGAAAGTCGTCCAACAAATCCGGCAAGACGTTCCTAGTCACCGCCATTGCCATTCTCGTGGCAGCGCTGGGACTGGGAGGCGTTTCCGCCTATTTCTTGTTCCCTCAGGCTTACGCCGTGATGGGTGGCAGCGCAGGCGAGAATCCTGAAGAAATCGTCCCTGAAGAGATCGTGTACGGCGAATTCATGGAGCTCTCCGGATTAATCGTGAATCCTGCAGGAACGGGCGGCAGTCGACACCTGATGGTGAACGTCGGCCTGGAAGGTGCCGACGAAGAAGTGCTGGCCCTGGTAAGCCTGAAAGAGATCGTGGTCCGGGACAAAATTTTGAGCAAGCTCGCGAAATTGACCATGAGCGAACTCTCCAATTTCTCCCTGCGAGACAGCATCAAGGCAGACATTCTGAAAGACGTCAACACGCTCATGGGTGAGACGCCGCTCAGCAGACTCTATTTCACCGCCTACGTCCTGCAGTAAGTCATGGAACTATCTCAGGAAGATATCGCCCTTCTTGCTGAAACGGCTGCACCAGCCGCTCCTGCCAAGCCAAAAAAGAAGCGCGCTCGTGCCTACAACTTCAGGAAGCCGCGTCTTCTCTCCCAGGACCAGGTCCGCCTGTTGAACCATGTTCATACGGGACTCGCTCGTGACCTTTCGGTTTACCTCTCCACGCAGCTTCGGTCCATCGTGGAAATGTCTCTGGTTACCGTAGAACAGGTCCACTACAGCGAATACGTGGAGTCGACCCAGACGCCCTCGTCTCTGTTTGTGATGGAGTCTGAGGGACAGCGCCAAAGAATGGTGCTGGAATACGATCCCAGATTCGTCCTTTACACAGTGGAAAAACTGTTCGGGGGCAAGGGCTCGTTCCAACGGGAGCCCAGGGAGATATCACCCATTGAGCAGAGGGTGATGAAACGTATTGTCGAGAGAACCTATCGAGGCCTGGAGGCCGCGTGGGATCCCATCTTTCCCCTCCGTCTATCTACCGTCTCGTTCGAAACCGATGCCGAATTCGTCCAGGTAATACCTGGCACTGAGCCGGCCGTGGTGGCGACTTTCGAAATCGGGGTCCAGGAGCACCGGGCAGTCCTACGGATTTGTTACCCTTATGTGAATGTCGAGCGCATGCTCGGACGCACCGGGATCACGCAAATGCTGGCCAATCCTTCCGAGCCGGTCGATCCAGAAATTCGCCAGATGTACGAGACATCTCTCCGCGGCACCCAAGTTCAGATCACCGCAGAGCTCGGTAGGACACGGCTCTCCATTCAGGACATTCTCGACCTTGCGGAGGGCGACGTGATTCTCGTGGAGGGGCGCATTTCTGAGCCCATCCAGGTGGTCATCGGAAATGTCCCCCAGTTCAAGGCGGTCATCGGCCTGTCCGGGAGCCGTAAGGCCCTGCGTATTACTGAAACCGCATCTCAATTGCCCGAAGAAGTCCAGAAACATGACGAATCCAATGTCTAGGGAGATCCTTACCATCGCGGGCGATGCTGCGAAGGCCCTCCTTTCTACCATGCTCGGAGATCCGGCTCCGCTGAGGTTCAGCAACCTTCAGCCGACGGAACCGGATGTGATTCAGGATGATGTCCTGTCACAACTGGGCATCTATCCGGCAGACGGGTCTTACGCCGTGCTGTTAGAGCCTACCTGGCTCCCCCTGATTGCCGGATTGAAATTGGGCGTCGAGACTCAAGTCGGGGACGAGGACTACGCCGAAATAGTCAAGGAACTGGCCGCCCTGTTCGAGTCTGCCGTGACGCTCAGCCTGCATGACCGTGGTACAAAAACAGCCGACGCCGACCTGCAGATCAAAGCGCCGGGTGACCCTCTCCCGGATGGAGTCTACGGTGCCATAACAGGCCGACTCCCCTTCTTCATGGAGTGGGACGAGACCATTTTCCACGGATTCGTACTCGTCGGGCCGGTGGATACTCAAGATCTCCAGGACTCCGCCGAAACCACCTCAGAAGACACCATCCCAAAGGAGTCCATGACCAATCCGCAAGATGAATCAGAAACCGAGGAGATCCCTATTCGGGTCCAGGCGGCCGCATTCCCCGACCTCGGAACGGAGTCGATGGGCGGAGTGGATGCGATGGAACTGGGCCTCCTGGCCGACGTCGAGCTTGAGGTGACCGTGGAGCTGGGCCGGCGGCACATGTCACTTTCTGAGGTCTTGCGCCTGACACACGGCAGCGTACTGGAACTGGAAAAACTGGTCGGTGAGCCTCTCCAGGTCTACGCAAACAACAGATTTATTGCCGAGGGTGAGGCCGTGGTCATCGACGAACAGTTCGGTGTTCGCATCACCGCGTTGGCATCCAGCGGAACGAACAAGGTGGCGCACTAGACCCTACCGGGCTTACGGGCTGGCATCATATTGGCATCTCCCTCAGGCGGAGTACTCGACGGCCCACCGGCCTGAGTACTCCGCCTTTTTACGTAAACGATGCCAGGAATGCGCACATTTTTCCCACTCACAAAGGATCCGTCTTCCGTGAAATCGAGCCTTCGCCGTGCTCTTTTTCTGAGTATCCTTTTGGTGATCCTGTGGATTGCCATCGGCCTCCTGCCCTCTACCGATGTAGCAACCGGACCGCCCGAGTCGACGGTTACCAGCGAGGCGAATCAGGTCGAAGGCGCATCATCGGCCGCGTCATTCGCCGACGGGGCAGCGCTCGGGAGCGAGACCGCCCTGGTTCGACCAGGATATGTCTTCATCGTTCTCCTGCTGGCTGGAGGAGGCCTTTTAGCCTTGTGGCTCAAGAATAAGCCTACTGCCTCAGGCACACCCGGAGTCTTGCGCGAGATAGGCCGCCTTCGGACCGACCAACAACAGCTGTTGCAGCTCGTTGCCTGCGCGGATGAGGTCTTGTTGGTGGGAACGAGCGCCAGCGGTGTCAACTTACTCAAAGCCTACCCCGCTTCCCTCTTTCCCTCCGCCGCGCCCCCGGTCAATCGGCGAGAGGAGCCCACACAGCAGATCCCTCCGGCGGAGAGCTTTTCTCCCTCGGACGACGCCGATCTGGATCCGATGCTGGATAACCCGGACTTCGAGGAGCCCGAGTGGACCGTTGCAGCGGCATCGGCCATCGGAGATGGGCCAGATTTTCTGACCGTCCTGAGACGTTATGCCGGACGAAAGAGCAATCAGGCCAACACCCTTTACCCGCCAAACTCGGCAAACCCTAACGGCTGAACCCATGAGAGCACGCTTCCAATTGCTCGTCCTGACCGCCCTTGTCGCCCTGATGCCTCCCAGGCTCGCGGGCGCCCAGGCCACACAGACAGCGCCGCCTCCAGCCGAGACGGCCACACAGACAGCGAATCCCCCGGCTTCTACACCGGACGCGGAACAGAACGCGCCTGCAGATCCTCCGAGGGCTGCCCCGGGCGGCTCTGTGGCAGACGCAGTCGCGTCTCTTTCATCGCTCCCCTCGGTGAGCATCGGGGACGCGGGCCAAGGGTACTCCCTCCCGATCCAGTTGATTCTGCTTCTGACGGTGCTATCCATGGCGCCGGCGATTGTCATCCTGATGACGAGCTTCACCCGGCTGGTGGTGGTCCTTGGGCTCCTTAGACAGGCCCTTGGAACCGCGCAATCGCCACCGACTCAGGTGTTGATCGGACTCGCCATGTTTCTGTCCCTGTTCATTATGTACCCCGTCTTCTCGGAGATCAACGAGCAGGCTCTGGAGCCTTACATGGATGGGAGCATCACACAAGAGGTGGCGCTGGATCGGGCGTCGAAGCCCATGAAAAAATTCATGCTGGCTCAGACCCGCGAAAAGGACCTGCTCCTATTTCTGGACATGGCAAATGCCCCGGCGTTTACCAGTGGGATTGACGTTCCGTTTTACGTCCTGATCCCGGCTTATGTGATTAGCGAACTCCGCATCGCGTTCCAGATCGGCTTCATGATATTCCTGCCCTTCCTCATGGTGGACCTGATTGTTGCCTCGGTTCTCATGAGCATGGGCATGATGATGCTCCCACCGGTCATGATCTCTCTTCCGCTCAAACTACTCCTGTTCGTGTTGGCGGACGGATGGTACCTAATTGTTGAATCCATTGTCCGCGCCTACATCGGCGCCTGAACCACGATCCCATGAATGTTGACGTTGCCCTCTACTGGATCCAGCAAGCGATGCAACTGGCCGTGATGATGGCTGGCCCGCTCCTCATGGCCGCGCTGGCTGTCGGAATCATGGTCTCTCTCTTCCAGGCGGTGACTTCCATGCAGGAAATGACGCTTAGCTACATCCCCAAAATTGTGATTGTTGGCGGCGTATTGCTCGCACTTACCCCGTGGATGCTGCAGATGATGACCGACTTCACCACCCGCGTCTTCGAATTTATACCGACCATCTCCCAGTAGCCGACAATGGGAGTAGAATCGCTGCTCGACCCAGTCCGAATCACGGCGATCTTCCTGGTCTTCGTCCGGATTGGGTCGATGATGATGGCTGCGCCGTTCTTCAGCCACAAATCGATCCCGATCAAGCTCCGGATCTTGCTGGCCGTGCTGCTGTCCTGGATTGTTGTGGGGTACGTCACTCCCCCACCAGTCGAACTCATCGAGCGCCCACTGGGCCTGTTCGTAGCCATCGCCGTAGAGGCCCTCACGGGGATCGCCATTGGCTTTTGCGCTGACTTTGTGTTCCAGGGTGTGAAGTATGCGGCAGATATTCTCGGATTTCAGATGGGCCTGGCCATGGCGCAGGTTTTCGACCCCGCGAACGGCCAGCCCACGAACCCTTTGGGTCGCATCATGACGATGGTGTTTCTCCTGGTCTTTATTCTCCTGGACGGACCACACATCCTCATCAGGACCCTGGTGATCTCGTTCTCGGCAATTCCTTTGGCCGGAGCGGAGCTTCAGGCGACCGGACCGCGAGTGCTCGATTGGGCCGGAGGCCTCTTCATTAGCGGGCTCCGAATTGCCTCGCCGTTCATGATCACGTTTTTCCTGGTGGAATCTGCCATGGGCATCTTCGCGCGCGTGGTGCCACAGGCCGATCTGTTCTCCTTGGGTCTTCCTCTGAAGCTCCTGATCGGCTTGAGTCTGGGCATTCTTTTCGTCCAGAACCTGATCCCCCTTGCCCCGTCGCTTATCGCCGGGATGAACGACTCCCTGCTCGATCTGATTGATGCCCTGCGTCCATGAGTGAGGACAAATCAGACAAAATTTTTGACCCGACTCCTCAGAAGCTTGACAAGGCTCGGAAGGACGGCAATCTCTTCAAGTCCCAGGACCTGAGTTCGCTTGGACTTCTGTACGTGTCCATGGCGATGATCGGGGCGTTCCTGCCTCGAGCCTTTGAAGGCCTGAAAAACATCGCCGAACGGGTCTTTCTGGCATCGGCGACAACCACCGTGGACCTCGCCACTGTGCCGAGCATTATTCAGGGTGTGGGAAGGGATGCGCTCATGGTCATGGGACCGTTCGTTGGCGTCCTCATGGTCTCCGCGATCGGCATCCAGGTGGCGCAAAGCGGAATCAACTTTTCGACCAAGCCGCTAGAACCCAAGCCGGGCAATATCTCCCCGGTCAAAGGGTTCGGGCGCATTTTCTCGGCCAAGGGTGCCTTCAATACGCTGAAGGCGGTCGTCAAGATTGCCTTCGTCGGACCGATAGCGTACCACTTTATTTCGGGGCACATGGAAGAAATCCTGATGCTCTCCAACCTTTCTCTGACCGAAATTTTGACCCAGGCTGGAGGCTGGATGATGGGCCTGGTGTTCAGAATTCTGATCGCATTGACTTTCCTGTCCGTGGGTGACGTGGCCTTCGAGAAGTGGAACCACAAGCGAGATTTGAAGATGAGCAAGCAGGATCTCAAGGATGAGTCCCGCGAATCGGAGGGTGACCCGCATGTGAAGTCCCGGCGGAGGCAGCTGGCCATGGAAATGAAGCGCCGCCCTCGCCTGGACCACGCCATTCTGAAATCGGATGTCGTGATCACCAACCCTACCCACTTCGCGGTCATGCTCCGCTACGACCCTGATTCCTCTCCGGCTCCGACGGTCCTGGCGAAGGGAATTCGAAAAAAGGCGCTGCGCATAAAGAGTCTGGCGAGGGAATTTGGCGTCCCGCTCGTCGAGGACCGGCCTTTGGCCCGGGCTTTGTACCACACTGTCGCAGAGACGGGAGAGATACCCGCGGACCTATACCCGGCGGTCGCCACCATTCTCGCCGAGCTGTACAGAAAACAGGGACAAGCCCTCTAGTCCCCGACTCCAGAAAAAAAGCCAGACTTGGCCGATACGAACCCACAGATCGCAATTGCTGACGCAACGGACTCCAGTGTTCAGATCGAGGCGCTCATTGCTACCTCGGTAGTCTGCATTCTCCTGATCCTGGTTATCCCGCTTCCGACGTTCATTCTGGACCTGTTGCTGGCCACCAACATTGCGCTGAGTCTTTCGGTGTTGTTGACGGCATTTTATGCCGAACGTCCGTTGGAATTTGCCGTCTTCCCGGGCTTGCTTCTGATCACGACGCTCTTCCGCCTGTCGCTGAACGTTGCGTCTACCCGACTCATTCTGAGTGAAGGAGATGCTGGACAGCTCATTGAGGCGTTTGGGAATTTTGTGGTTGCGGGCAACTATGTCGTCGGAACCATCATTTTTCTGGTGCTGGTGATCATCAACTTCATCGTGATCACCAAGGGATCCGGTCGCATCGCGGAGGTTGCGGCGCGGTTCACCCTCGATGCCCTGCCCGGAAAGCAGATGGCCATCGATGCGGATCTGAATGCGGGGCTCATCGATGATGACACCGCCCGCACTCGCAGGGACGAGGTTGGACGTGAGGCCGACTTCTATGGCGCCATGGACGGAGCCAGCAAGTTCGTGCGCGGCGACGCCATTGCCAGTCTGATCATCACGGCCATCAACATCATTGGAGGGCTCATTATCGGGATCGTCCAGCGCGGGATGGCCGCAGACGATGCAGCCAGTACGTTCGTGCTTCTGTCCATCGGTGATGGACTGGTTTCACAGATTCCGGCTCTTCTGATTTCCACGGCCGCCGGTATCATCGTTTCCCGGGCAAGCGGGAGTGCGAACCTCGCGACCGAGTTCCGGCTCCAGCTATTCCGCCGCCCCTACCCACTCCTCATCACCGGCGGCTTCCTGACCATCCTGGGGCTCGTCCCAGGACTGCCCCTGACCCCATTTTGGGCTCTGGCAGCAGGTGCCCTCTACATCGGGAAAAAGAAGCTGGATGAAGAGAAGGCGGATCGCGCGGCAAAGGCGCGGCAAGAAGCGACGCCAGAACAGGAGCCCGAGAAGGAAGAGAAGCCTTCTGACCTACTGCTGGTAGATCCGCTTGAACTCGAGATAGGTTACGCGCTGATTCCAATCGTCGACCCGAATCAGTCGGGCGACCTCCTGGAGCGCGTCCGCTTGCTGCGCCAGCAGTTGGCCATGGAGCTCGGCATTGTCGTACCACCGATCCGGATTCGCGACAACGTGGCCCTGGGGTCGAATCGCTACGTCATCAAACTCCGCGGCAATCCGATTGCCGAAGGCGAGGTCCTCCCCGGGTACCATCTGGCGCTTCTGCCAGACAACCCCGGAAAACTCCCTCCAGGTATTGAGGTCAAGGATCCCACCTTCGACTTGCCAGCCATCTGGGTGTCCGAAAGGCACCTAGCCGAAGCCGAACGTCTCGGGCTGGCCGTGGTGGAGGCTCCCGCCGTGGTGACGACGCATCTGCTGGAGATCTTGCGCAAATCCGCCTACCTCCTGCTGGACCGGCAGGAAGTGAAAAAATTGATCGACAAGGTCCAGGAGACCGCTCCCGCCTTGGTGGAGGAATTGGTCCCCGATCAGCTGACCGTCGGGTCCATTCAAAAAGTTCTGAAGAGACTCCTACGTGAGTCGATTCCGATTCGGGATTTGATCACCATTCTCGAGGCCCTGGCGGACAACGTGGCCATGACCACCAACATTGAAGTCCTCACGGAATATGTGCGAGCCGCGCTCTCACCGACGATAACGCGACAGTTTTCGGACGATAACGGTATGGTCAAAGCCTTGGTGCTCGATCCCGCCGTCGAGCAAGAGCTCTTGGCCCGGGCGAAGTCCGGCGAACTCCAGGCCGGTACCCTTGGCCTTCCCGCCAGCCGGGCTGAGTCCATCGTGACCTCGGCCAAATCGTTTGCCCGAGAAATGCTCGCCGAAGGCGATACGCCGGTGCTCTTGGCCTCTCCGGTGTTGAGGCCGACGCTCTTTTCCTTCCTCGCTCCCATGATTCCCGAAATCGTGGTCCTCTCTTACCACGACCTCATGGCCGATGCCCAGGTGGACATCGTCGGACAGGTCACCTCCGACCTACCCGAGGCCGTAGCCGCATAGATCCCCACTCATGGATATCAGAACGCTAACCGGAAACTCCATATCTGAGGCTTTGAGCGAAGCTAGAAGCCTCTGGGGAGACTCTGTAGTCATGCTCCAGGCAGAACCAACATCACGAGGCGCGGGTGCCAGGATTTCAGTAGGAATCCCGGCCTCCGAAGGGTCCGCATCTGTAGACGTCGCGACCGTTGACCGAACTTCCCGGAAATCGCCATCGACACCGGCTCTGGCACCAGGTCAGTTGCGCCGGCGAGAGCGAAGACCAGGCACTCTCCATGCCGAAAGCCGGGTCCAGCCCATGGCGGATGTACTCGATCACATTGGCGGCCCTTCAGGGGATCTCGTCCCGGAGTCTCTGGGACAACCGGCCGAGAAACCGATGCCCGTGGTCGACCCGGGATTTGCAAGACTGGTTCGTCGAGGCATTCGCCCGTCCCGAGCCCGACGCATGTGCGAAGCGGCTGGAAGCCAAGACACCACCCAGGGTCTCGTCACCGCCATGACCCGAGCGCTACCTGCGACTGCGACTGGACGGGCACCGTCACGGGTGGCCGTTGTCGGAGACTCGGGGTCCGGAAAGACCTCTCTGATATTGCGGGCTGCCATGTCCAGGCTGAAGGCCGGCCGGCGCACCCCGACGGTCGTGATTATCGCGCCCGCGAAAGAGCATCTACTGGGCTGGCAAGATCCTACGCCCATGTTCGAGTCCCTCGGCCTTGAGGTAGTTCGTTGTAGCGCCGAAGCGCTGGAGTCTGCGCTTGCGGGTCTGAGTGGGGATGTTCTTGTGGATACCCCCGCCTCGTTTTCTATCCCGAAAAGTCTCCGGATTCACACCCGGTTAGTTATCGATGCTCGCTCCTCCGGACCGGCCACCGCCCGAGAGGGGCATGGTGCCGACTCGGTTGTACTGACTCATGTCGATCTCACGGAGACTCTCGGGTACGCGGCCGAGCGTCTTATCGCAATCGACCTGCCTGTGGTTGCCCTAGTCCGCAGCGCTCGGCCGGACTCCGGCATGGAAGCATACTCTCCGAGGCGCCTGGCCCAAGAGTTGTGCGCATGAGGCGTTTGTGTCCGAGTGGCGCCACCACAATTGCCGTCGTCAGCGGCAAGGGTGGCGTTGGCAAGAGTCTAGTGGCTGTGAACCTCGCACTGACTTGGGCGAACCAGGGGTTTCGGGTAGCACTGGTCGACGCGGACATCGACCAGGGATCGTGCGCCCTCCTGCTGGGCTCCTGCGAGGCTGTAGATCTGATTGCCCCCGACGCGTCCGAGACATTGGACCTGCCCCTCGTCTACCTCGACGAGAAGCTCGCAGCGGTTGGGACCCTCTACGACTACATCGTCCTGGATGCCTCCGCCGGGGTTGGCCCGACCGTGCGCTGGGCGCTGGATCGAGCAGACGCGGGGCTGTTGGTCGTGGTCGACGAGCCGACGGCGGTGGCCGATGCCTACAGCCTGTGCAAGCTTGTCTGGTCGCACGATCCACACTACCCCCTCGGAGCCGCAATCAACATGGCCGACAGCGAGGGAGAAGCGACCGACGTGCTGACCAGGTTCTCGGCGCTTACTGAGCACTTCCTGGATCGGAAGATCCTGTATGCGGGCTGGGTACCTTTTTCCTCGGAGATACGCCGATCTGTCCGAGACCAGGAGCCCGCGATACTGACCAGTCAGACGGCCGAGTCCGCCTTCGAGGAGCTCGCAGACCGTGTTCGCTGTGGTGTATTCGAGTCCTTTGTACCTGTGGCGCTGAACTGATGCGCTCCCCCTCTCACATCTTCGCTTCCCCTCCGCTGCCAGGCACACTAGTTGCAGCATCGAAAAAAGACCAGTCAGTCTAGACATCTCCATGCGCGCCCTCTTCTCTCAATTTTCCGGTCTCATCGGACTCCTGGCCTTCGTCAACCAGATGCTTGCCAGCGCGCCGGTCGAGAAGGCCCTCCTCGTGGGCACCGTCTCAGGGTTGGCCGTCTACGTCGTGCTACTCCTGGGTGACGTTGTTATCCAGCGTGTTCTCGATCAGGCCAGTAACGCCGTGAGCCCACAACAAGCCACCCCCAGTGTCCCCGCTGAGCCTCCGCAAGCGAAAGGCGCCGGGGAGACCGTCGACGCGGACGCGAAAGCGGCCTGAATCCGAAACGCAAGCCCTAGTTCATTATGGCGAAAGATCTTCAGAGCCACGCAGTCAGGTTTACGGAGGACCCCTCCCCTCGCAACCGGGAAGCGGTTGTAATGGCCGCTGTCCCTCTGGTTCGCTCCATCGTGGGACGCCTGAGTGTTCCCGACCATCCTTTAGCTTCCCGCGACGATCTGGAAAACGTCGGTCTTCTTGGCCTCCTCCAGGCGCTCGACGGATACGATCCCGAGCGCGGGACACCCTTCGTCTCGTACGCCTACGGGCGAATTCGAGGAGCCCTTGTGGACTACCTTCGGTCCATCGATGCGCTTCCGCGTGAACGCCGACGCAGGCTGGCTGAGGCGCATCGTGCCATGGACACGCTGAGACAGATTCTTGGGGGAGAGCCCGGAGATTCCGACGTCGCCGACTACCTGGGCATATCGTTGATTGACTATCACACGCTCCTACGTGATGCCCAGTGCCGATTCGCGCTATCTCTTCATGCTCCGGTCGACAAGGAAGGCGAGCAGACCATAATCGAATCGATCCCCAATGCTTCCACATTCGAGGCATTCGACAAGATCGACCGAGATTCGCTAAAGGACTACATTCAGACTCTCATCAATGATCTGCCCGAGCGTGAGCAAACCATTCTGGCGCTCTACTATTTCGAGAACCTGACGCTGCGGGAAATTGCCGGTCTCATGAATCGCACCGAGGCGAGGATCTCCCAGATTCTAGGGAAAGTGCTGGTTCAGCTTCGTTCTCACCTGGCGAAGGTGAGCGACAAAGCCGCCTGACGCACTCCGGCCCCGCCGACTCGGGTGTCGCCAAGGGCATAAGCGTAAGATTGCTGGCGGCACTCCGAACAATTGGCTTGCAGCCCAGTATATCCGCCGCCTTTTTCGATAGGCACTGCGGTCCCCTTTTATTCACTCAACAATAGGTCGGTTCACCATGGGTGTGATGAACCAAATCCGCGAGAATACCGGAGTTGTCCTCTGGATTCTTGTATTTGCATTCGGCGTCATCTGGGTCCTCCAGGATTCAGGAGGCCTCGACGTCGTTGGTTTCGCGGGTAACAATGTCGGATCAGTGAATGGCGAGCCCATCACGTTCGAAGAATACAGCCAGGCCCTCGATACACAGGTCCAGAATTACCAGCAGCAGACGGGGGACAGTATGCCTCCGCAGATGCTCGATCAAACAAGAGACCGAGTCTTCGACACGTTGGTAGACACGCGGCTTCGCGAGCAGGAAATGGTCCGCTTGGGTCTGGACGTGTCTGACAACGAATTGGTCGACATGATTCAGGGGGCAACCCCCCACCCCATAATCGCCCTCTATTTCGGAGATGGCGAAGGGGGCGTGGACCGCTCGCTGTTGCAGAATTTCATCGAGAATCCCGACGCTCGGGAAGACTGGCTTCAGATTGAAGACTATTTGCGCACCGAGCGGCTTCGCCAGAAGCTGGACAATCTCGTGACCTCTTCCGTCCGCGTGTCGGACGCCGATGTGCAGGCCGAGTACAGCCGTCGGGGTCAGGCCGTGGACGTTCGGTTCGTCGCCCTGCGTTATGCTACACTGCCCAACGATTCGGTCTCTTTTTCCGATCGGGATTTGAGGCGCTTCTACGACGACAACCAGGACGAGTTTGCGCGAGAAAGGGCCTATACGTTCCGATATGTCGCGTTACCCAAGGACCCGACCCAGCAGGATACGCTGGCCATTCTGGACGATTTGAGCGACCTGCGGGCTTCTTTCCTGGCTGCAGACGACGACTCTCTGTTCCTGGCCAGGAATGGCTCGGAGCGTCCATATGCCGATGCCTACTTCCGCCCGGACGAGTTGGATGATGCGATTGCCGATGCCGTCTTTGCAGACGCCTCGATTGGCGCGGTGGCAGGTCCGTTTGTAAGCGGTAATCAGGCTCACATTGTCAAGGTTGTGGATGTTCGATCTCCTGAGGAGACGGCTGTTCGGGCAAGGCACATCCTTTTCCGCGCGGCGGAAGGAGACGATGACGCGCGTGCCGAGGCTCGGCAGAATGCGCAGAGTGTCCTTGCCGAGCTTCGCGCCGGAGGAGATTTCGTTGACCTCGCTCGTGAACACTCATCCGATCAGTCCGCTTCGCTCGGAGGAGATCTTGGATGGTTCGGTCCTGGCCGCATGGTGGCCCCATTTGAGGAGGCAGCGTTTGCCGCGCGCATCGGTCGAGTTGTCGGGCCGGTCTCGACCCAATTCGGGTTCCACCTGATAGAGGTGACGGACCGCGCCACGCAGGAGGCAAAGATCGCCGACTTTGCGCTCGAGCTTCGTGCTTCCGTCGCAACCCTGAATTCGGTTCAGGAGCGGCTCGATGACGTTCAGTATTTCACTGAAGAGAACGGAGATTTTGAAGCGGAGGCCGCACGCGCGGGACTGAGCCCGTCGACCGTCCAGGTAGAAGAAGGGGCCGCCTTCATCCCTGGGATCGGCAACAGCTCGACCCTGAGTGATTTCCTCATTGACGCTGATGTTGGAAGTATCTCCCCCGTCATCGAGCTCAACAATCAGTTTATCGTGGGCGTCGTGGAAGCCGTCCAGGAAGCCGGGTTTCAGCCTTTTGAGGAGGTTCGCTCGCAGCTCGAGCCTAGAGTTCGTAAC
>CAYXSE010000044.1:0-19361 GCA_964466675.1 uncultured Rhodothermales bacterium | reverse complement strand
TGACCGTTCAGGACTTTCGAAACGCCGCCCAAGAGGTGAGGGAGGCCACAGGCGGGATTCCCATCGGATTCAAGCTATCGGCGCAGCATATCGAGGCCGACATCGACTTTGCGCTCGATCTGGGTGTGGACTACATCATCCTGGACGGTCGAGGAGGTGGGACCGGCGCGGCTCCGGTGATATTCAAGGATAATATTTCGGTGCCGACTATCCCGGCACTGGCCCGGGCAAGAAGACACCTGGATGACATCGGGAGAAAGGACATCTCTCTCGTCATCACCGGTGGACTCAGGACGGAGTCCGACTTTGTGAAGGCATTGGCCATGGGAGCGGATGCGATCGCCATCTCGAACTCGGCGCTACAGGCGATAGGATGCCTCGGCATGCGGGCCTGCCATACCAATAGCTGCCCTGTCGGGATCGCTACACAGAGGGAGGATCTGAGGGCTAGGTTAGAGATCATAAAGTCAGCGCATCGCCTCAAAAACTGGTTTGAAGCTACTGTCGGGTTGATGCAGGTATTAGCGCGGGCGTGCGGGCACGATCACCTGTCCAAATTCGCCGCTCGTGATCTGACCACGTGGAGTACGGAAATGGCGGCTCTGTCGGGAGTCGGGTTTTCGGGAGTCGGCAAGGCGTAGAGGGCCGCCTGCGCCACCCATTCGGCCGTCACGAATTGCTGCTCGAAGTCGATCAGTCGGAATCCCCGTTGATGATCTGGAGAAACTCGGCGCCGTACCGTTCCAATTTCGCCGGCCCGACACCCGATATGTCCAGGAGCTGACCCGGGTATTTCGGTCTTTGAGTGGCCATTTCGCGAAGCACCTTATCGCTGAAAACGATGTAGGCGGGCACGCCACCGCGGTCGGCAAGAGTCTTGCGGAGGCTCCGAAGCCGATCGAACAGGTCCTGTTCCGGATCGGTAAGTTCGGCGATTACTCCGCGAGACTTGTTCGGACGCGTCTTTAGCCTCGCGGGGCCCTGTCGCTTCATGGCCTCACTGGCCCGCTCGGCTATGCTGATGCCGGAGCAAATGTCGCACGAGGCGTCGCAGGGGGCCATCGCCTCATCGAAGTAGGCCACGATAGCCTGGTGCCGGCACTGATTCCGCTCCACCATGCGAAACAAACGGACGGTACCGGCCCGCTTCTGCTCCCATAGCTCAGGGTCGTCGATCTCACTCAAGAAACGCTCGTGCAATTTCACGTCGGCCCAGGAGTAGAAGAGCACACAATCACTGGGTAGTCCGTCACGTCCAGCCCGCCCGATTTCCTGATACCAGGACTCGATGTCCTTCGGCATATCCCGATGAATGACATACCGGACATTGGACTTGTCGATGCCCATTCCGAACGCTACCGTCGCCACGATCACATCAATATCATCGCGCTGAAAAGCTTCCTGGTTGCTGGTTCTGACTTCCGAATCGAGGCCCGCGTGATAGGGGCGGGCATTAACGCCGTTGGTAACGAGAAATGCGGCGGTCTGCTCCACGGTCTTTCTGCTGAGGCAGTACACGATTCCGCTCTCCTTCGGATGATCGCGAATCAGGGCCAGGATCTCCTTTCGGGTGTCGCCACCTTGTCCCTTCTTTCGGGCCGATATCAACAGGTTGGGCCTGAAAAACGAGCCTTTGTATCCGGCCGGCTTCCGCATTCCAAGCTGCCTCAGGATGTCCACGGCCACTTTTCGGGTGGCGGTAGCGGTGAGGGCAAGCACCGGAACGTCCAGCCCCTCCTTCAAGCCGTACAGTCGCCGGTAAGACGGCCGAAAGTCGTGGCCCCATTGGCTGATGCAATGCGCTTCGTCCACGACCAACAATGAGATAGGACACTGCTCTACGAAATGTCGTAGTCCTCCGTCGAAGGCCTCCGGCGCCAGAAAGACCAGCTCATACTCGCCGCGGCGAAGGGCATCGAGCCGTTCTCGGCGCTCTTCGAAGCCCAATGTGGAGTTGATGGCCGCCGCTCGAAAGCCAAGACCGACGATGGCGTCAACCTGGTCCTTCATGAGCGAAATCAGGGGTGAAATCACCAGAACCGTGCCGTCCAGGATTCGCGCCGGGAGTTGGTAGGTGAGCGACTTACCGGCGCCCGTCGGCATGACGGCAATACAGTCCTTCCCCTCGAGCACAGCATCGATAACCTCGCGCTGGCCCGGGCGGAAACCAGGAAATCCGAAAACGTCCCTCAGGACGGTCTCGGGAGTCATGCCCGTTGCGGTCTCAGTCACCATGCCGCCCCTCCGCTGCGAGTCCGAGGTGTTCAATCAGGAAGGTCCGTAGTAGCGACTGGGTCATCTGAGAGCCCCATCCGTCGAAATTATAGTCGAAGCCATGCTGCGCGTAGGGAATGAGCAAGGCCTGGTGCCGGGTATCGGAGACCGGCAGCGTCTTCAGAAGCCCATACAAACGAATGCTGTTGTCCACACGAACCAGCTGGTCCTGCCGCCCATGCAGTAACAGAGTCGGAGGCGAATCGGATGTAACATGGCTCGTGGGCGACGCCTGAGAATAGACCTCGGGCGCGCTTGTCGGGGTTTCGCCCGTGAACTGCCTTAGGGTGGCAGGGCCATCAGTTACTCGTTGGTTTGCCGGATGCATGTAACTCCATGCGAGATCAGTCGGCGGATAGAAGGCGACGACCGCTTGGACGCTTGCATCCACGGAATCGGAGTCTCTTTCATTTGCAGTGTTGGCGGCCCGCTCGTCGGCTACCATGTCTCCGGCCGTGTAAGCGGCCTGCAAAACCAGATGGCCGCCAGCGGACCGTCCCATAAGTGCTATGCGCGAAGCATCCACTCCAAAGTCTCCCGCACGAAATTTTATCCACCGGACCGCTTCCTGAACATCCACGGTGGCCGTCTCCCAGTTCGGCTGAGGGGACAGACGGTACTCAATGTCGAACACAACGAACCCTTCGCCGACCAGCCAGGAATTCCACTCGGGGAAGTCACTCTTGACGCCACTCCGCCATGACCCCCCATGGACGACCACAACGGCGGGTCTCGCATCGACCCCGACAGCTTCGGTGGAGCCACCATATACATCCAGATTGAGAGACTGGCCATCGACCTGTCTATACTCATAGGTTTCGACGGTAGGGAGATCGTTCTCAGAGCCAAAGACATAACGACCCAGAGCCAGGCTCACCCCGTTATCGGCGGCCACCGAAATCGAGGTGAGAGTCGGGTACGCCGCAAAAGCCGTCGCCAGGATTCCCGCCGCGATGCCGAAACGGCGCGGTCGGGTCTTCTGCCTACGGTATGATACCAGGCTGAGGCTCGTCCCGAGAGCGGCGGCAAGGCCGAAATGCAGACTCCACTCGCTGGCAACGACCGAAACCAGCCAGAATACGGTTGCGGGCGCCGGCACCACGATCCATATCGTAAACGATAGAGCAATCAGGCTGAGGAGGACGCCCGTTGCCGGGAGGATCCTATTCGTCATGGGAGGACGCTCGTTGCCGGGAGGATCCTATTCGTCATCGGAGGACGCCCCTGGTTCGAGAGCGTCCACCCGATCGCGTACATCCAGGAAGCTGATATCGTTCGCGTATACCGTCTTGAAGTGGCTCAAAGCCCCCTCCTCGTCTCCACACTGCTCATGCAGTTCTCCCAGCCGGTAGTGTATTTGCAACAGCCCGTCGTCGAGCTTTCGCTTCTTCAGGTGGGCCAGCTGCAGGGCCTCAATGGCCAGGCTCAGCTTGCCGGCCGCTTCGAAAGCACCGGCCAATTTAAGGAGAGACTCGCTCTCATAGGGTGCGGCGTCCAGGAGTCGCTGCGCGTGGTAAATCGCGCTTTCGGCGTCACCCATTTCGATGTAGGCATCCACCAGTGCGGACTCGACCTCAGGCAATCCGGGCACCCGGTCCGCGACAAGGGAGAGTGCATCCGCCGCCTCTTCGGGCCGGCGCTGTCGGCTCAATAGCAGCCCCAGCCAATACAGGGCGTCACAGTTCGCTGGATCCAGAAGGTGAGCTTCCTGTAGCTGCTTGATGGCCGGCCCGGTGTGCCCCTGGTTCAATGCCGCGACCGACTTTCGAACCAATCTCATCGATCGCGGCTTGGGCCGCCTTCGCAGGATCAGCCAAGTGGTAATCGAGACAGGCCAGAGAGGCGGAAAAAAGCCCAGAACGATGGCTACGCGCCTGAGGACTCGTCGGTATCGCGGCCCCTGAAGCGCTTCCTCCCTCGTTACGAGGGAATTCACGGGTGCACTACGACCAGAGGCGGCCGCGAGGTTTCCGCGGCCGCCTCCAATGTTCTGGTCCCGTGTCACGAGTCCCGCTGGCCGCCTCCGAACAACGGCGAATGATTCAGCGGTACGGGCAGTTGTTAACTCAGTGCGCACCGAATCCCTAGCGCGTTCCCGCTAGATCTCGGACCGCACCTGCAAGCATGCGAACCTTTCCGGCGTCGGACGAACCTCTCATTTCCGAGCGCAAGTCGCCCGCCAGATCGCCAAGCGCCTCGCTGCGAGAAGAAGCGGTGGCTCCCTCTGCATTGGCCAGCTCCTGCCTTATGGAAGCGATTCGCCCGCTGGAAAGTCCGTTCGAGCGCTCAAGCTGATCCACGTAAGACCGCGCAAGCGCGAACGAAGCGGGCCACACGTATTTCGGCTGACCCTGAGCATTCAAATAGTCCAACTTGACGGTCTTGGCGGCTGCGATTTCGTTCGCGGAGATGGCCGGACTGGGCACCAATTCGAGAATGTCCAGGCCGCGGGCAATCTCAGAACTCACAATCACTCCGTTGTACCAGTACACGGACCAGGTCCCTCCGCTGGCCATCTGCGTCTCGTCCACCGGGCCACGATCGTGGTAGGCGATCTCGACCGGATTCGACAGGTCGGTCCAATCGAAAATGGAGATTCCGCCCTGATACCAGGACTGAACCATGACGTCACGTCCCGGAATAGGGATCAGTGACCCATTGTGTGCCACACAATTTTCTTCCGAGGTCTGAGGTGCCGGGAGCTTGTAGTAACTCTTGAATTCCATCTTGCCGTCTTCGATTGAGAAGAAGGCGTTGGCGCCCCATTCTTTCGGATCACTCTCGCGACATTTTGGCTGGCCACCGCCTCCCCACTCATCGGTGAAAAGAATCTTGGTTCCGTCATTGCTGAATGTAGCCGAATGCCAGTAGGAAAAATTGGAATCGGCGACGGCGTCGATGCGCTCTGGATGAGCAGGATCGGAAATGTCCAGGAGCAATCCGTAACCCTCACACGCGCCACCGGCAAGGCCAATTGCCGGAAACAGCGTAATGTCATGGCACTGTGTCGGGCCGGGGCGCGGACCGTCGTCCTCTTCGTCGCTATCTCTGCCCCCACCAAACCTTGCCGCCACTAAATCCGGAAGAGCCTCCCGGAATGCTGCGCTGTCGGCAGCCGTTGCCTCTCCTCCTCCTCGCTCACCCATGAAGCCAGCGAGCATGGGTGCGATGAACCTGTCCGGCATCAGGACCTGATTCCCGCCGAACGAGACGACAAATTTTCCTTGGGCAACGGCTTCCTGAAGGGCTGCGAGATCTGCGGGGGACTGCCCGTGAACGGGTGGAGCCACGAGGTCCTGGAAAATCCGAGGCGAACTCACAATCGCCGCATCCTCTGGATGGGCCAGCGGCACCTTGATCACCTCAATTCGGAACAACGCAGAGTTCGGATCCTCGCTGGGAGAAGCGCTGGAACAGCCGGCCAATTCCTCCTCGGGACGAACACTGGCGGAGCCGGAGATGTAGACGTACACATTCTCGTCATCGTTCGGGTCCTTCAGAACCGAGTGAGTATGAGAGCCACGGCATGTCTGCACGTTTCCGACATATTCCGGATTCCGGATGTCGTCAATCGTGAAGATTCGCAGGCCTCGAAGCCGATGGTGGCTGATGGGCTCGGCTACCCCCTCACTGCCACAGTCCAGTCTACCAGAGGTCCCTTCACCGGAGACGAACAGGAGATTTCCGTACACGGAGACATCGCTCTGAGAGGCGGGGCAAACATACTCGGTGACCAGCGAAGGTGCGCTCGGGTTCGAGATATCCCAGATCTGGATGCCGTTGTAATTGCCCTGAATGGCGTAGTTGCCGGTGAAGGCCAGATCGGAGTTGGTGGCTCCGATGAATGCTTCGGACGGAGGAGTCGATGAAAGCACACGAAGATTCCAGACGGCCTCTTCCGCGTCGAAGAGTCCCCCTCCCAGACCCACGCGTGGATCAGGACTGGGCGCGACTATGGAAGTGACCGCAGACGACATGGCGGAGCCGCCCGTCGACGTGATAGCCCTTGGCGTACACGCCGCGATGCCAAGGAGGCCTACTGCAAGCACAGGAAAGAGGGCGCTGTAAAAAGAACGATGAATCATGCCTTCTTGAGATGGTTGTAGGTGAGAAGAGATGGGTGTAGGCGAGAAAATCCAGGTGACCCCGAGCACTCACGAGTCGGATCTCATGGAGTCCAGCATTCGCTCCATGCGAGCGATCTCGGTGATCTGATCCACGTTGATGTCCGAAGCCAGCCTGAACGCGAGATCATCCCGGTTGCCACCGCCCGCTTCGAAAAGGTCATCGACCATGGAGACAGCGCCGCGATGATGCTGGATCATGTAGGTCAGGAAGAGCCGATCGAAGGAAGGCCCGCGGGCCTGATCGAGTTCCACAATTTGGTCCTGTGTGAGCATCCCGGGCATGTGCATGGCGTGATCTCCGCCTCCGTGTATCGTGAGCGTGAGCCCATCGATCTCGAATTCCGGGACTGGCTCGTCTCTATCTCGCAGCCACTTTTGCATTGTGGCGATCTCGTCCATTTGGGCGTTGATGATGCGAGCCGTTAGAGTCTGGAGTTGATCGCTCGCTCCGTGGGTCGGTGCCAGGCGTGATATGACGAGCGCCTGGGCATGATGGGGTATCATTCCCGTCATAAACCGTACGTCCGCCTCCGTGTAGAGCGTTTGAGCGTACTCTTTCTTCGCCCAATAGAGCGCCTCGAGCTCTGACATCGCGACCACATCCGATGTTCGGACGGCCTCGGGCCCGCTACAGGCAGAAAGCGTCAGAGTCAGGAGACATGCGGTAGCTATCCGATGTGCCGGCATTTCTTCAAAGGGAGTGATCTGGCGGAGTCCCGTAGTACTAGCCCATACTCCCTGGGTTGCAGGAGTTCTGCGCGAAGCGGCAACCTCACGCCTCCGAAGTGTTGTAATCCGAGAGGCCATCACGTAGCCTCAGGCCCCTCGTGGTGGAGTCCCCAAGCAATTCCGATAGTATGCTGAGTCGAATTCTGACGTCTTTGGTCTTGTGCGCCCTGATCGGGTGTAGCCCGGATCCACAGGATGGCAGTCGGGTGGCGCTGGCCGACCGGTTCGATCCTGTCCAGCAGAGCTACGCCTTCGTCATTCCCAACCTTGAGGCCGTGGAGGGCGTGGGCGGCATCAGGGCGGAAGATTGCGGCACATGCCACGAAACCATCTACGCAGAATGGGCGGCGACGACGCATGCCAGCGCCCTCAAGGACATCCAATTCCAGTCGGAACTCACAAAGAAGGAATCGCCAAAGTGGATCTGCCTGAACTGCCATATCCCGGTACAGAATCAGAGAAAAACGATCATCACCCATCTAGAGGATGGCGATGTTCTCAAGCCGTTGGGTCGGCCGAACCCGTCTTTCGACCCGGCAATGCAACAGGAAGGTGTGACCTGCGCAGCGTGCCACGTGAGGCGTGACCCGGAAAACGGTAGCAGCTTCATCGTGGGCCCCAACGGGAGTCCGAATGCCCCGCACCCGGTGAGGCAGGATGCTCAGGCGCTGCGCAACGTTTGCGAGCGCTGCCACAATCCTCAGGGGGAAGGGCTGACCCGCAATCTGATTTGTTGGTTCGATACGATGAACGAGTCAGCAGCTGGGCAGACGGCACTACAGGAGGCGTTCGGAAAGGGTGGTGACTGCGTGACTTGCCACATGCCGGAGACGAATCGCCACGTGGCTGACACCTTCACCAACCTCCCAACCCGCGACACTCGTCAGCATCAGTGGGTCGGCGGCGGCGTCCCCAAGTGGTACGACGGCTACGACTCGCTCCTCGAGCGAGGTTATGAGTCCGCCTTGGGGGTGGAAGTCTCAGAACTCCCGGAAATTGTGGCTGGCCAGGATTTGGCACTTACGGTTCTCCTCACCAATCGGAAGGCTGGACACTTCTTGCCGACGGCAGACCCGGAACGATTCATTCTTGCGTTGGCCGTTCTCGAAGACGAAGAGGGCACCGAACTAAGCCGGAATACGACTCGAATCGGTCAAACCTGGGAGTGGAACCCCGCACGCAAAATTGCCGACAACCGGCTAGAACAGGGTGAGACCCGAACCTGGGAAACAGCGCTGCCCATTCCTCAGCTCGTGCAGGGATTAAGGCTGGTTGTCACCGCCTACCATGTCAGACTGAGCACCCAAAACGCGAGATATGTGGCCCAGGCGGAAGGCGTGGACGAGACGTTGCTCGCGAACGGAAATTTCTTGGTTGCGCACGTGGGCGATCACTACCCCTTTGCGACGTACGTCTTCAGAGAAGTAATCGACCTGGAGACCATGGAGCGAACAAGATCGAGTCCCGAAGAGCTGATTGCGCTCTCCAAACTTGAGCAGGGAAGACCGTTTGACGCCAGGGACTACTGAGTCTTCGAGCGAAGACTTCGCTCAGGCGAAGCTCCTCGGCCTCACGCGAAGCTCCTAGACAGCATGAAGGCCTCGGCGAAGTAGAATCCGGCCTCGGAACCACGCACCTTGGCCAACGCCCGCAGCACCTCTTTCGAGCGCGGGTGTGGGTCCGGCCGCGCTTCGCCTTTATAGGTTTCCATGGCCTCGATCTTGGCGGCAAGCTGCTCCTCGGTCACTTTCACGTATAGATTCGGCTCCCATTGGGCCGGCCTTAGGTGACCCGTGCTGCTAGGGACCTCGCCGCAGAGGACGGCGATGTGATTGTTTAAACCGGGTCGCGTCGCCACCGCAACCGCCTCGTGGCAGTATTGGTGGTCAATATTGGTACAATACCGATGGTGAGTCAGAATCAGGTCGGGATTGGTGTCTGCGATCACGGCCTCCAACCAGTGGACCAGCTCCAGACGTGGGTGCCTGTCCATCTCGTTGTCTGGAAACTCGCCCAAACGGATGTCGCCGGATTGCACACCGAGAACGGCCATGGCCCTATCGCAGTGGTCTCGGAGTTCGACCAACTGAGTGCCGCGCCGGTCTTCGTCGATCCGGAGGCGCCGGCTGTGAATCCCTGTCGCGGGGAGGGCGACATGTACTCTGGCGCCAAGCGTCGTCAGCTTACTGATCGTGGCCCCGGCCGCAAGGGTTTCATCATCGGGGTGGGCGAAAAACGCCAGCGCCGTTCGGACCCGAGACAGATCAATCATCGACATTCTCGTTCAGGCACGTGATTCGGACATCGGCTACGATTCCCTCCGGGCGCAGCGAGGGCGCTGAAAACTCGAACCGGAACCCGGCATGCTCCAAAAACGCCGCCGGATATCCTTCCGCGTCCAGCATCCGAATGTGGTCATACAGTGCCGGGAGCGGCCTCTTATTGTCGGCGATGAGGCTTTGGGCCGGCGTTCTTCTCTTGAAGATGGTGGCAGGGCCCTCCTGAGCCGTCGGGGAAGGGCCTTCGGTGACAATGGTCCGGATCATTCCCGCGACGATTCGTGCTGCGTTGGCGAATATTTCCGCAGCGCGGCCCTCCAGTGACAGCGGCTCCTTCAGATAGATTGGCCCGGCATCGAGCTCTTCTGACAATCGGAGCGCGCTGATGACGGTGTCCGTATGGCCCCGCGCGATGAGATTCTGAATCGGGCTGCCTCCGCGGCCGTACGGAAGGTCCGTTTCGTGGAACCCAATACAAGTGGCGAGGCCCAATATTTCGCTCGGTACACGAGTACTCCAGTGCGGAAAAAAGACGTATTTCGGCGCAATCGAGGTTATGTACTGTGGTGTCAGTTCTCGAGGATCCGTGACCAGATGCCATTCGCCCGGAAAGTGACGGATCACCTGATCATATTGGGCGATGTTCCAGGCCTTTTGAGTCGCGACGACATAGCGGTCGACTTGCTTGGGATTCATCTCGACGCGAGTTTACTTGGCTGTCCCGCCTCAGACCGACGAAATCCAGGGCTCGCCCTCTTCTCTCGCGATGGCCTCCAGCGCGAACTTCGGGCAGACATAGTTCTCGATGAACGCCAGAAGCGAGTTCGCGAGTCCCCTGAGGGCCGTCTCGGCTGCCGGATCCGTGCAGCGGCCGTCGGCATCGAAGGCCCGGTTTACGCCGGCGATGGATATGGCTCCCGGAAGTACCAGCGCCCCAACGTGGGCGCAGACCCCGCGAAGATGCTCAAGCGATTTGATGGCGCCAATGCGACCAGCGGCGACCCCAACAAGAGCGACAGGCTTCCCCGCCAGTACGGACGGGAATCCGAGATTTTCAATGATCAGCTTGGTCACCGCGGAAAACGTCCCATGGTATTCGGGCGTGGCGATCACTACCCCGGTGGCGTTGCCAATAGCCGCGCGGAGCCGCTCGGCATCGTCGGTCGGGCTCTGTCCCGGAAAGGAAAGCCTGAGATCGCGCGCGTCGAACACCAGGGGCGACGCATTCCCCACACTCAGTTCGTCTGTTACTACCGCGAGGGCTTTGGCCGTGAAGTTACCGGGCCGACTCGTGGCAGAGATGCAGACAAGGTTGTGGGATTTCTTCCCTTCTGTCATAACCAGCTACTCCTCGACAGCCGAGAGCGAGGCCCGATCTCCCATTGAGACCGTTCCGAAGTCGCTCACGCTGACGGACACTTCCACCTCCTGCGAGGACACCGTTCCGGACTGGGTGCGTTTGTACAGGACTCCCCTGAAGGCTACAGAGGTCTCCTCAACAAGCGACTCCAGCGCACTTCCCTCGCCCTCGGGGCTGAAGAAAACGCCCTGGTAGGCCTTCGCACGTGCGTTCTTGGCGAGAAACAGGTAGCCGATGCCCTGCAGTTCTCCGAGTTGAGCTTCTTTGTGTTCGTACAAGGCCATAAATCAATTGATGCTGTTCAAAAACGCTATTTAGCAACGCGGATTAACCGTGTTAGTTCTTTCCCCGCGTGTCTCGCGGATGCTCAAGCAGGCAGAATTTGGCGTTCCTATTATAAGGTGTCGCAAAGTCGCCCTTCACCCCCTCCTCGAACTATGGCAAAGTTGATCAGTCCTCAGACCGCGATGGTCGTGGGACTCACCATATCATTCCTGGCCTGCGCCAGCCCGTCTACACCTAGCTCCGACAATCCGGAAGCAGCCGGGGCCGCTATCATCGCCAGCACGGACTACTCGCTGGTCACTCCGGCCAGGAGCACTCCCGAAGAGCTTCCAATCTGGCAGATACCCAACCTGCCGGAAGCCGCCGAGGCCTACTACGGTCCGGATAGCTATCACCTAATCGTGCAAACCCAGGACCCCGATGCGGTTCCTCCATCACATTCTCGCGCCGCCGGTGGTGCGTTGACCTGGATCACAACCGATGACGGAAGGATCAGCTGGCGACTGAACGACCACGGCCAAGACGCTTGCTCCTTCATAACGCCCGATGGTGAGCACGCCCTCTATACCTCCACCCGCGACAACATGGACAAGCCCGTCGGCAACTGGTCCGACGAATCGGACTACCCACAGGGCGCCGAGTTGTACCTGTCGGACATCGACGGCGGCAACGTCATTCGCCTGACCAACAATGATGCCTATGACGCGGAGGTTTCCATGAGTCCCGACGGCGAACGAATCGTCTTCACACGTCAGATCGATGGCATGTTGGACATCTGGATGATGAACGCGGACGGTACGGGCGAAAAACAGCTGACATTCACGGAAGACTGGCAGGAAGGAGCCCCATTTTTCTTGCCGGACTCGAGGACGATCACCATGCGGGCGTGGAAGCGGTCAGAGCACGAGATTTCACCCACGCCGATGACGATCTTCACGGTCGATACGGACACCGGAGAGGTGACGCAACGGACCCACGACGGATGGATGAACTGGGCACCGTACCCGACTCCGGACGGCCAGCACTATGTTTTCGTCCGGCCTCTCCTGGACAATCCGATGAACTGGGAGGTCTTTCTGGGAAGTCTGGATGGCGGCGATCCGGTCCGGCTGACGTTCAACGATAGCTTCGACGGCTTCCCGTCGGTCTCACCGGATGGGAAGAAGATGCTGTTCACCCGGAGCACCGGCCCTCGTTTCATGTCTGACCTGTACACGTTTGTGATGGACATTTCGTCCCTGAATGTCGGGCCATAGCCCTTCACGAACCAATGTGAGATGAACATCCTGACTATCGAGGGACTGCACAAGAGCTACGGGGTGAAGCCGCTGTTGGATTCGGTCACGTTCGGTTTGGCCGACAATGAAAAAATGGGCCTCATCGGTGCCAACGGATCGGGCAAAAGTACGTTGATGCGGATCATCGCGGGTTTGGAGCCAGCGGACGGTGGACGCATCATGATCCCCAGCCGGGCGCGGGTGGCCTTTCTCCCTCAGAATCCGGAGTTCGATGGGGAGCAGTCTGTCTTGGATGCGGTCTTCGATCAGGGGGATCCGACGATGCGCCTGCTGCATGACTACGAAGAGGCCTCCCACAAGATATCGGCTGGCGATGATGTCGAGGACGAACAGCTTATGGCCAGAATTTCGGATCTGAGCCACCAGCTGGACGTGACGGGCGGGTGGGATCGTGAAGCTGCCGCCCGTGCGATTCTCGACCGACTGGGTCTCACAGATATCGGTGCCGACGTTGGGACTCTTTCAGGCGGGCAACGGAAGCGAGTCGCTTTGGCCCGGGCGCTGCTGTTGCAGCCGGAACTGCTACTTCTGGACGAACCGACCAACCACCTGGATACCGACACCATCGCCTGGCTGGAAACGTATCTGGCGCGCTACTCTGGCGCGCTCCTGCTGGTGACGCACGACCGGTACTTCCTGGATCGGGTTACGAACCGCATGTTGGAAGTTGAGCCTGGAGGCGTCAAGAAGTATGAGGGCAACTACACCCGCTACCTGGAACTCAAAGAGGAGCAGGAACGGTTGGCGGAGGCGACCGACCGGACCCGTCAGAATCTGGCGAGGCGCGAGTTGGCGTGGCTTCGAAGAGGTGCGAAGGCTCGTACCTCCAAGGCCAAATACCGCGTCGAGAGGGCGAAGGCGCTGCAGGAGGATGGTCGGTCCGGGCCTGGGGCGACGCTGGAGTTGGCTGCCGCTTCCACCAGGCTCGGGAAAAAGGTCATCGAGATCGACGGTGTAACCAAGTCTTATGGAGACCTGGTTGTCGTCAAGGACTACTCCCAAATCCTAACCAAACATGATCGAATCGGTATCATCGGCGCCAACGGTTCGGGGAAGACCACGCTCCTTGAGATGATCGTCGGCAAAGTGCAGCCGGATTCAGGAAGTATTGTCTTGGGTCCGACGGTGGTAGTCGGGTACTTCGACCAGGAAGACCGTCCCCTCGATGATTCATTGAGGGTGATTGACACGGTGACGGAGGTGGCCGAAAACGTCCGGACGGCCGACGGAGCGGTCATCTCCGCGAGCCAGATGCTGGAGCGTTTTCTTTTTCTCCCAGCTGTTCAATATACCCCGGTTGCCAAGCTGTCGGGCGGTGAGCGCCGGCGCTTGCATCTGCTCCTCGTACTCATGGAGGCCCCCAACGTGCTTCTGCTCGATGAGCCGACGAACGACTTGGATATCCCGACGCTGGCGGCACTCGAGGAATACCTCGATTCGTTTCCGGGAGTGCTCATCGCGGTATCGCATGATCGGTGGTTTCTGGATAGGACCGTCGACCACATCCTTCGCTTCGAGGGTGACGGCGGCATTCGAAGTTATCCCGGGGACTACAGTGCCTACCTGGAGCAGCGTTCCGCGGAAGAGGCCGTGGTGGCGAAAGGAAAGCCGAATCCCCCCACAGCCAAACCCGTCCGGCGTAAGATTGCCTCGTCTCGCCAGCTCTCCTTCCGGGAAAAACGTGAACTGGAGGAGACCGAAGTTCGCATCGAGAAAGCCGAGGCTAGAAAGGCCGAAATCGAATCGGAGTTGGCCGACAATCCGACCGCTTTTGAACTCGTGGGCGAGCTCTCTCGGGAACTCAGGCAGTTGACGGACGATCTGGACCGGGAGGTAGAACGGTGGTCAGAGTTGGCCGAGAGGGCCTAGCCCGCGAAGAACGCTCCCGTCTTTAGGAAATGGACGGTCTGACGAATGACGGTCTCGTTCTTCATGATGAACGGATGCGCCGAGGGCAGGACCAGGAAGCCATTCATGCCGGACAGCTTGGCTCGTTCAATGGAGACCTTGCCATCGTCTTTACCCTCGATCAGCATCGAAAGAATCGGATTGATCGATCGACTTCCCGTGATGATTCCGACTTCGAAGTCAGGGGGTCCGAGGGTGGCGGGCAGGCTCGACTCGGACGTGCCGAGCTCTCCTCCAGCGGGTCCATTTATCCACCTGAAGAGCCAGTTTCCACCAAGCTTATCGACGACTTCGCTTCCTCGATTCGGAGGACTAAGCATGACGACACGTCCAATTCGGGGGACGAGCCCCTGCTCTGACAAATAACGGACAAGGATGCCCCCCAACGAGTGTGTTACGAAATCTACGGGCGAGTCACTCCCATCCAGGCAAGTTTGAATTTGAGGCAGGATATACTCCTGGGCGAGTGCTTCAACCAAGTGATGCCTGGAGGGGTAGCCGATATTGCACGTCTGAAAGCCTGCCCGCATCAACGCAGTCTGCATTCTTTCCATGGTCGAACTCGACCGGGCCAATCCATGCAACAGCACGACAGTTCTTTCTTCGCGAGGGACCGCAGAATGTTCAAGCACGGATGGAATCCCCATTGCGCAAAGGAAAAAAATTACAATCGTGAACTTCACGGGGTCATTGGAATTGAGCGATCGCGGGTCAAGAACCCGACTCGAATACCAAGCATTCGGAAAATCCGACATTCTCAGCACAATGGTTGAGCTGGCAAGTTAACCAAGTCTTTGATCACACCACGGGTGCAGGTCAGCACCCAACTCGTTGTGGGTAGGACTCTGTCCCCTATCTTGCCACTGGGGACGGCCGCTCTGTATCATTCCAACGCTCCTTCTCAATGTCGTTTGCCAAAGCTGGTGCAACAATTCTGGTCACAGTTGCCAGCATCGTAACGTTTTGGAAACTGAACGTCGACGAGCCTTCTCGCTCCTGGCTGGCTGGCGACCACCACATCCACAGTCGAAACAGCGTCGGCTGGGATCGGGAAAATGACCCGCCAACCCCCATCCGTGGCGGAGATGCCATCTACCCCGTTCCCATGAACGCTGTCATGGCTCGGCGCTACGGTTTGAGCTGGATGGTTGCTACGGATCATGGCGGCCCCAACCATTCTAAAGTCAGCCTCGAGTGGACCTACCCTGAATTGGAGATGTCTCGGGAAGCGGTGCCGGAAGTTGTTCAGTTCTTCGGGATGGAGTTCGATACGCCGGGCGCTGATCACAGCAGCCTCATTATCCCGCACTCTCACGACGAGGTAGAACGACTCATCGAGATTGAACACCGGTGGGCGAAGCATGAAGCTTGGCCTCGTGACCCAAGCCGGGACCAGGAGCCCAAGATGCTGGAAGCCCTGGAGCACATGCGGGACCTGGACGAACCACCGATCTTGATTGCCAATCATCCGTCGAGATCGGCCACAGCGATAGGCGTGTATGGCCTCGATGAACCGGCGGAGTTCCGTAACTGGAACAACACCGCTCCGGAGGTGGCCGTCGGGATGGCGGCGGCGCCAGGACACCAGGCGATTGCCATCAATCCGGACGGATCGGTTGATTCCACGTCCGCGAGGGGCGGCTACAGACGCCAACCAACTATTGGTGGATACGATCAGATGACGGCGAGACTCGGAGGGTTTTGGGACTCGATGTTGGGCGAGGGGCGGCGATGGTGGGTCACCGCGAATTCCGACTCACACATCAATTGGCGTGAGGGCGGAGCCGATTTCTGGCCCGGCGAGTATTCGAAGACGTACGTGTTCGCCGAGAAAAACCACGATGATATCCTGGAGGGCATTCGTCAGGGGCGAGTGTTTGTAACCACCGGAGACCTCATCTCCGAACTCTGGGTGACGGCAAGCGTGGAAAATGACGAAGCTCAAACGGGCGGTGAGCTGACGGTTAGCTCTGGCGCAGACGTCCGAGTAACGGTGCGATTCCTGGATCCAGTCGAGCCAAACTCACGCGGCGAGACACCATCGGTTCAGCGTGTGGACCTGATTGTGGGGGAGGTGAACGGTCACCTGGAGGATCCGACGGTCGATACCAATCCAACTACAAAGGTGTTGGGTCGCTATGGATCCGAGGAGTGGGTACGAGACGGCAACTATATGGTGATAACAACGGTGGTCCCTTCGGTGGATCACTCCATGTACCTAAGGGTGCGAGGCACCGACTCCTCGGAGCTGGAGCCTGAGAACGACCCGAAGGGGGAAGATCCGTGGAGCGACCTTTGGTTTTATTCGAACCCGGTGTTTATCACGGTTCGTTAGTCGGCCGGTTAGCCGGTCGGGGCGGTAAACTCGCTCACTGGGTCACTGATCTTCGCGTCCAACCAGTCGGAAGATCGCAACACCGACGGATCCGATCAGAATGAGCTGGAGCGCATAAAGAGGATAAACAGGCCTTCCTTTCAGCCGCACAAATCTGGAATTGACCCTCGCAATACCGGTCGATGTGACCAAGACCGGACCGCGATAGAACGGCGCCCATTTTAGATCGCCGGACGATTCGATCTTCCACGGGATGTAGAAGAGGGCGGCCACAATTAACGCAATAGCGGTGGTCCCGGCTACCGCACGTTGTTTTTCGTTCATCTTTGAGTGGACTTTCTAGCCAGTTTCGGCACTCGAATCGGGCCCTCCCGGTTTTTGGGCGATCAGGAGGTTTCCCCGCTGGACCTTGGGGGTCCATCCCTCGGCCTTGAAGTGATTCCTGATGATTGGCCGATTGCTCTTGGTGTCAGCGATGAGGATCCATCCCCCGGGGTGGATCCAGGTCGAAGAGGCGTTCAAGAGCTCTGTGACCTCGTCGGCGGACCCAAGCATGTGGAGGACCCGATCCATCAAGACGACTCCAAATTGGGAGTCCGGAGTAAACGTCCTGATATCGGCGCAGATCGTTCGAATCGCCCACTGCTCGGCGTTGGCCCGCTCCTGGAGTTGCTCGAGTCCTGACTCGGCAAGATCCACCGCCACAACCGAATGACCGAACCGGGCGGCGACGACCGAGTCTCTCCCCTGCCCGCAGCCCAGGTCAAGGACGCTCGATCTTGGCAGCAGGTCCCCAAAGAACTGCTCGAACTCCGGAAGTGCAGTCCCGCAACGGCCAGGGCCTTTTAGGTATTCGAGATGGTAGTCGTGCATCAGCGGCTGGTTCTTTTGGAGTCGGAACGTTATTCCGCCAGCTTGGCGAGTTCTCTCAGGGTCCCGGGCGGGGAAGGGAAATTTATGGGCTGCCCGAAGAAAGGACCTCGTCCTCATGATAGGCAACCTGATCACCAAGCCGGACCATCCCACCTCGAACGACGCTGGCCGTGACTCCGCCGTGGCCTCGCATCGCGTTGTAGCCCCCCGGTCCGAGTTGACGTTCCATCTTGCTGCACGGATGGCATGGTCCGGTGAACACCAACAAGGCGTCGCCGATGGCGAAAAGCTTGTCCTTGAGGGCCAGCAGGTTGATCCCTGACACGACAATGTTGCGCCGGAGCAGGGACGGGTCGATGTCCTTGCGATGGAGTACAGATGCCATGACGCTCAGGTGCTCTTGCTGGATCAGGGTGACCTGTCGGGCACTTCCCGGCCGACCCCCAAATCGATCACCAACCAGCCCTGAATCCAGGTCCATCATCACCTCCTGGAGCACCGCCATCGGTTCGCCCCGGCCTGGTCTCACACCGATCCATTCAACATGCCCAATCTGCGGCAGGGTCTTGAGTAACACTTTGAGAGGGCTTAGCTCGTCCAACGATTTCACCTCGTGTCTTTGGAGTCCGGACTAACTCGTGATTCTAGGTTTGGCGTATGTCAGTCCCGACTTCGTTTCTCAGCCATCCAGCGGTCGATCGAAAACCGGTCCTCCGACGCCGGCATAGTCAACACAAAAAGGAGCAGTGCTGTCCGTGGGACGACATGCGTGTGAAACTCGTACAGTGGCTGTAGTAGCAGGTGCCCGAACGTCACCAGGACCAGAACCGCCCCAAGAGAAATCAAGGCCCCGCGGCTCCATAATCCGATCAGCAGCAGCCCCCCGGCCACAAGTTCGATTACCGGGATCAGGGTTCCAGTGGCCCACAACGACCAGGCAGGGAGGAAGGTGTCCGCGTACGGACCGACGAACATCATTTGAGCGTGCTGTATAGGGCCGAGCGTGAACACCTTCCACATGCCAGCCATGAAGAAGATCAAGGCCAGGATGAGGCGAGCGATGAGAATGGCCCATGTCCGGCCCGGTTCAAGGTTTTGGTTCATGTCGCATTTTGCGCATCAATGGTTATGACGAACGCGCGTTGCAGTCGCGCCCGTTCGCCCGTAATGTGCCGCAAGGGCTCGTGAACGGCACGAGCGACCCTGAGCATTCCGCCAGTATCGTGCAGGAATCTCCTATCTATCGCTTCGGCGACTTTACTCTCGACGTCTCCGACCGGCAGCTGTTGATTGGCCAAGAAAGACTGGACCTGAGCACTAGGTACTTCAACGCGTTGGTCTTGCTGGTAGAGGAGCATGGCCGTCTCGTTGAGAAGGACCGGTTTTTCGAGCAGGTCTGGGACGACGTTGTGGTCTCGGATAGCGCCCTCTCACAATGTATCAAGGAGATCCGCCGTCAGCTTGGAGATGATGCTTCAAATCCTCGCTTCATCCAGACGGTCCCTCGACACGGTTACCGATTCATCGCGGAGGTCTCAATCGGCGCACGCGCCCAGGCCAAAGAAGCGGTACCCCGGGGCGAGGCAGGAGTGATTTCTAATACCCAGTCGTACGATGGCCCCGAGTCCGGGACTCCCTTCGGACGAAACTCGCCGATTTCAACGGCTCTGGCATGGTCGCTTGCAGGGATCCTGGGGGGCGCAGTAGCCGGCCTATTCGGTGGTCTGCTTTACGGGTTCGGCCTCGCCTACTCCCCCATGGATCTCGAGCTCGGCACCGCCTCCGTTCTTCTCGTGCTGATTAGCCTGACGGGGGTTCTCGGTACCGTCGGGGGCTTTGCGATAGGGGCTGGGATAGCCGTGGCGGAATATGCACGCAGCGGTAGGGTTGTCG
>CAYXSE010000043.1:0-19427 GCA_964466675.1 uncultured Rhodothermales bacterium | reverse complement strand
CGCGTGGTCGTCAAATTCGCTGGCCTTGAATCGGAGCCATTCTGCGTCCAGGGCCGTCCCCGACGTGTCGATGTCGAGTTCTTCCGCCAGGTCAGGGACCAGCTTGATGGGCACAACTATGTGCATTTAATCCTCGTCTGTTTGAGTAGTTCTTCCAATCGAAGTTCACTGTAGATGGATTTCATATCCATCTCGGTCGGCTGGAAGGGATAATCGCGATAGGGGTCGCTCGGTTTATAGCTGCCGTAGGGACGTGTACACCCTGGCTCTCCGCCGGAGCTGGGACATCCATCGGTCATGAAAGCCGTTCCCGCGGCGGCAACCTCACGAACCAAACCGTCCAATTGCAGGGAGTCGGCCTTGAGGCCACATAGGGCACCTTGATCGTCGAAGGTGAGGTGGCTTTCCGCCAGATCATGCTCTTCGATGAGAGTCTTCATGAGCTGGATGCGCCGCCAACGGGTGAGCGGCGCTACCGGTTGATCGCCCATTCGACTGTCGGGCTCGGGATTGAAATTGAACAGGTACGAGAACACCTCCATCCGCTTGAGGCGGAAGAACATCTCGGCCATATCCTGATCGGTCTCACCGAGCCCGACCAGTGTGTGGCAATTCACCTTCCATGGTCCGAATAGGCTTCGTGACCATTCTACTACGTTCCAGTAGTTTTCCCACTTCAAGCCACCCTTTGGCACGTCGGTGCGCTTGCGCCGGAACAGCTCCTCCGTGACGGCATCCAGTCCGATGCCAATCATGTCTACACCGACTTCCTTGAAGGTCCGGAGTCTATCAAAATTGAGCGTTGGCGGTGCGACCAAAATGGACATGGGGGTGGACACCTTTCGCGCGATGCGCTCGGTGATATCCACGGTGTCCCGGAACGCAGAGCCATGGGTGACCATGGAAATGCAAAGCCTGGTCAATTTGGCTTCGTGCTCGGCCATTCTTTGAGCCAGCATGTTGGTCTCGACGAGAGGCCAATCCACCCGAATGAACGACTTATCCTCGTAGTTGCCGGGCCGAGTTCGTGCCAAGCCGCAATAAGCACAGTCAGACAAACACCCCTCATCGTAATTGAGGAGCAGGTTGATGCCGCCGAAATCAAAATCTCGGCTGAAACGGCCTGATGCCAGTCTCAGGGCCATGGCGCTTGCGCCGCTGAGCCTCACCCAGTCCGGGCTTACCTGCGAAGCCGTGGCATTCGATGAGGGCAATTCGACTGCGACGGGCTGTTCTCCAATGACTTCCATGAGGTCGGGTTAAGGGTGGCGTGGGAGCCTGCTAAAGAGGGATGGCCATCTCAGCCGGTTCGGCCTTCGATTCGGGTTCGTTCGCCGCATCCGGGTAGTAACATGATCCATCGTACGTAAAACCGTCCTCGCGCTGAGCTCGCTGGCCAGCCTGCCATACGGCCCGGACGATGTGTCTGGATTCGATTCCGAGGCTGTGATCACCGGACAGGACATCGGCGGCTACGGACCCGATGGCCACTCGGTCCATCGGACTCCACTTGAGTCGTGTTTCTATTTGATTGAAGACCCCGGACTCGAAAAAATCACCGGTGATCAGGACGCTCTTTATGGTGTTGCCCATCAGTCCTACGTAGGTGCGAAGAACGCCTGCCGGCGTCCGCACCACGCTCATTCCCGCCGTGTCCAGCTGCGGCGTGAGTTGGTAGATCCAGTCATCGGATCGGAAACGATCCTCCGCGAGCCGATCAATCTGGGACGTCTCAGTTTCGGAAAACGGTTGGTTGTCCAAACCCACAGAGAAGGATCTAGCGTAGGCTTCTTTGACCCGATCTCTGACTTCGTCGGAGGTGACATTCCGTCCAAGCAGACGGCTGACCGTCGTCATGCGCTGCTCTACAGCCTTGATCTTGGCCTTACCCTCGATTTTCTGGGCCGGCACCTTCAGGACACGCAGCATGAGGTCCACATCCAGGTCAACCAGAATACTCGCGTGAAATAACATGGCCCCGGATACGTCATAACAGACGCCGAGACCCGCGATTTTTTTCCCGTCCACCTCGAGATCGTTTCGCCCCCCGAATTCCGCATCGATTCCCATCTCGGCCAAGGCCTCTATGATGGGGCCGGAGAGCACTCGGTAAATCTGGCCAGGGGGCAGCTTCCCGCTGGCCTCCGTCAAGGCGTAGTGATCGGGGGCCGTGAAGCAAACGCCTAGTTGGCCGGCGCCCATGATTATCGCGCCTCCTCCCGTGGGGCGGCGGCCGAAGTCTATGCCTGCTTCCAGGCAAAAATCCAGATCGATCTCCGCCTGGATATTCTGGAAGCGGCCGGCGAGCGCACAGTGGGAGCGATAGGTGTACAGTCTCAGGCTCGGGCCCGCGGCGCTGTTCGACCTCAGAAATTCGTCCGCGGCAAGCCCGTAGTCAGCCGAACACGCGTCCTCTTGTATGTAGCGCCAATCGTGCATCGACTAACACCCGCAAGAGCAGGCATGCTCATGGAATTTGAAGGAGAGATCCCGAGATCGGGCATACTCGACAATACCTTCCGCAGGGAAGGCGATACCATTCAGGCCGCAGTCGATCGCGGCGCGGTCGACGAGCTTCTTGTGTTCACCGGCAGGCCTGGCGCACCCGAGCATGATGAGCGTATCGGGCATCGCAAGGCGGGCCGCCCGGAAAAACGTTTCGATCTCATCAGGGGGCGGCGGGTCGACGTCCTGCATGGGAGTCCCGGTGAGGGGCATGAGGATCACCAGCACCAATGCATGGACGGGATACTTGCTGATCATCTCCAGCGCGCCGTATTCGCCGCTGATTTTGCCCCAGTTCAGACCCAGAATGATGTGGGGCCGGATGCTATGGCCGTTCTCTATCAGGACTTCCAGGGATCGGTCGAAATCCTCGGTGGTCAGGTCCAGGTGGTAAACATCCTTGATGGTCGCGTTGTCTCCGATGATGTCCAGCATCACGCCCTCGACCCCGACTTCCTTCAACGCGATGGCAACCGGTTCCTTCACGACGCCGGTATGGACCATGACGCGCATGCCCAGTTCGGAGCGAACGCGCGCGATGTCGTCCATGTGCTTCATGAGGGGGACGGCCCCATCGTACATGGACCCACCACTGATCAGGACCCCTTCGGTCCCGGTGTCGTGCAGCCGACTGCAGAGGGCGAAGAGGCCTTCCCGCAGATCGAGGGCGATCATGGGGTCCAGAATGCGGGTGTCGCAATGGTCACACTTCAGCGCGCAGGCGGAGCCCGTCAGGCTGATAGGGAGAAAAGCCCTCGGCACCTTCTGCTCGAACTCGGCCGTACTGTATCGCTTCAGCCCAGGGGCGAAGAAGCTGATTTCGTCGGTAAAATTAGCGCGACGAACCTCGAAGGGATCTTGTTCGAGCGTGGCGACGGTCATTCCGCGAGCCACCCTTCGTCAGAGTATCGCTGAACCTCTACTTCATGCCATGCCGTCGCCGCGTCGCCAGAAACGTAGGCCTCGTCCGAGGCATCGAAATCTGCGAGTTCTACCTCGATCATCCAGCCGCGCTCGTACGGATCACGCGAAACCAGCCTGGGATCGCGCGTCGCATTGGAATTGACCGCGACGATTCGGCCCGACACGGGGGACTTGAGCATCCCCACATGTTTTTCAGCTTCCATGGAGCCGAATCGGGAGCCTCTCGTGAGATGGGTGCCCACGTCTTCAAACTGGATCACCACAATGGCGCCCTTGGACTCGATCTCAAGCGGCTCCATGCCGATAGTGGCCCGGTTGCCGTCGATGCGAATCCAGAGGTGGCCTTCGCGATCATAGATCAGGTCGGCGCGAATCTCGAACCGGCCGGTGTCCGTGGGTACCTCTTTCATCCCATCGCCTCCGTTACCAGCTCAATGATGTCTTTGACAACCAGCTTGCCTTCGTTACCCGTGGATTTCACGGCGTCGGTGAACCGGGACACTTCGTAGGGGCAGCAGACCGCCAGGACGTCGGCGCCGGTCTCGACGGCTTCCTTGACACGCTGCTCGGACAGGCGCTCTTTGACATGGTCGGCCATGAAGCCGTCCAGCCACATGCCGCCTCCACCCCCACCGCAACAGAAGCTGTTCGCTCGGCAACGCGCCATCTCTGTCACCTCGACGCCCGGTATCGCCGCCAGCATGTCCCGCGGCGCCTCGTATTCGCCATTGTGCCTACCCAGGTAGCACGGATCGTGGAAAGTCACCCTTATGTCGAGCGACTTGGTCAAGTTGAGATCCTTCATGCGGGGGGCCAGGAAGGTCGTGTAGTGGATCACGTCGTAGTCGCCACCCAGGGCCGGATATTCCTTCCGAAGAGCGTTCAGCGCGTGGGGGTCCGTGACCAGGATCTGGTTGAATTCGTAGCGGCTGAGCGTTTTGATGTTCTGCTCGGCCAACTCTTCGAAGAGACCTCGCTCTCCGGCCAACCGCTGAGAATCGCAGGTGCACTTTTCTTCCGTCCCCAGGATGCCGAAATCAACATCCAGCACGCCCAGAACTCGCGCCAGGGCGGCGCTGGCTTCCTTGCCCCGTGGATGGTAGGCGGGATAACACTCCACGAACCAGAGCATGTCCACCGGGCGCTTGATCTCTTTCATAATCGGGACGGTGGCCCCGGTCTCCTGAATCCACGCGGCGCGCTTGCGAGGCGATTCGCCCTGCGGATTGCCGTATTCGAATGTGTTTTCGAACGCTTCCTGAAGCTCATCCGGCACATAGCCGTTCATCACGGCCTCTTCCCGCACGGCCGGCATGATGTCGATCATGTTCACTTCCTTGGGGCACACGCGGAGACAATTCGCGCAGGTCGTGCACTGCCAGAGATCCGGGTCTTCGAAGAGATTGGTGCCTGCCTGGACGTTTCTATAGATCTTCTGCGGTCCGTAGTCGCCCACCGTGTTGATGGGGCAGACAGGAACACACTGCGCACACTGGTAGCACCAGCCGAAGGACTCTCCGCCGTCAAGATCCGTGATCTTGTCCATGTACTGGAGGTCGTAGTCGAACAGCGTCCGCTGCTCGAACATGCGATTCCAGTCTGCAGTCAACTCAATCCCGTCGACGACCGCTAGTTCTTTCTCGATTATCTGACTCTTGTCAACAGGCATAGTCGGTGGCTTGGTTGATGCCCAGCAGCCTGCGGGAAAACTCCGGCAGCTGCGGCATGACACGATTAAACTCTTTGGTCATCCTCATTCGGAGAACGGTGTAGGCGTAGATCACATACACAAAACTGAGGTAGACGTCCGTGGCGAAAATGCCCCGGTTGGCGAGTCTGAAGTCAGCGGCCTGGCTCACACTTTGAACGTAGGCGATGGCCCGTCCCACGTTCTTGTAGCGTGCTGCGACGGAGTCCGCATCGAGTTGGAAGTCGTCCGAGACCAGGAGTGGTATTGCGCCCGTGTTCGTCTTGGGGTCCCACATCCAACGGGTCCAGAGCCAGTATTGCTGCGGATCGGTGAAGTGAAGCAACTCCGTCGCGAGGTCGTTGCGATGGCTCTCCGGCATCCCCTCCAACAGGTCGAAGAACTCCTGGAGTCGCCCTTCCAGATCGCCAGACCCCTTGACAAGCGCAATCATGCCATGTTTCAAGGTTTCGGCTCCAAACTGGGTCACGACCTTTTTTGCACGACGCCGTGTGGCAAAAACACTTCGAAGGATCAGCTGCACGTCGTCAGCGCCAAAATCAGAACCATCGATCAACTTCGACTGAAAGAATCGACTCTTGGCCCCCAAGTCGGAACAGATGGCATCAATCTCGTGATCCTCCACGCCCGCCAGCGCCTCCTCCATGAAGAGACGGGCACTTTCGGTATCCGGAACGGTGGGCGTGGACATCGGGGAGGTATCTGGGAACGGAGAGAGTGGGTCTGGCGGTGGGTGGCTAAGCCGGCACAGCGGCGCGGGCCCGGCGAACCGATGCGATAGCCTTCATGGCTGCGGCACCCCCGGCAGAGGTAGAATCTTCCAGGTCAGCAGGACCCGTACAGGCTCCCGCCGCGAAGATTCCAGGCACCGTGGTCGAGACGGTGTCCAGGGCGCCTCCTATGGTTTCAATGAACTTGTACTTGTTCTTCTTGACGCCGAAGACGTCGGCCATGGCCACGGTTCCCTTGCTTGGCTCCATACCGACGGAGAGGATGACGATGTCCATGGGGACTTCCATCGGCCGGCGGAGGGTGATGTCCTCACCCTTGACGATGAGTTTGTCGCCTTTTTGTACGACCTCGGTGGCGATTCCTTTGATGAAGTTGACCTTGTACTTCTCCTGTGCAGGCCAATAGATCTCGTTCTCCCAATACCCGTACATGCGCATGTCGATATAGAAGATGAACACGCGACATCCAGGCACCTGCTGACGAATCTCGATGGCCTCTTTGGTAGCCACACCGCAGCAGACCTTGGAGCAGTATTCGTTGCCGATTTGGCGGTCTCGCGAGCCGACGCACTGGATAAAACAGACTCGTTTGGGTATTTCGCCGTTTGATGGACGCACGAAGTTGTGCGCTTTCAGCATCTGCTCACAATCCACCAGCGTGATCACGTCGTCATACTCGTAGTAGCCGTACTGCTGGGTTTCGCGGCCTGGATCGAAGTGTTTGAATCCTGTAGCTAGAATGATGGAGCCGACGTTCACATCTTCGGTGCCATTGGCATTCTCCAGAGTGACGGTGAAATCGCCCACTTCTCCGCTGCAAGCTGTGGCCTGGGTTTCAAACCGGAGATCAACCCCTGGGTTGTCCAGAATCGGAGCCACCATTTCGGCGATGGCCTCCTCCGTGTCTCTCATATCCGGGGTCAGAGCCGCGTACCCGGCCTCGTCCGGCATTCCGCCGAGGCGGTGCCTTTTTTCGACGACGATGGCCTTGTACCCAAGGTCTGCAATGCCGCGCGCGGCCTCGATTCCAGCGGGGCCACCTCCAATTATCAGAATATCACTACTAGGCATCCGCATCCTCCCACGTTAGGTACTTCTTTTCGCCGCTCTTGAGCTGATCGCAAGCCGCTTCGAATTCGGCCCATTTCTTCTCCCGGTCGATGCCGAGCTTCTCAAGAAATGGCTTGTTATTGGTGTTGTGCCAGTGGAGCTGGAGCACCTTGTACGGGTGAGCGCCCATAGCCAAGGCCGCCATCTGGGAATCCGACATCACCGGTATCCCGACCTGCTTGTCATGCGCGCGGCCGGCAAACTGGCTCTGATCGAGCGTGGTCACACAACCCGTGTCATGCGTCACCGTGACGTCCGGGTTCGCCTCCTCCTTCATCACCTCGATTTTCCGCTGGACGGCAAAGGAACGGGAGAAGTCGCGGGAAACCAGGATGTGCCGGAAGCCGAACCCACAGCAGTCGAACCAGCTGGAGTAGTCGGCGACGTTCACACCGAAGGTCTGGAGGGTTCCGGTAATCACCGCCGTACGCTGGGCCCCGTAGATCTCGGGGTCGTAGATGGCGTCTTCGGCTTGCAGCTTGTGATAGTGACAGGCTGGGTGCACCGTGGCGGTGATCATGCTCATGTCCAGCACTTGATGCTCCTGAAGTCGATGCCTCATGGCATGAACCCATTCGCTGTAGTGCACAATCTCTTCGGGCATAACGAGCTTCTTCCCGAGAGCCTTCATGATGCCCCTGACCTTGCGGCGCAGGTCGTGATGGTGCAAGAGCTCGTGTCGGACCTCTTTGTAGTGTCCGAAACTGGTTCCACAGTGGATAATCGGAAAGTATCCGGTCTCCTCTGCGGCCGCAAAATTGCGCATCGCCACTCCCGCCTGCGCGGCCGGGTTCGAGGTGGCTGAGGCGTAGTAGTTCCAGGCGGTGCACGACGTCTGGTCTTGAGGATCCAGGTAGTCCAGGCCCAGCTTTCGGTTCAACCAGTAGATGGAAGTCGAATAGCCAGGGATGTGGCCACACTGCCCGCAACTCTTGTGGTGCCAGGTCTTCTCGACAGGAATCTTCTTGATCCGGCCGTACTTGGTCTGTACTTCGATGTACGGTTCCGGAACGCGCTGGATCTCGATCTCGCCCTCCCGCTCAAGCTGGAGAAGCACCTCGTGATAGTCCTCGGTGGGCGCGTTTTCCGTGTCCCACTCAAATTTCCTGTTCTTGGCACCTTGGGTGACCACGCTCAGGGGTATGAACTCGCTCATAGTGTTGTTATAGGACTAGGTCCCGAGTCGGGAAAAAATCAGTCGAACTCCACATCGTACCCGGCCTCTTCAAGCCGCTCTTCCATCACATCGACAAGAATCATATAGAGACCCTCATCGATTTCCTGGATCATGTCCATGACACCCGTCATGTGCCAAATCAAGTACAACTCCACGATCGTCTTGTCATCGATAGACCAGCCGGTCTCCGTGGTGTGCAGCGTCTCGGGCGGAAGCGCTCGACGCCAAATTTCGAGGTTGTCCGCGATCTCGTGAACGTGCGTACCCCAATCGGGGAATGCGTCTGGCTGAAGCATGTCCGGCGAGACCTGGGTCCCTGTAGACATGATCTTGTAGATGATTCGCTCGTACCCTTCCAGGGCCTGGCGGGCCGTCTGAAGTCCGTTGTTGACGGCCACCTCACGCATGATGGTGATCAGGCCTCCAGGGGAATTGGCCCGCGGACACCGATCACAAGAGAAGCACTGGGAGCAGTCCCAGATGCTGTCGTTCATGAGCGTGTAGACCAGGTCCGCGTCTTCGCGGGCCACGGCCTGGGCGATCAATCGGGGGCTGAAGTCATAGAACCGGGCCGAAGGGCACGCGGCCACACAGATGCCACACTCGTAACATCCGTGCATGACGTCGCCAAACCGGAGGTCCGCTTTGACTTCGTCGAAGAGGCGCTCCTTCTCATCCAACGAAACGTCCGCGTACTTGTCACCCGTCAGGTCAAGCGCAAATGCCATGGTTGATCAGTCTTCGAAGCCCTCGACGTGCTCGCACGTGAGGCCTTCTGATTCGATTCGTTCACGATAAGCTTCGATGGCGGCGTCCCCGGTGAGTAGCGCGGCCAGATCCTCGTCAAGGTTGGACGGCTCTACCTTGACCAGCCAGCCCTTGGTGTAGGGATTTCGATTGATGAGCTGGGCGTCGCCTTCCAGAGCATCGTTCGCCTCGACAATGGTCCCGGCGACGGGGAGCTTCACCGGCCCGACCCACTTGCTACTCTCAACAGTGGCAACAGGGCGCCCCTTCTTGCGCACGGTGCCCACCTTCTTGACCTTTGCGTGCAGAATGGGTCCCGCCAGCCCCTGTGCGATATCAGTCATCCCAACGGTTATTGTACCATCATCGTTCTTCCGGATCCATACGTTGTCGCCGACCGCGTAGTACAGTTCTTTGTAGAGGATGCATGTGCCGACTTCTTCGCGTTCAGCCATGATGATGGTTCGGGATGGTTTGGGAGCGCTTCCGTTGAGGCTTACCGGGCCTCAGAAATACATGACGTGGTCGGCCGAGAGTGACAGTTCGATGATGCTGGTTGCGCCCATGATCTCCACGCCGTCGATCAAATCGTCTTCTGTCATGTCCCAGAGGGTCAGGCTCTGCTGGCAAACCCTCAGTTCCACGTCGGAGTCCATGGCCATATCCAACATGGTTTTGAGCGTAACGTTACTCGTCGGGTCCAACTGAACTTTCTCTGCCGCTCCTTTCCGGAGCTGATTCGTTCCGTCCATTGTGAACCAGACCATCACTTCTATTTCCATGGCGGCACCGGCCATCGCATAGAACAGCGGCGAATAGGTACGGGTGGGTGTTCCCACGCCGTGAGTCTGGATCACCAGGATTTTCTTGCCTTCTAGGTCTTCCACGTTTCGGGGACTAATGGGTTAGTGAATGACTCGGCCATAGGCACGGAGTCGATAAGGAAATATCGCGGACGGCATCACGCTACCCCTGCGAGGTTTTTGGCTTCGAGGATGGCCCGGATCCAGACGCTTCGGTCGATGTCGCTGGTGCCCATTTCACGGAGGGATCGATCCACAGCCGCGGCTACCGCTTCCTCCACCAGCGCTACGTGCCGAAGCTCCATTTCCAGTCGCCGAATACCCTCAGACTCTGCGATCGGGAAGGAGCAGTCGAAGGTGATGTCATCAATCTTGTCATGACGAAGGGTAACCGTGGTGCGAATGAAACCTTGGCCGGCGGCCCGAACGGTCCGGTAGACCCAGACATCAGAGTGGATCTTCTTACCGGGGCGTGTCAGCCCTCCGTCTTGATGGAGCCAATCATGGGTCTTGAATCGGTCCTCGGTGCGTTCGATGGCTTCAAGTTCTTCCTCGCTGAACTCGCCGTCGACGAGCTCCTCGCCCAGCGTCTCCGCGCAGGCCCTCAGGTAGGCGGCTTTTACCGAGGACGGATCGGGTGCTTCACCCAACTCACGGCGCATGGTCGTCATGTAGTCGTCGAGGCCCTTTCTGAAATTGCTCCGAAAGATCTCGTCTGGATAGTCCAGGATGTTGGTCATCCGTTCATGGTCGAAATCCAGCACGAAATTGCCTACGACGACTTCGGCATCCTCGATCGCCCCGGCGCCGGTAGCAGCGATCTTCCTGCCATCGACCTGGACATCATTCGCAGGCACAAAGGCAGCGCGGATTCCGAACTCACCCAAGGCCAGAATCATGGGCTGCGTGAAGAGTTCGAACCTCCTGCCGATCTGCCTGGGTAGATGGGAAGGTCTGAAGATCCACTGAACGAACAGTTGATTGTCGTCCAGAAGTACAGTCCCTCCTCCTATCTCCCTGCGGATGACCGGTAGGCCTTCACGGGCGCAGTAGTCCAGGTCCACTTCGCCGACTACGTTCTGGTGAAACCCAATACAAACGTGAGGGTCGCGCGGAGTCAGGACGACAATCGTGTCTGGAGTCTCATCTGTAAAGACTCGCGCCACCCCGTGGTAAGTGGCCTGCGAGCGCCAGCCCGACACCATCCCCGCGTCCACGACTCGTATTGACATTACACGTCAGGTCGGCACCGCCGCCCGTCCTTAGATGAAGAGGGTAACGTCCGCGTCTGCCGCGTACTCCAGGAACATCGCGGCCCCGCCGATCTCACAATCGTCAATGAAGTCACTTTTTTCGAACCCAAAGACGTCCATGGTCATCTGGCAGCCTATGAGGCGTGTGTCCATGTCGACGCACATTTCACGAAGCTCGGTCACCGATGCGACACCCTTGTTCTTGAAAGATTTTTTCATAAGCGATGTCGCCATCGACTCGAACCCGGGCACGTTGGACGTGAGCAGGTTGGGGATTTTCCAGTCGATGTTCTGAAATCCTTCCGAACCGAAGGGCATTTTCATCGGCATGGCCGGATTACCCATGGGCGAGACCGAGGCGTCGATCTCCTTCTTGAGAAGCGGAAGGCCGTAGAAGGTGAAGAATATGCCGACTTCCCAATCCATGGCGGCCGCAGCGCTCCCCAGAATGAATGGTGGATACGCCCAGTCTAGGGTTCCTTTGCTGGCCACCATGGCCAGTCTACGTGTCTTTGCCATGGTATTAGTGGGTTTTCTTGATCACGAATCGGAAGGAGGGCCCTTCTGTCTCTTCAGCGGAGAGAAGCTCATGCCCAGTCTGCCGGGCCCACGCCTGCATATCGGGGATCGATCCGGCGTCTGTCGATATCATTTCCAAAATTTGGCCCACCTCAATTCCCTTGAGGGCCTTCCTGGTCTTAATGACCGGCATCGGGCATAACATTCCCGTGCAGTCAAGCGTGGCGTCGATGGTGATCTCAGACATGTCCTATGCGTCTTTGTTGGTCCTGAATTCTGTCTGGCACCGCCGGAACGCGGCGAGACCGTTGGGAAATTTACGAAAATGTTCGCAATTCAGGGCTGACCATTTCCGGCTCGGGCAAGCTGTTGTCCAGAGAAGGAGGGCTATGCATACCTGGTATTACTTGTAATGTCAAGGCTGGGCTCCCGAAGCGACGTTCGTTGCTCACAGCGACATCTGAATTCCAAACATCAAGAACAGCGTCGAGAGCGTACTCTTCACCGTGGCTCCCTGGATGGTGCCAAATTGCGGGTGCTTCCAGTTACCTTCGATCGAGTTCTCGAGTCCGTACTGAAAGCCAAGCGATGCCGTGAGCTTTTCGGTGGCATCGTAGCTCAGGCCGCCGGAAATTCTACTCTGAATGATTGCGTTCGCCGGGGTGTTGAAGAAGGTGAGGTCGTCTTCGATAGGATTCTCGTTGAACGAGTAACCCAAGCGGATGGGCATCTTTTCGGTGACGCGGTACTGGAGGCCCACAGCAACCACCGTGATGCTCTTCCAACCGAATCCTGCCACGGCGCCTGTGTTGTCGAAACCGGAGTCGCTGAAGCCGTTCGTGTTTTCATAGTCGATGTACCGAACATCGGCCGCGATTTCAATCTTCTCACCCGAGTAGCCGACACCCGCAGAGATGATCATGGGATAGTCCAGATCGAAGACCATAGACTTGGCCGCTCCGCTCTCGTTCTTTCCATCGAACTCGAATTCGGAGAAGTTCTGCGGACTCTTTATGGAGGCTCCGAGGCTAATACCCGAGTCCATGGTGACGTGTATACCCGCCTGGACGCCGAATCCGACCGCCCCTGTACTCGGAGCGTCGGCATAGCTCGGGAATCCGTCGCCATTGGCATCATCCGGTGCTGCTGCGGGGAACGGCGCGACTTCAAGCAACGCGTAGTTAATGGTCGGCGCGATACCGACTGAAATGTTGTCGTTGACACGGTATGCGAAGGTGGGCACCAACTGCATCATCGCGAACGTCGAGTTAATCGCTCCGAATCCCAGCCCGTTTGGCGGCTGCGGCAAATTGATGGGATTGTCGGCGAACGACGTGGAGAGCGCGTAGTCCGTTCCAAAGCCACCCGCCACCAACGCGGCGACTCCAAACGTCCAGTTGGAATCGCCAATACCGCGGATGTACCCCAAGGCGGGCATCGGGAACGGCCCTGCTTTTCCCTCTGTCGTTCCAGATAGGGCCACAGGAGGCCCGAAGGGGCCGAAGGCACCCGCGGAGACAGACGAGCTCAGGTTGCTGCTCGGGAAAAGAAGCTGAATGCCAATGGACAACTGACTGGTGTCGAAGGAGGTGAGGGTCGCGGGATTCCAGTGGATGGCGCCCAGGACGTCCTGAGGGTTTGCCGTTGCGGCGCCGGACATGGCTTGATCAACCGGGCCGACTCCACTCAGTGTGTGACCTACCTGAGCCGAGACCGGCGTGGCAGCGGTGATAATCCCGAGAGAAACGAGGAAGATTATGCTGGGAATGACGCTAACGCGAGCAATCCGCCTGGCAATCGAATCTAGCAGTCGCATGGTGGCAAGGGGTAGAGGGAGCCCGACGGTAGGCCGGACAGACATCAGGACTCACGGGTTCAGAGATCGTTTGTGAAGTCTTGATTAGTGAGTATTACTTGTAATGTCAAGTCGAATTGCCGTAATTCACAGACGCGTGGGCCCATCGCGGAGCCCAAGCCGCGCAACCCCCTCGCCCAGAAGGTGCCAAAATGAGCGATAAATCAGCCAATTCAGCCTCCAAATCGACGTTGAGTGGCAGATGTGTCACGGTCGTGCTGACCATGGTGTTGTTGGCCTCCATACAGGCAGGAACGGCCCGCGGACAGGACCAATCGAGGCAGCGGGTGTTCGAGTACGCGGTCCGAGGCGCAGAAGGCACGTTCGATGAAGTCTCCAGCTCGCTGACCGACTCACTTCAGGCAGCCGGGTGGGATCTGGTTGCGGCCGTCGACGCGGGTGTGCCAGAGGAGTGCCCGTACCGGTCCCGCGTACTCGTGTTACACGATGCGGAATTCTCTGATGCGCTCATGACCGCCAATGCGCGGACCGGTCCGTTTGCGGCCTGGAATCGGGTGAATCTCTTCGAAGACGAGGAGGGCCTACATGTCTCCATGGTAAATCCGAGATCCATCAATCGGACTGTGATGGTCGATTCTCCGGGGCAAGTGGATCCTGCGATTCAAAATCTCGCCCGCTTGAGAGGGGCGATCGAAGGCGCGGTTTATGGAACGCCCACCAGTCACGGATACGGTCAGGAGAGAAGGCGGGGCTTCATCGGAAAAACAATGGGTGTGATGGCCGGAGGGTCCTTCGATGGAAGGGTTTATGACGTCGCAACGTACCCGGGCGAGGATGTGCAGACCGTCGTGGAGCGCTTGCGAGGCTCCTTCTCACAGCCGGGCCGGAAGTGGGGGATTCATCAGGTCGGGGAGACGACGTTAGAGGGCACCGGCACGGTTATCATGGCCATCACGGGATCGCCCATGGACATCGACTCCTTCAAGATCGTGAAAGCCGGAAGCGACAAGGCCCGAAAGAAGTTCGAGTGCCCCGGCATCGCACACGCGGGGGCCTACCCCCTTGAGCTGGTGGTAACCAGCCACGCGGGGCAGACGGTGGTCCGATCAGTCAAGGCGATGTATCGCATGAAGTTGTACTTCGAGGACGCCGGAAAGTGGGCGTTCATGAAGAACATGGGCATGCCCGGTTCGATTGCGAACGAGATCGAGGACATGGTGAAAGGGAACTAGGCTTCCTTCTCCTCGGCCGCACGGGGAGCATCCGGCAGCCAGTCCGCGAACACGTCGCCGTACAATTCCCACACGGCGATAAACAGTGCGACAACAATAGGCCCGAGGATGAATCCGACGACGCCGAAAAGGAAGATTCCTCCCAGTGTGCCCACGAGCACCAGCAAGTCCGGCAGCTTCGTGTCCTTTCCGACTAGCGCCGGCCGGAGGAAGTTGTCGACCGAGCCCGCCACCAGGCCACACCAGAGTCCGACGGCAATCGCGGAATTCACTTCGCCACTAATCGCCAGGTAGGCCACCGCAGGGATCCATATCAAGGCAGACCCGATGGCGGGTACGACGGACAGCACCACCATGATGGCGGTCCAAAATGCCCAGCCTGGGATTCCCGCCACCCAGAAGGCCGCCCCGGCGAGCGCTCCCTGGATGAGTCCGATGACCATGGAGCCTTTTAGGACGGCGCGCGTGACCGTCACGAATTTGTCGACCAGCTTCTCCTCAACTTCGGAATCGAGGGGGACGTAGTAGAGAATGCGATTCAAAATGCTTGCTCCGTTCGTCAGGAAGAAGAACATCGCGTAGAGCATCACGAACAGCATCAGGAAGAAATTGGCGGTCCCTCTGGTGAAGTCGACGGCGCTATTGGCCAGGAACCGGCCGGCGGTGGAGGCCAGTTCGCCCAGCTTCGCCAGAATGGTGGCCTGATCCGGGAGCATCTCATCGAGAAAGGGCACCTGACTGATGTATTCCTCCAGGAAGCCGGGATCATCGAGGCGGCTCTCGATCCAAGGCATGGCGGATTGGCTGACATCAACGGCCTGGTTGACCACCACACCCAGGAAAATGAACGCAGGCACTCCTACGACCACCAGCAACAGGATCAATGTGGTCACTGCGGCCAATCCGGACCGCCCGCCGAATCGCCTCTTTAACCGCCGGTACAGCGGCATGGACATTCCAGAGAAGATGGCCCCGAGAAGCAGCGCCGTTAGGAAACTCCGAATCATCCAGAGGAACAGTGCGGAAACGGCGACTACCAGAATCAGGAGGAAGGCCCGCCGGAAGACATCCTGGCGTTGGTCTGTGTTCATTTTACCGTTCGGAAGGAGAGTGCGTAGTTCTCTCCCCAAGGTAACAGGAGCGAGTACCGGTGTAACAACCGCCCCCCAGTTTCCGTAGTCGAGTTAAACCCACTCCTCCAGATCGTGAATCTCGAAGCCATCCTCTCTGCTTTCCCCCTCGTCGGCGCCTTTCTGGCCCGCCGTGCGAGCCTGGGACAGTGGCTTGCCGGGTAGGCAAGAACCGGCGCCCACGCGCACCTGACGTTATATTCTAGTCGCCTCGATTTGGGGCGATGTAGCAAGGTGTCGACGTGTGGCAGACCTGATTCTAAACGAACAGGATGAGGCGATTCTCTCCGGATCCGAAGGAGAAGGTGCCCAGTTGGCGATGCGCATTCTGGCTCGCATGGCACCAGTCTATGGAGCCTGCGAACTGCTGGATATCTCGGCCGCGCACATAGACAGTTCCGTGTACATGGGTCCGTCTTCGCTGGCTTTTGCGGAGCGTCTGGCGGATTCGGGGGCCAAAGTCCGGGTCCCTTCCACGCTGAATGTTGCGGGCATCGACGAGCACGGATGGTCCGAGTGGGCTGTGCCAAAGGAATGGGCCGAAGGGTCCAAGAGACAAATGGATGCCTACCGGGCGATGGGTTGCATCCAGACATGGACGTGCGCACCCTATCAGACGGAGTTTCGGCCGTCCTTCGGGGATCAGATCGCGTCGGGGGAGTCCAACGTTATCGCGTTTTACAATTCGGTGATCGGGGCACGAACGGAGCGGTATCCGGACATGCTGGACATCTGCGCGGCTATCACCGGGCGGGCGCCCGCGTCGGGACTACACCTGGACGAGAATCGGGCGGCGACGCGGGTGGTGGACGTGGATGGAATTCCCGACAGCGTCCAGCGGGACGAGGCGTTCTGGCCCACTTTAGGAGTGCTCATCGGTACCACGTCCCCAGACCGCGTGGTTGCCGTCACCGGCGTCAGAGCGACGCCGACAGAGGATCAGCTCAAGGCAGTTTCGGCTGGGGCGGCAAGCTTCGGTGCGACGGCTCTCTTCCACCTCGTCGGCGTGACCCCTGAGGCGAAGACATTGGCCGACGCCTGTCAAGGAAGAGAGCCCGATTCCACCGACGTGATGGATCTAGGGCGCCTTCGAAAGTATCGAGAGCAGCTATCCACTCACGATGGCAATGCGCTCGATGTGGTTCTTCTGGGTAGTCCACACTTTTCGATCCGTGAATTCCAGGAGTTCGCGGCGTTGGCCGGGGGGCGAAGGTTGGCGGCCGGTGTGACGCTGATTATCACGTGCAGCCGGGCCATTCGGGACATCGTTCGGCGAACCGCTTTCTGGGACGCAATTGCTGAGTTCGGGGCTTCGATTACGGTGGACGCCTGCCCGCTCGTCAGTCCCATGTTGAGGCAAGAGGAGCGATCCGTGATGACCAATTCTGCCAAGTATGCATTCTATTCGCCGGGGCTCCTGACGGCGGGAGTGCGGTATGGGACTCTTGCCGACTGTGTAGAGTCGGCGGTAAATGGCAGAGTTGTGGTGGATGATGCGGCGTGGGAAACGACCAGCCCGGGGCCGTGATGGAACGAACATTTGAGGGCGTTCCTTTGGTGTCTGGCGAGGCGGAAGGCGACGTGCTGGGTACTTCGACACCACTCAGTTTTTGGGGCGGGTATGACCCCAAGAGCGGCGAAGTGATCGACCGGAGACATCCTCTCTCAGGTCAATCCGCCAAGGGAAAGGTGCTGGCGTTGAGGTTTGTCCGGGGCTCCAGCACATCGACAGCCATCCTACTGGAAGCCATAAGAGAGGGGACTGCCCCGGCGGCCCTGGTGACCACCGGCAGCGACCCGTTCATGGTCTTGGCGGTTGTGGTGGCCGAAGAACTCTTCGGCCAGAGCATGCCCGTCATTTCGGTGTCTGAGGATGCCTACGAAGAGATCGCAGGCGCGGAGTATGCCTGGGTGTTCCTGGACGGAACGGTTCGGATCCACTGAGGGGGGCGGCTTGAAGAATCCATCCGAAATGACGCGTACTCGGCGGCCGAGCCAGTCCGTATTCTGGACCTGGACGATACTCGGCGAAGCAGTTCCGCATTTCGCGACTACCGACGAAATCGAGTCAGCACGCAACAGTATCGCGGTAAACGCTCTCTGGTAACCGGAAAGCAGACAGGCCAGTGGAGGCGCTTGCGAGATATAGAACCCCGTCTGAAACGTCGAAAGCGCGAACCGGAAATGGGAGCCGTACGCTCATTTCGTAAACGGTGCCATCGTTGGTGTAGACATCCACCACCGATTTGCGCTCGCCAGTGTTGGCATCTGTGAATCCAGAATGGATGAAGAATTTAGAGCGATCTTGAGCTGTACCGACAACGAGAACCTTTGGTTTGTCAACTTTGGTCGACAACCCACCATCCGCCGACACGGTCGCTGTCGCCTCGGGGAAGGGGCGTGGGTCGACAGTCGTGACCTTGGCGATCGGCCGTCCATTGTGATCAAACTCAAAGATGTACCCGGCATAACTTGGCACGTAGCGAAACCCGCGTGGAGTAGCAGACAACCATCCATTGAGCGAAAGAAACTGGGTGAGCTGATTCTCAAGAATCTCCCCGAATCGATCAGGGGATGAGGAGCGGCCAGTCAGACGGCGAAACAGGTACTCGCTTCCAAAAGTAAGAACCACGATCGCATTTCCAGTCTTGGTAATTTTGTAGGCTCCGGGTAACTGGAATTGATCCACAAACTCTCCCGTCGTGAGAAATCGATAAACCAAGCCAGCCTTGATGCTCGATAGCCAAAGCGTGTCGCGACCGACGTACAAATCGCTCGGGATGATCAGCTCGCCAGGGCCATTACCGACCCCACGTCCAATTTTCCCCAGCCTGTTGCCGGAGAGATCATACGTCCAGACACCAACGTCTCCGTGATCAAGAAGGTAGATGATTCCGTTGGATGCGCGAAGCGAGACGGGGTAGATCGGCTGCTTATCCTCGTGGACGACCAACTGCCCCGGCCGGAGCCGGTCCGTGTTGTAGACCCTTTCGGACGTTTGCTGCTGAACTTGGCTAAAGAGAGACTGCGCCGAGTAGACGGAGTCCGCAACCACAGGTCTCGGACCCGAGATTTCGGTTTGACATCCACACAGAGAAGTGGAAATAACCACCGTTAGCACGGCTAGAAAGCGCGCTTTCATCCCGATGAGACGAGGTTGATGAAAACGACGGGAACGACAAATTGCCCCTCGCGTCGGTGATTTCCATAGACCGAAGACACGAAATATTCGCCAGTAGTGTTGACAGGCCCCAAGTACACCGATCCATCAACCTTCTGGGACTAACTCAATTGGATTTGAGATTCGGCTCTCGATCGGCAAGAGGGCATCTGCTGGGATTGGCGCCGCAAACCAGGACGTACTATAAACTTGAAAGAGCATTCTATAGTGTCCATACACGTCTTCAAGCTTCGGCGCCTCACCATCAAGTGGCAGCGAGTCGGGCTCGAGGTAGAACACCAGCCGGGTTGAGTCCGAGTAGGTCTCGCCTGGCTCTATCGCAAGGGACGCGTCGCAGCCAACAGACGTTTGAACCATTAGGATCGCATCCCGCCACTCGCCACTCACTTGCCGCTGATAGATCGGCTTTGGCGGGATGCCCCCGCAAAGGGGGAGGTATAATGTTGAATCGGTGTGGTTTGTGAACAGAATCGAGAGCCTGTCCGCAGCATACTCTCCCGCCGACTCATCCCAGACCTGGATCTTAACCACCGATGGCTCAACCTGGAATAACAATTCGACTTCCTTTTCGGGCAACTCTTCGACTGGCGA
>CAYXSE010000042.1:0-19574 GCA_964466675.1 uncultured Rhodothermales bacterium | reverse complement strand
GGGTCGTCCCTGACGAGGATCGTGTCGATGTCCCACGAGAGCGGGTCGTCCCTGACGAGGACCGTGTCGATGTACCGCGAGAGCGGGTCGTGCCTGACGAGGACCGTGTCGATGTACCACGAGAGCGGGTCGTGCCTGACGAGGACCGTGTCGATGTACCACGAGAGGCTGACCGTGTCGTGGCCCCCCGCGAGCTGGATCCAAACGTCGAGCGTGTCGAGCTCGTGCCGCTGTTGTCAGTCCTGACCGTGCCGCGCGTCGTTCTGGTCGCGCTGCGTTTCGACGCTGAAGCCGATCCGGTCGCGCCACTGCGAACGATATTTCTGTTTGCGGCGAGACCATCGGCATCCCGACCTCCTCTCGTCGCACCACGTGCGCCGCGAGCGTTGGATGCCAAGGCTCCGCGTCCGAGTGTACTGCCCCTTGGCGCATATGAGCCCCGGCCGCTAAGATTTACCGTCCCGGCGTAGCCGTAGCCGCCGCGACCGCCGTAGCCGTAGCCACCACCGTAACCGTAGCCGCCACCGTAACCATATCCGCCGCCGAATCCATACCCACCGCCGAATCCATATCCACCACCGAATCCATACCCACCGGCGTAACCGAATCCGCCATAGTATCCGCCGAAGCCGTATGGCGAATACCCGAACGGACTATATCCGTAGCCCGATCCGTAACCATACCCGCCGCCCCATGGGTTGTAACGCCCGCCGTAGCCGAATCCGAATCCGACGGAGACGTATGTAGTGGGATAGTCGCACCACAGGTAGTCCCAGCAGTCGCGATACATGGGGTCATAGAAACGTCCAAAGTACCGGCTGTATGTGCGAGGGGCCCGGTACCAGTTTTCGTCATCGTAGTAGGTGCCCGTGACCACGCGATCGCCATTTTCGTCGTACTCCTCCACAACCTCGGCATATGCCTCGTCGGAATACCCCTCGTCCACCATGGCAAGCTGGGTGTAACACCCGGAAAGCAACATGACGCCGACAACAGGCAGGCTCCAGGAGAATAGAAGGCGAGAGATATAGGGTTCTGATTTCATGGCGGTGCGGTTCAAAGTCGGTTGGATGCTACTCAGCCGGGTACCAAAATGTTACCGGAATGCTGCGAATTGCGGGGTAAATGCCGGTGCCCTCAGTAGTCTGAGCTGTGCTGGCATCGAATCCTTTGTTTTTGACGTTCACAACGCTGCTTTCCCGTGTGCATTGAAAATACGGCAAAGACCCGGCCGTTCGCGTCGATCGGCTTCTGACACGCGTATATACCCCACCTCCACCTAGAGTTGTACTGTTTAGGAATCACCACTGTATACAATGGCTGACGCAATCACTCCCCGCGCCGAGGACTATTCCAAGTGGTATTTGGACGTAGTCCGCCACTCCAAGCTGGCCGACTACTCTCCAGTCCGCGGATGTATGATTATCCGGCCGAACGGGTATGAGCTCTGGGAAAACATGCAGGCCGGCCTGAACGGCATGTTCAAAGCCACCGGTCATCGCAACGCGTACTTCCCCATCTTCATCCCGCAATCCTTTCTTGCGAAAGAGGCCGCGCATGTGGAGGGATTCGCCAAGGAATGCGCGGTGGTAACTCATTCGCGGTTGAAGATGGATGGCGATGAGCTGATCGTGGACCCGGACGCCAAGCTGGAGGAAAACCTCATCGTGCGCCCCACCAGCGAGACGATCGTCTGGGACACGTATTCCCGGTGGATTCAGTCGTGGCGAGATCTCCCGATTCTGATCAACCAGTGGGCCAACGTAGTCCGCTGGGAGATGCGGACGCGGCTGTTCCTCCGGACCATGGAGTTCCTGTGGCAGGAAGGCCACACCGCGCACGCGACGCGGGAAGAGGCAGAGGAGGAGACCCTGATAATCCTCGACATCTACGCGACGTTCGCCGAGGAGTACATGGCGGTGCCCGTGATCAAGGGTGTGAAGACGGAAGCAGAACGGTTTGCGGGCGCCGTAGACACCTATTGCATCGAGACGCTCATGCAGGACGGCAAGGCCCTGCAGGCCGGGACCAGCCATTTTCTGGGACAGAATTTCGCGAAGGCATTCGATTGTCAGTTTCAGAATCGGGACAACGAACTCGAGTATGTGTGGGCGACCTCCTGGGGTGTCTCCACCAGACTCATCGGAGCACTGATCATGACCCACTCGGATGACCAGGGCCTGATTCTGCCGCCCCGGCTCGCCCCAACCCAGGTGGTGATTGTGCCCATTTACCGCAAAGAAGAAGACCGAGTGGCCGTGCTGGAGAAAGCGGGCGAATTGGAGGCAGGGCTCAAGTCAGCTGGAGTGCGGGTCTTCCTGGACGCACGCGACAGCCACCGGCCGGGATGGAAATTTCACGAGTACGAAGTGCAGGGAGTCCCACTGCGCATCGCCATCGGTCCGCGCGATCTTCAGAACGGGACCATCGAACTGGCTCGGCGAGATACCAAGGAGAAGACCACCGTGCCCATGGAGGGCCTCGACGAGCGCATTCCCGCGCTCCTGGACCAAATCCAGAACGACCTTCTGGAGCGCGCTCGCTCGTCCCGGGACGAGCGGACAACGTCGGTGGACAGCTACGACGAGTTCAAGCAGGTTCTGGAGGCGAAGGGTGGTTTCGTTCGGATGCACTGGGATGGAACCCCGGAGACCGAGACCAAGGTCAAGGAAGACACCAAGGCCACGATTCGGTGCATCCCCCTGGAGGGGTATGACGAGCCGGGGACCGATCCCGTGTCCGGTCGGCCGTCCGAAGGTCGCGTGATTTATGCCCGCGCCTACTAACACGCCGACCGACAAGGCGACTGACGAGCCTCACGAGGAGGGCGCCCGACCGATGGGCCTCCTGACCCAAACCGCGTGGGTCCTGGGATATCTCGTCAACCCGATGGTCCTCCCACCTGCACTATTCTGGTGGATGACCGCGGGGATGGGATGGGACTCCGATTCCATCGTAGCGGTGACACTTCTGGTGGCGTTTTTTCTCGGGCTGATACCGATTTCTCTCGTCGGGTGGCTGGTATTTCGCGGAAAAGCGGAAACCGTAGAAGTCCGCGACCAGACGAAGCGGATGCCGGCGTTCATCGCCACGTTCCTTTCCGGGTTCGCCGCCATTCTGGTGGCTGCGTATATGGACTGGCCTTCTGACGGCATTGTCGCTCCCCTTCTCGTCGTGTTCCCGGTCAACACGGCCTTGCTCGCGCTCATCAATACCAGAACGAAAATCTCCATCCATGTCTCGTCGCTCACGGGATTTACCTCGATGTCCCTCTGGATCGCCGTCGGTCTCGGGCTCCCGATGACCCTTCCGATCGCCGCTATCGTGGCATCGCCGATCCTCATGTGGGCCCGCGTGAGGGCTAAGGCGCATAGCGAGTGGGAAGTCTTTCTTGGGGCAATTTTTGGGTTCCTTATGCCAATCGGCGAACTCTACCTCCTTGCCTCGGTTGGATGGCTCCAACTCGCCTGATTTGTCCCACCAGCTACACCCTGCCCCCCGACAACCGATACTGTACTTCTAGGTGACATTTCGGGGGATAATGCGGTATTCAGCTGCTCTTTTAGCGTTGGTTTGCTGTACGTGGACGGCGTCCGCGCAGCAATGGGGGAATGTGACGGGCACCGTTACGGCCCGGGATGACGGGTCGGCGCTTCCCGGAGTGACTGTCCTCGTTGCCGGCACCAGTTTCGGAACGGCCACCGATAACGACGGCCAGTTCTTGCTGCGGATGCCCAGCGGCCGGTATGCGCTTCGCTTCTCGGCGGTAGGCTTCGAGACCCGGACGGATTCGGTGGATATTCGGTTTGGTGCCTCGACACGGCTGGATGTATCCCTGAGCCCCGCGACTCTCGAACTGGATGGAGTCACCGTGGAAGGAGAACGGACCATCACGGAGGTCGGCGTCTTCCAGATTTCGCCTCAGGCCGCCCGCAACATTCCGACCCCCGTCAGAGATGTGGCGAGGGCCCTGAAAGTGCTCCCCGGTGTGGTCACCAACAACGAGTTGTCAAACCAGATTTCGGTACGCGGAGGAGGCTTCAACGAGAATCTCTTCTTCATCAACGGATTCGAGATTTTCCTGCCCTTCCGGCCGCGGCAGGGGGAGCAGGAGGGGCTCAGCCTGATGAATGCTGAACTGGCCGATGGCATCACCTTCTATTCCGGGGGCTTCCCCGTGCGGTATGGAGGCAAACTGGCCTCGGCGGTTGACGTACGATATCGAAAGATGGAATCGGGCGAAAAACGGCCTTCGGGTTCGTTGTATGCGTCCCTTCTGGACGCGGGGTTTTCCGCCGGAGGAAGTCTCTCAGACGGGCGATTCGGATGGCTCATCGGAGGTCGTCGAGCCAGGCCCCGAAGGTTCTTCGCGACCCAGGAACTCAAAGGAGAATACGACCCCGATTTTACGGACCTCCAGGTGAATCTCAGGTGGCTGCCCAAGCCGGGAGTCGTGATCGAGACTCTGGCCATTCATGCCGAGCATCGATTCACCCTCAACCCCAACTCACGGCAGACCTTCTTCGGAACCATCAGCCAGAACTCCAGCCTCTCTCAGAGCAACCTCCAGTCGATGTTCATTCAGTACGACGAGGGCAATGAGGAGGTGGACGGGTACGTGACCAACTTCGGAGGCCTGCGTATCACGGCGCCCATCGGGAAGGTCCGGACCGAGCATGATTTTTCGATTTTCGATACCGAAGAGACCGAGCGATTCAACCTCTCAGGGTCGGCGATCCTCTTCCTCGTGGATCCCGGGTCACCGAATCCGACGCCCGGAAACGGCCTCTTCCCCGTAGGCACGTCACGGCAGGAGGATGCCGCGGACAATCGTGTAGCCGTGAGGACCATCACCGGAACGGGCCGCTATTCCGCGCTGGTAAATGGACACGCCCTTCAGGCGGGATGGCAGCTGCGGGACCTCCGGTTCGAGGACCAGATCAACGAAAAATCGGTGGTCTCTGGCAGGTCCACCGAGGGCCTCCCGGTTCGGATCGTCTCAGACAGCCTCCGGGATGAGGCGACGCTGGGTGCCTTTCGAGGGTCATTGTTCGTCGAAGATGCCGTCTCGCTGCCCCATCCGGCTACCGACGGATTCGTAGTCACGGGCGGCATTCGCGCCGACTATTTCGACTTCAATGACGAGTGGACCTTTTCGCCCCGAATAACCGGGCACTACCGGCTCAACGCGAATACCCTTCTCCTCGGGTCGTGGGGCATCTATTACCAGAGTCCGTCCTACCGAGAACTACGGGGGAAGCCGGAAGTCGGCGAAACCATTCTGGGAGCGCTCAATCGGGGGCTGAAGTCTCAGCGCTCGCACCAGATCGTCGGCGGCGTGGAGTACTTCCTGCCCCGCCTTCAATTCCACCTGAGGGCCGAGGCCTACGCGAAGCGGATCTCGAATCTGATTTCCTACGACATCGACAATGTCCGGGTCGGCTACTCGGGCGACAACGATTCGTCCGCCCGGGTGTACGGCATGGATGTTCAACTCCGAGGAGAGTTTGTGCCCGGGATGGAGAGCTGGGTGAACTACAGCTTTCTGCACGCCAGGGAGCGGTTCCTGCCGGAATTCCAGGACGAGCGCAAGATCGGCGCCATAGCCCGGCCGACGGATCAGCGCCACACTGTTTCCTTCTACCTGCAGGACTATATCCCGAACGATCCCACGTGGAGGCTGCACCTGAGGACCTTGTTTGGGTCGGGTCTACCCTACACCCCGCCTGTTCCAGGACCGCAGGTCGGGAATCTGCTGGTCCAGGCGCCGGGAGACCGGTTTTCTGCCCGTTACCCCCGCTACTTCCGATTCGACATGGGGATCACGAAAGAACTGCAAATATCCGACGGCTCGAATCCGGTGGGAATGGACGTCACGTTCGAAATCCTGAACGTGTTCGACATGACGAATACCGTTTCCTACTCCTGGATACCCGACGCCGCCGGTATTTGGGCACGGGTGCCTACGAGGTTGACGCCGAGGACGGTGAACGTGAGGGCGCGGCTGAGTTTTTAGGGCGCCGGGGTTTCGAAGCGGCCGGCCGCCGGGACTACCCGTCCATTCCAGCCCAGTCGGCAACACTCTCGCAGATCGCAAGGAACGCTCGGGCAAACTCTCTCCCCGGGTACTCAGCCGGCGGCGGAGTCTGAATGCCATGGTAGTCAAACACGTAGGTATACCGCTCAGCGAGATCCCTCGCTTTTGAGGCAACCACGTGGTCATTTGACTTGCCCTCTAGTGCAGGGGTCAGCAGTTCGCGAGTTCCTACCAAGAATCCGAAGATGGACATCCACAGGCACCACCGCGGTTCGTCACCCACTTTTTGGCTTCGGAGCTGCAGAAGCTCCTGCCATGCTCTGCGATTGGTGGAGTAAGCCGCAGGATGGCTCGAGGTCTCGTTGACCAACCCTGCTGTGACCATGTCCTTGAGCGACGCCCTTACCGCGGTTTTGGTGTATCCCACGGCCCGAGTGATCTCGGCCACAGAAGAGACAGAATTACGGTTGCCAATGAGAAAACTCAGGACGTCAGACTTGGCACTTACTCCAAAGGCGGCTCTAAGCCGGACCATGAGGGCTGGGGCGCCTCGAAGGATCAGGCTGTTCGGCCCTCCATGTTTGATCGCTCGGGATGTGTCGACCGTGTGTTTGGCATGTCGTCGCCAGGTTCGATGACCCGAACGTGTGGCCAGATCGGCGAACGTTGAGAAATAGTCATTGCCGTCTCCACCGATTTCCATCGTGACAGCCTTCATCCTGCTGAGGCTGGTGAGAGGTGACCCCACCCTAGCCCACCATGCCACCATCTCCTCGAGCCGCCTTTCATCTTCCGCGTACGCGAGAGATAGAAGGACTAGGGCTTCTGGATCAACGATGGATGGTGGCGCCCCTCGTACTCCGCCGTGCGCGAGCGATCCCAGGGCAGACCAATGCCCCCACGCCGTGTTGATAGCGGTCCGCCTAGCGCTATTCCTCGCCGCTCGCCAAATCTCTTCGTAGCTGTCCACGTGCGTCTCTTATGTATTGGTTGAATTCTTCTCCCGCGTCCTGTCCGCTAACCCAACTTGCGGCCTCATCAATCTCATCATTGGTAGGCCGAAGGGTTAACAGGTCCTGCCAATGTTTCGATTTGACTCCCTGATCAACGGCCGCGAAGAACTTCAGTGGTATTAAGGCCTTTCGGCCGACAAGTCCTATGGACAGAGTCGAGTACTCTCTCCATTCGATGTCCTCTGCGAGGCGTGGAGGAAGCCCAGCTCTCCACTGGCTTTCTATCACAGAGTTCAGCCAGTCGGCTGGCAGGCCAAAGTCTTTGGCGACCCGATCAACTGCCTCCTGGAACCCTGCGGGGAATGGAGTCGCCGGATACAGTTCTGTCTTGCCCTCGCTTCGGACTGCTGTTGCAATGACATCGACATCTTTTGTGGTTCGGTCCACCAAGCCGGTTGATGCCAGGCTAGCGCCGCCGACAACCACTAACGAAATTTCGACCTTGCTTTCCGCCAAATGCGCGCCCAGTGCGGCAAACAATTCACCGAGCAGATCACGATCCATATCCATTCCATAATGGTAATGATATCTTATCTAATAAACAAGATATACTTGTCTATTAGATCCGTTTATCTTGCTCCTGCGGGAAGGAAGGCTCCTTCGGTAGGGGCTGGACGCCGCTGTTGACCTATCTGTCTCCGGAGACCGTTCGGAATCCGATGTGGTGGTCTTTGTATCCCGGCGGATCCTCGAAGTGGTGGTACGCCGCCCTCGCGACGAAAGGGTTACTCCCCCACCAGCCCCCTTTCTCGATCTTGATACGACCCTCCGAGGCGCCAGTCGGGTCGATCATCAGGCCGGTCTGGTAGTAGTCCAGCGTCAGCCAATCGCTCACCCATTCCATCACGTTTCCGGCCATGTCATGCGCTCCAACCCAGCTCACCCCGCCCGGAAATAGGCCTACGGCAGTCGTCCCCTCGGAGTCGACGACGTTAGCTCGAGAAGCATCCCATTCGTCTCCCCACGGGTAGATGCGGGAATCAGGACCGCGCGCCGCGAACTCCCATTCTGCGTCTGTAGGTAGCCTCCCTCCTCGCCACGCGGAATAAGCCTCGGCCTCGAACCAATTCACGCAGGCTACGGGGTGTTCTGGATCCTCTCCGCAGGTCTGTGGCAGGTCGGTCTCTGTCTCGCGCCAATGCCACCCGGCGTCGGACCAGTAGACCCGATTTTCGTAGCCACTATCCGCGGCGAACGCGGCGAATGCCTCATTGGTTACCTCGAACTTGTCCATCCAGTATCCCTTGGTCAGCCGCACTTGGTGGGCGGGCTGCTCGCTCTCCATCTCTTGGAGGGCCCATGCTGGAGGATTCAGCGCGGATATATCAACCGTTCCCATCCTGAACTCCCCGGCGGGGACCCAAACCTGGACGATCCCCCGACGATCCACCCGCGTCTGCCCCGCCGGTCGATCGACGTGCGCCGGCGCGCGACTTTCGCCTCGGGTCGTCGACTGCGGGGATGGGCCCGAGCAGCCAACGAGGAGGGCCGACAGAAAAATGGCCGTGCTGAGCTGAATGTGATTCATGGTTGAGGACCGCCCCGTCGTGGGGGTGTCTAGTCTATTCGATTGTATTTGCGAAGGATCTCCAGCAGTCGGTCGTGGGGCAGTCTGGGAATGCGAAGATAGTTCGCGCCGGTCATGGTCTCAGCGGCCAGCATGGCATTTACGATGGCCTCTTCGACCGCCCATATCGTAGCCTGGAAAAGACCGTTCATGGCCTCGTTCGGGAGCATTTTGATATCCTGAAGCTCGACCTCGGAGGCGCCCGGATTGGCCGTCGAAAAAGCCAGGAAAATGTCCCCCGAGCTATTCCCCCCAATCCCGCCCATCTTGCCGACTCCGAGGGAAGCTCTCTTCGCGATGCGTTTGAGTTGGTGCGGGAGAACGGGAGCATCGGTCGCGACGATGATGATGATAGACCCCCGGTCTTCGTCCCGATTTTCACCGGTTTCATTGCACCGGCGAATGCCCCAATTCGGAACCTCTGCTGTGGGGTGGTCCCAGCAGGCCGACGGCTCCGGCATTTCCCTGCCAACGGGGACGCCGGCGATTCTAAGCTGAGATCGCCCGCCGTAGTTGCACTGCACAAGTACACCAATGGTAATGGTCTCGTCGCGCAGCTTCACCTCCTGGGATGACGTGCCGGTGCCGCCTTTGAACTGGTGGCAGATCATCCCTGTCCCACCGCCGACATTGCCTTCTGCGATCGGCCCGGAGCGCGCATTGTCCATGGCGGCCAGGGCATGCTCGGTCTTGACGTGCTGACCATTGATGTCGTTCAGTGAATCGTAGGTCTCCGCGACCACCGGCATCATGAAATCGTAGTCCAGGTTGCCTTGCTTCACCTCCCATTCGATGACCGCGTCTCGGACCACACCCACGCTGTGTGTGTTCGTGATCATCACCGGTCCCTCGACAAAACCGGACTCCTCCACCCAGGTCGTGCCCGTCATCTCCCCGTTGCCGTTGAGCGTGAACCAGGCGCCAAAAACGGCGTCCGCGTCATCGCGGCCTCGCGGGAATATGGCGGTGACTCCGGTGCGAATCGGACCTTCGCCCACCCGGAGGAGCCCCTCCCCTTCTATAAGCGTGGTAAACCCCACCTCGACGCCCTCCACGTCCGTAATCGCGTTCCAGGTCCCGGTTTGGCCCTCCATCGGGATGCCAAGATCGCGTGCTCGTTGAGCGCTGGCAGTCAGTGTCAGGGCGAGTAGAAGTCCGATTGAGAGTGTTTTCATTTCGATCTGAGGTTGGGAGGGCGGAAGAATCCGTCACCCACGGTCGGGAGGCAAGTCCGACAGGCAGATGTGCCCCGATAGGCGGATCCGTTGCGAGGCGGCCACGTTGACTCGGCCATGCGAAGCACCCTCCTCCTTTTGGTTCTCCTTCTTGCCGCCCCGGACTCGACCCAGGCGCAGGAACGTTCGGCTGGAGGTGCGTTTTTGAGGTCTCTGGTGCTGCCGGGGTGGGGGCATCACTATGCCCACGGCGGCAAATGGGGGCGATCCGGTGCCGCCTTCGCGCTCACCGACATCACCCTGATGCTGAGTGCGGGCGGCTCTGAATGGCGGCGACGGTCCGTCGTCCAGAGTTATGAAACGCTCGCCTCGGCCCGGGCCGCCGCCGACGTGGCTGGAAAGAACCGCACATTCTTCCTGAGACTCGCCACCTACCAAAGCTCGGACGAGTTCCTGGAGGTAAGCCTGCTCAATCGGGCGTGGGATGACCTCGAGTACGTCGCCGATCCCTCGTTTCAGTGGCAATGGGCCAGTGAATCTGATTTCCTGGAGTTCCGGCGACTGCGGGAGGAAGGCGAGACTCTTCGAAGGCGAAGAGTCGTGCTCATCGCGACGCTCGTCGGCAACCGCATTCTCTCAGGATTTTCTGCGGCCATATCGGTTCGGCGCGGGCGACTGCCGCAGGTTTCGATGTCGCTCCTGCCCGTCCGCGGACAGACCGCTCCCTTGGTGAGCATGGCGGTGCGGTTCTAGAGCTTGCCCCGCCGCAGCCGCCACACAAGAGCGTCAACAATACGACATGTGACCATCGATGAGACCAACCTATGATTTCTCGGATGGCCGAAAAAACCCGTACGCGAAGAGGCTGAAAAAATCGGTGACAATCCGTCTGGACAGCGCGACGATCGAATACTTCAAAGAACTCGCTACCGAGACCGGAATCCCTTATCAAACTCTGATAAATTTGTATCTCCGAGATTGTGCCCAGACTGAAAAGCGGCTTTCCATGGAGTGGCGAGTTTCGGCATGATCAATGATTAGCCGTTCCGCTATCGAGGTCCCGCCAGCGCAATCCGCCCTCGTGTTACGGAAGTCGGCGCAGAACCGTTTCTAGCGGGCCCCTGGTGATTACAGGAACGTCGGACGGGTAACCATACCAGAACAGGCCCACAACACCACGTTTGCCCGGATCAATACCGACGATCTGGAAAAACTGCTCGTCCCGCGTGACCGGACCCGTGGTCCATTTGCTCGCGACACCCGCGGACCAGAGGCTGAGCATGAAATTCTGTGCCGCGCAGGCGCACGCGGCCAGGTCTTCTTGGTGACGAAATGAATCCTCGGATCGCCGGCAGGTGAGCAGCATCCACCCGGGCACTGCCCGCCATCTTGCAAGTTTGTGAGCGGCTTTGGCCTCTCGGCCTTCCTCTCTCAAAATCTCGGCATTCCGTTCCGCGATTGCGGCAGCCGTTTCCCCTCCCATTATTACGAATTCCCACGGCTCGGTGAGCTTGTGATTGGGCGCCCAGCGGGCCGATTCGATGGCGCGGGTAACCAAAGTCTCCGGGACACCTTGCGGTTCGAACGTGTGGACCGTCCTTCGGGAGCGGAGTAATTCGTCTACGGACATCGGAGTTGGCTGCGGTTGCGTGATCGCGGCCGCCTTATACCACCCCTGGTTCCCGAGACCCCTAGGACGCGTATCCCATGCGTGCGCCTGAGTCCTCACCGGACATCCATAACGGTCGGATATCCACCATCAGAAGCGCCGAAATCACCGTTTGACCCGGAAATGAGGGCATTGAGGCGCTGTAGACCTCCTGCACGCCGATGGTAGCCTCGTACCCCAGTGAATGTGCAAAGTGGTAGAGATCCCTGCAGATTTCCTTCAAAGGATTCCCCTGCTTGTACGACTGCCGGGCGAACGCGCTGAGCTGGTTCTCGATGGTTGGATCCGAGGAGGTCAATACCTGAACCATGGGCGGATACCGTCTCGCGACCGGCACCGGACGTGGCCCCTCCTTCTTCTCTTCGCTCCAACCCGAATCGGTTGTCGCGGTGCGACCCTGAGGTTTGCCAGAAATATATACGTCGTACTTCATCTTCTGAATCTGGAGATATCGGCTGTCCGCGATGTCTGCCAGAAACGGGCCAATCTTGACGGAGGTGCCGGGGGCAGGCCGATTCGGCGCCGCGGGCGTACTCAGATGAACGGAGAACGGCGCTCCGGCAGCCAGTGGCGAGCTGAGCTTGGCCCAGGCGTCAAGACCTCGTCAAGATGTTGACCCACCTGTGCGAACCAACCTATCTTCGCCGCCCTTGCCCCCACACGGGCACCGGGTCCTTAGCTCAGCTGGTTAGAGCGCTACGTTGACATCGTAGAGGTCGATGGTTCGAGTCCATTAGGACCCACAATAAGCCTTGTAACACGTTGTGTTGCAGGGCTTTGTGTTTCTAGGTGGCGCGTTAGGTAACACATTTAGGGTGCCGATAACCGTATCGATGGACTCTCCTGCCTTGGCTCGGCTGGAGAGGGCTGCCGCCGTGCCAGTTGGACGGTCTTCCCAGCAACCCGCCCTTCGCCGGCGCGTTACTCACCGATATGAGCGCCTGCATTTTTTGCTTTAGGCAACCCCCGGAAATCCAACTCAGTCGGGAGCATGTGATCCCGTCAAGCATTCGCGGGATCCTGATCGTCGAGGACATGATTTGCACGCAATGCAATAGCGAACTCGGAGCACGGGTTGATGCCGCCCTGGTGTCCGACAGCGAAGTCGTCCAGGCACTTTCAACCGTAGTGGATCCCGCGAACTTGGCGAAGCTTCTGAACCGGAATTATGAGATTAGCGGCATAGGCGATGAAATTACGCTAAGGGGACGGGCTACAGATGGTGGGGTTCTATTCCACTCGCAGACCCTGCATGATGGAAGTAAAATCCATCCAGAAAGGGACATGCCGGCTATTCTGTTGAAGGGCCTGCTACGAGATGAGAATCTCAGAAACGCGGGAATGAAGGAAGCGCAAATCAGACAGGAGCACCGCCGGTTGATCGAGGCGTACTCGCGCGCCTCACCCGGGGAAATTGTGGATTGGCCCAAGCTGGGACGGAGGCTCCTGAAGCGCAGTGATTCGCTGAAGGTTCAACTCCGACCCCGCAGCGCGCCAAGCTTGGACCCGCTTGCTGGTAAGGTCGCGTACGAGTTTGGGTATCTCATAGGTGGGCGCGACTTCTTGATGAGCGTCGATTTGGCTCAGAGCTTGTTTGCGCTGGTTTGCGGTATTCCTCCCGCCAGTGGGACTGAGGTGTTCCGTCTTCGAACCGGAGAAAACCCAAATCCTTATCACTGCATCGAGTTTTTTCCACGTGCGGGACACACCGAATTTACCGTCGTCCTGTTTGGATCAATCGTCCTGCGAATATTGGCTCCCAAAGTAGATCACCGAATGTTCGCGGACATCGAGAGCAGGTTCGGATTGAAGGGTATGGAGGGGATCGAATTCCAGCAAAACATTGAAGAGAATTCTTTCGCTTTCCGAGCCGTTTTAGAGGGCGGCGAATTCAGAACACTCGCTGTGTCATGAACGCCAGGAAGTTATCGGGGAATGGCCACAGTAGCCTGCTGCGGGGTCCCGTAGCCACGCTCTGCCAATTGATCAAGCCTCCAACGAGCACACAACGCGCCGGCGCTGCTCCAGCGGCATCTAGCTAGACCCGAGCCTCGCTAGCGAATAGCACAGCCCAGGGACGAAAACCAGTCTCCGACGGCGGTATCCAGAGTTCGACAGTACGTTTTGACGAGGACGGCCATATCCTTGAGGTCCTGAGGTGACCCCGCAGTCACTTGATCGCCGTGAGCGATCTTATTTCGCTGATCTACTACGTGATTGACCATGTTGTCGCACGCCGGAAAATCCGCTCCCAATGCGGTCATTAGGTCCGCGCGAATCGAGGCGTATCCAAACCGTTTGAACAGTTTCTCGATTTTCTCCGTCTTGGGATTGGAAAAGCCGGCCCGGAAGCGCTCACCGTCTAGCTGCGTGTTGAAGACGTCCTGTAAAGACCACACATCTGCATCCCTAGCAAACAGGCGTCTGACCTTCTCTTCGAGCTTGTTGTGGATCGCAGTGTCCTTTATCTCTCTGATCAGGTCCTTCGAAAGGTGGTACCTGAATGATGGGCCAAGTTTTGATTTCGGCAGGGACCTGTTGTAGATCCGCTCGATTGCGAGATCTGCCAGGTCTCCGACGTACCCTTCAACATGGCTGCTCAGAAGCACTACTGACGCTCGGCAAAGCGCGTTGGCCCGGGAAATGTGAACCGGAAGCGGCTGGTTAATCGCCATCTCACGGGCGGCAAAGCGGCGTAGTGATTCTACCTCGGCCAGCCGCTCGATCAAGCCCGAATATGAACGAGAGTAGCGTGCCACTCAAAGAACCGCTTCCACCTGGTCGCGCCAGAGTTCGAATCTCCGGAGCGTTCTTTTCTTGTGATCAACCGAACGACTAATCAAATCATCAAACTCTTCCTGGGCCAGCAGTGTTGCGTAGGCATCCCGAAAGGCTGAGCGCGCCGGAGCCATCAGCTGCCCCTTTTCTGACGTGGCTGTGGACATAGTCAGGTCCATGAGCGCGCGGTTCACGACGGATTTTTTGCCACCAGCATCAATCCTCCGAAAACACTCGCTTGGTGCAAAGACGGCCGTGCATCTCTCCAGGGCCGTGTCCCAACTCAGTCGATGCTCGTGCAACTCCGCGGCGGTATACCCCCTGGCATTATCGGCGACGTCATTCAGCCAATGCTTAAGAGGAGTTTTGTATGACTGGAGTCCGGCAATCTTGAATGCAAAAAAACGCAGTACCATCTCTTCCCCCCGCATTCTCTTGTCTACGGTTTTCCTGCCCAGGATGGACAGCCACGCATCGCCCTCCGCCAACGACTCGATCAGTCGCATGAAATCGCCTCGATAGATACAGTTTCGGAGCTCCTGGGCGTTTAGCGGGGTCGTGTTGGTATTCAGTCGTTCGAAAACGTCAAATTTGATTTCAGGGTCGGAGTCATTGGTGATGATCACGCACCGAAGTGTATGCGTCTTCAGCTTTCGTTGGAGCACTAGCGGTAGCTCAAAGAAGTGTTTTCCGTTGAGCTCTTTGAGTACCTCCAGATTTCCTAAAGCAAATTGGTTCTCTAGGTAGCGGTAGATGGAGTAGATCCTCTGCTGACCATCAATAACGTCCAGCTGAAAGTCCGGCGATTGGGCGAGATAGCATGGAGGGATCGGCACGTTTAGCAGCATTGACTCTATGAGTCTCGATGCCAGTTTTGGGGGCCAAACGTATCGCCTCTGAAACCCCGGACGATCACTAAGCGGTTTGAGATGAAGGGTTTCGCCTTTGATCTGATCAACTAGGCCTCCCACCACCAAATCGTATGGCTGCGTGATGAGTTTACGCTGCGCAATCGGCGTCGCATCGGGATCCTGTTTTTCGGGCTCCGATTCCGACTCCCATAACCTATGCTCTGGCATCGTGATCTCTTCCGGACTGGGTGGATTCTCTCGGGGACAAGATAGCGTTGAGTGTACGGAATGCCGGATGAGCATCGAACGGGGCCAGGGAGCCCTCCAGCCCCATTGGATTCCCGCTTGACGCTGGATAGCCCGGGGGCCCACGTTGCACCCTGGTTTATAAACCCCGTGCAGTCCAACGGCTTACACGGGGCCAAAGTGAGCCCTGAGGGGTTCACCTGCAGTAATTGCATGGCAGCGAGGTCGCTCTGATCGCCGCACCCGGCCACGACGGTCTCAATGGACACCGCCCGGCGCTCTTTTGCCAATCTCGCCCGCCAAGTTGCTGAAGATATCCACACCCTAAGTAGGACGTTCGGCCACACGAATCTCGAGACGGCGGAAGACTACCTCAAGAGCTTCCACACTGAGGCCCTCGCCTCGCTCAGGAAAGCCTGCTTCTAGATCTATTTCGCGAGGTTTTCCGAGGGACTGGTCAAGGCCTAAAAGGCCTCTCAGACAGGCGACAATCGCTTTGAATTCCCGTCCGTCCTCTGTGCGAAATAGCAACTGCCAACGCTTGCGCGCGGCACGCAAGTGCAGATCTAGATTTCGGCGCTCAGTTAGGCCTCCGATTCGCTGGGCAACGGCCAGGATTGCCTTGCGACCGTGCTCAGCTTCCCAGAATAGGAGCATGCAGTCCTTGGCGTGCTGCTGAACACCGTGGTTGGTGACCACCAGGTAGTGGCGCCACTCCCGCTCTAGCTGGGTTAGGCTATGCATGGTTACCTCCGAGCAGTTCGTTGAGCAGACCATGGTGCATTGCTCTACATCTTCCGAATGCCCGTGTCAATTCGTCAAGATCCCTAACCCCAAGCTGGGCAACGACCGTAGCAGGTTTCTTGAGGCGCGTCTCCAGACGCAAGGTGCCCTGCGGCGGCAAGACGCTTGCCGGAACCTCAGAGCGCCTCGAAATCAACTCCGCCCGCTTGTCGTAGGCGGTCAAGATTTGACTCACCCAGTCAGAAGTAAAGAATCGGGCGTGTTCGAGGTGTGTTCTTCGCTGCTGTCGCCCGCACATAGCCACGAACCCAGGATCAACTCCACCATTCCACAATGAACCGCGTTTCCGAGGGCCCTGAATGCCTTCTCTCGTGATTTCGGGGTGTGCCAATCCGATCGAAACCCCTGGAGCAGTCGGCCCTCGGCTACACATAGATGACTAGACTTCGGTTCTTCGGGGCTGCCACTAAACCTTGGGACAATTGGAATCTGCGTTCCGGTCATCGCGACAAGAGCGGGAACCGATTCAAACCGCTTCGCCCGGATTCCGGACGGTCGGAATTGGATGATGTGGCGCCAAAGGTTGAGTTCTTCTCCTTTGCAGTTCCACTCCAGCTTTTGGTTTGACGGTGCCGGTACCTCTCGGAATAGTTTGTCCAGCCAGAGACGTAGATCTTCGGGATCGAGGGTCGACCAGAGCCAGAGCGCCCATTCTCGATTATCCCGAACAAACCGGACTTTCCAATCGGGCCAGGTGTCTCGCTTCCCTGCATATCCGGGCCAAGTGTCAACCCAGCGAAGAGTCTCTGTCCTCCCAAGTCTCTTCGGAGCGAGCCAGCTTCGGTCATCTCGCGGCGGATGGTCAAAGAGATCGACTCTATCGTGCGACAATTCAGCAACGCGCATGCGTGCCGCTTCCAACTGCCTTTTTCGCTGGCTCGAGGCCCAATCCGGCGACTGGGAGCATAGTTTCGGGTTCTCCGTGGCCGGGTACCAGTGCCATGGATCTAGCTCATACCCCCAGATCGGACTTGAGATCATGTTGTCCGCTCTTCGAGTCGGAGCGCTAGGAGCCTCGGCAATCAGTGCCAACAACTGATTCCAGTGGGTAATGGCAGCGACTCTATCCGGCGAGATGGCCACTTCCTCGTCCTGGGCAGGCACTCCAGAACCCGGATGCTGTACGATCGAACGCAGTTTGGTCTCCGACAGCGTTCGAGCTTCTTCACGACTAATGCTGGCACGAGATGGAAACGGACTTCGACGGCCAATGGGTGCGAATTTTTTCGAACTCCGGCGTTGCGCGATGATGTAGAATCGTTCGCGATGATGCGGCAGTCCGAAATGGTGAGGAGACAGGAGGCCCTCACCACCCTCGTTTTTGTGTCGTGTCATTCTGACGTCGTAGTGCTGAGACAACGTCTTCTCCACAACACGCCGCGTTTTCCCTCCATCGTGTCGATCAAAGTTTCCAACATTTTCTAGAAGGACCAAATCTGGTTGCCGGTCCTTGATCACCAGGCGTATGAGGTCAAAAACGGTCCCTCGGGTTTCGGCGAAGCCGCGCTGGGCACCCGATTTTGAAAACGGCTGACAGGGAAATCCCGCGAATAGGAGATCGTGCTCAGGAATCACGTAGTCGCAAGAATCCGGATGGGAGTCTGGCCATAGTCTCAGACCGCTTTGGTTCGCATTGACCAAGGCCCGCATGTCTCCGTGGATGCCGGTAAGAGCCCCGTCTAACGACCTCAGTGCCAGTTCATTCTCCAAGCCCTGAGTTTCCAGGGCTGTCCGCAATTCCGACTCACGACCCGCCGGAAAGAACTCATCGTAAGGATGGGCAATAGCTGGGAAGTTCCTAACGTAGATCTTCCTGAGTTCCGGATCGAGTTCGGAGGCTAGCACACACTCAAACTGAACGTTTTCCCACCCCGCGCTCTTCCGTAGAAGGGAGGTTGCGTGGTGAAATCCTCCCAGCCCGGCGCAGAGGTCGACAAACTTGATAACCTGGTTCAAGCGACTTCCCAAGACATATGGGGGGGGCCTATCATACGGTAGATGCGACAAACCCCTGAGGACGACGATGGCTGAAGCCGAAGCAAGCAGCAATGCGGATTTCGAAGAAGACCGGAGTGATCTGGATGCCGCGCTCGATCAAATAGCGGGCGCGATTTCTGAACTGTCTGAGGGATTCAATCTCCCCTCAGGATACGCCAAACACTACGACAGCATCTCGTCAGATTCGGTGTCTTTTTCTACATCTGGGTGGCTGATTGATGTCCTAGCTATTCAGCACTGGCTCCGTCTTGAAGCAACGGTCGCCCTATCGACAGACGCTCCTCAAGCGAGCGCCGAGCATCTGTTTCGCGAAATGGGGGTGCGGTCGAAGGAGTCCATGGTGGAGGCTGTAGACGGCGCACCTCGACTTACCGAGACCGGCGCGACTAAGTTGGCCGAACGGCTCGAGGCTGCGACTGACCGCAAAACCCTTTTCGAGAATGAACTCGAAGACGGCGATAGGTCAAGAGCGACCAGGATATGGGCTGAAGCGTGGGCTGGAGACCTGGATTCAAGCGAGTCCTCCGGCCCAATCAATGCCGAGGCAAAGGTATGGTCCATATCCGACTTCGCCTCAAAGGCGACTCGGGGCAAGTTGAACCTGAGTCCCTCCTACCAACGAGGAGACGTATGGCCGACCGGGCACTGTCAGCAACTCATAGTATCTATCCTCCGAGGCATCCCTCTCCCATCCGTTATCCTCCTGAAGCCGAAAATCGGAGGCAATATGGGTGCTTATGATGTGGTGGACGGGAAGCAAAGGCTCACGACAATTCTTCGGTTCATCGGCAAGCATCCCGAGGCCCTTCGGGTTGTAGCCGAGGCAGATGATCTCCAGCCGGATATCGGTTTCAAGACCCTCTTCGAGACCGATTACAAGTCCTTCCGGAGGGCTTGGACTACTCATCGGTCTAGCCAACTGAATGCGAAAAAAGAAGCTGAATCGTACTTCCCTTTCAGGTTGCCTAAGTCTAACAAACTGCCTTCAAGCGAGCTCGAAGGCAAATTCTATACGGACATCCACGATGTATACCTCGAGGTGGGTGGTGAGAGCCTGACCGTCAAGGATCTATTTGAAGAGACGGTCAACTACAAGATCCCGCTGATCGAATACTCTGAGGCCTCGTCGAAACAGATTCACGAGGTGTTCCACCTCTATAACAGACAGGGGAAGCACCTCAATGCGGAAGAAATTAGAAACGCGTTGTACCACGAAGTTGGAATGATGCGACTGCTGCTGTCGGCGTCTGGGGACAACCCTGACTATGACGAGCTTGCTCCCGATATCCCGACTAAGAAACGTTGGAAGCTGGGCGAACTCGCGTCGAATCTCGAAGCCTATGGCTTCGGGGTTGCACGGTATCGACGAACAAAAGTCCTGAGCCCGCTTTATTCACGCGTCTCGAGTTTAGGGCTTTCCTCGGCGAGTTGAGACG
>CAYXSE010000041.1:0-19703 GCA_964466675.1 uncultured Rhodothermales bacterium | reverse complement strand
AATCCATCCTCTCTGCCCTCGTCGGGATCGCTCTGGAGAGGGGAGACATCGATTCTCTATCCCAGCCCGTCTCGGAGCTGCTCCCCGAATACTTCGGGAACTCGACCGACCCGCGCAAGCTGGAAATCACGCTACTACATGCACTCACGATGAGGACGGGTCTGGAGTCCACCAGTTTTGGCACCTACGGAGCCTGGGTAGCGTCCCCCGACTGGGTCCGGTTCCAGATCAATCAGCCGGTCGAGTGTCCGCCCGCAACATGCTGGGGCTACAGCACGGGAACGTCTCATCTGGTCTCGGCCATCCTCACCCGGCAGACCGGTAGTTCGACCCTCTCCTTCGCTCGCGCCGAGCTTTTCCAGAAGCTTGGCATCCGCCTTGGCGCCTGGACCCGGGATCCCCAGGGGGTCTATATGGGAGGGAACAACATGTCGCTCAGGCCCCGGGAACTCCTTCGATTCGGACAATTATACCTCAACGGGGGCGTCTGGAACGGTCAACAGATTCTCTCCCGTGCCTGGATCGAGGCATCATGGGGCCACTACGCAACGTCTCCGTGGAGCGGGAATGGTTACGGATACTTCTGGTGGAACCGCTCCATCGCGAACGAGGAGGCCTACTTCGCCTGGGGGTACGGCGGCCAGTTCCTGTTCGTAATCCCACGCGTTGAACTCGTCGTGGTGGTGACGTCTTCGCTTTCGAATCGCCCTCCCGGGAGCCGCAGCCATAATCGGCGCGTGTATGATTTTCTGCGGCGAGAGATTCTGCCCGTGTTCGCCCCGCTCCATCCCATCGGCCCTACCGCACGCCCGCTGAGTTTTCCCGGAAGCTAAAAAGGGTCCGCCTTGCCAAAACAAAGCGGACCCCTTTTCCAGCCGTCATGCGGTCTAGGTATCGATGCTCTTCTTCCGAAGAATGAACAGTCCGCCTGACATGTCCGTCACAATGAGGGAGCCGCTCTTGAAGTACGGATAGTTACTCCATGACCCGCCGCCTCCATTGGGAGTGGTATCGAAATAGCCCACTTCGACCGGGGCGGCTCTTTCGGAGATATCCAGGACGCGGAATCCCGCGCCGTAGTTGGACTGGTACATCAGGTCACCTTTCACATACAGATTGTGATCCGTCGCTGTTGTTGTGGCGATATGCTCGGCCACCAGTTGGGGTTCATCTAAATCCTGAAGGTCCCATACCAGGGTCCGCGTTCCCTCGACAAGCCCCTGAGGCTCGTCGCCTTCATCGTTCATGTAGAAGAAGCGGTGATCATCGGTCAACCAACCTTGGTGGGCGTAGGCCACGTTCGGGTAAGAGGCGATCGAGATCGAAACCGGGTTCGATTTGTCCGAGACATCCGAAATCGAAAGGGCCGTCTCGTTCGAGCCAAGGCAGATTTCATGGCCTGAGTAGTCCGAATCCGGACCGTGATAAACAACGCACTGAGCGTCGTGTGAATACCCCGTGCCCCGCCGGCCCGAATTCCCATCCGCAAAACAACCCACAAAAACCGGGTTGGCCGGCTCATTGATATCGATCATGTGCAATCCGCCGCCACAGGTCTCGCCGCCTGAGCTTGAGCCCACCGCGTAGGCGAACCCAGTCTCCTCATTGATGACGATGTTGTGAGCACTCGCAATCCCGTCGTACAGCGTGGTGACCTCGAACTCCGTCGGTGTCCCGTCGAAATCGCGTAGCTGTCGCAAGTCGAACACCTGCATGCCGTGCTGATTCGCTGCGTCAGCGACGATATACACATGGTCCTTGAACACTTTCATGTCTCTCCAAACGCTCGGCCGGGCCGAATCGGTGAGCATCAGACGGCCCAAGTAAATGGGATTTTCCGCGTCTGTCACATCGACAAAAGAGGTCTGGTTGCTGAATCCAACCAAGGCATACTCCCGGCCCGTCTCAGGGTCTTCCCAACCCCAAATATCGTTGGTCATGACGCCGCGTTCGCCACCCATGTCCTTCTGATTCAGGTACGACACCATGTTGACGTCCTTGCAGGAGAAGGCCCCGGCTAGTTCGTCCTCGCACTCTACCATACCTCCAGTCACAGAGGCGTAACCTTCCGCGTCGTGGTAGACACTGTTCCCCTGAATCCATTCACCATCCGTGATCGCGAAAGGAACAGCGACCCCGGCACGGTTCTCCTGCCCCGTGGCTCCGACCACGGCTACGCCGCTTCCGACCGCCACCGAGGCACCAAACCTAGCCCGCGCGTCCAGGCCCATGGCGGCGATGCTGGACGTGCCAACAATACCGCTTTCATTCACAGGGAAAGCGTAAAGTGTACCGCTGTCCTGGCCCGGGGCACCGACATAAACCGATGTGCCGGAGAAAGCCAAGGAGCTGCCGAAGGATGCGCCTCGGCTGGCCACGAACGGTGCGATTCGATTCGAGAAACTCCACTCTCCGGATTCCTCATCCAGATCAAACCCGGCAACGGCGCCGATGCGTCCGTCGTGACCTGGCATCCCAATTCCCATCTTTGTGCCTACGATCAAGATCGCAGAGCCAAAGACGCTACTCTCAGCCGCGAAAGGGGCGCTTGGAGTACCATTACGGTCCCAACTGGAGGTCTCGCCGTTGAACTTGAAAGCCCAGGCTCCGCCTACGCTCTCATTTGCCCGTGACGCGCCAACCACGGCATGACCACCCCAGAGCGCCATGGCGCTTGGGAATCCATTTACCTCCTCCTCCGTCTCCGGAGCGAGGGTCCCCCTGGACATCCAGGCTTCCTCAGACCATTCGTACGCGTGCACACTGCCCGCGCTTCGACGACCGCCGGCTACAGCCACCAGGAGGTGGTCGCCACCCATGACTACGCGGGCTCCGAATCCGTCGATATCGTTCTCCTGAAGCTGACCGACTTGCAACCAGGCGCCGTCTTCGCCTTTTTCAAAGAAGAAGACCGAGTTGACTCCCGGAGCGCCCACAGCCATCCATTTGTCATAAACCGAAACGGAACGGCCGAAGTTGTCTCCAGCTTCTCCGCCTTCCGTCGCCGCGATTGACGCGGTCTCCACCCAATCGCCATCCTCGGCCCGGGTGTACACGTACAGAGCGCCCGGAGAAATCGCGTTGCTGCTGCCTCCGGCTATCAGTTGATCGCCCGATACGGCGACGGACGTTCCAAACGACTGTGCGAAAGCCGTCGTGGTAACAATGGCTGAAAGGGCCAGGAACGAAAAAATCCTGTTCATCTTGGTGGGGGTTCGTCAAATTGAAAATCCCCCCAAGTTAGCGTCGATGAGTCAGGAGCGCGATACCAATCGCCGGACATCCTGCGTCAGCTCGGTACTACTTTTGTCACAATCCTGTTGCGAAGTGCTTCGAGCCGCCTTCCGGGAGGAGCAAACATCCCCAATCGCTCTACCTCAATGGGCCTTCGTCCATGAAAATCGGAGCCGCCTCCACTCAGAAGCCCAAACCGATCCGCCAACTCCTGGTAGTACTGAACCAGAGAATCATCGTGGGATGGGTGCCGCGTCTCCAGGGCATCCAACCCAACGGCGACGAGAGATCTGATGGTGCGATGCGCGGTCCAATGACCTGGGTGCGCGAGCATCGCGATTCCTCCGGCCTCATGAATAGCCTCAATCCAAACCGATGCTGCGGCCGATCTTAGTCGAACATCTGCTGTGCCCCCGTCGGACAGGTACCGGTCGAACGCCTCACGGACATCGGCGACGTAGCCGGCGTCACGCAACGCCTCCGCAATGTGGGGCCGGGTTACCACGGCCCCGGTTCGCGACATCACGTCATTCCAGTCAATCTTCACGCCGACAGCAGACAGGCGCTCGATGATCGAACGGGCGCGTGTTACTCTTGCCTCAGCACACTCATGGGACAGCCTCCGGAGGCTCGCGTGATACGGGTCAATACCCAGTCCAAGCAGGTGAGCCGTCTCATAACCCACGGTCACAGATGCCTCGATCCCGCCAATCAGCGTCACTCCGAGGCGCTCCGCCGCGACCTCGGCCTCCGGGAACGCGAGGGTGGTGTCGTGATCCGTGATCGCCAGTTCCGTCACCCCGCAGGAGCTCACCAACTCAACAAGCTGAGTCGGCGTCAGCTTACCGTCGGAAAACGTGGTATGACAGTGGAGTTCAATCAAAGGCCGGGATTGTATCTTGTTGCCGAGTAATCAGGAAGTACATGGATCGTCTGTGGAGCCCTTGGAGATCGGAGCATGTTCGACGCTGGGCGAGCCTTGAGCCTGGTGAAGGTCTATCCATTTTTGAGAAGATGGCCAGCGCCAAGAATGACGAAGACAATCTGATTCTGTGGAGAGCCGAGTACTGGTTTGTAGTGCTCAATCTGTACCCGTACAACAACGGTCACAGCCTTATTGTGCCCTTCCGGAAGGTGCAAGAATACACGGACCTCGCGGGGGCTGAACAATCGGAGTTGGGGCCACTGATCGGCAAGGTGATGCGGTGGACCAATGCCGCCATGAATCCCGATGGGTTCAACGTTGGTGTTAACCAGGGAGAAGCGGGCGGCGCGGGAATTCCCGATCATCTGCATGTTCACCTTGTCCCGAGATGGCAGTCAGACACCAACTTCATGCCGACTACGGCGCAGATCAAAGTCGTGCCAGAGGCACTACAGGCCACCTTCCGGAAGCTCAGGTCGGCGGCCGTCGAAATCGAGTCGTCGTCAGAGTAACGTAATGGAAGCTGAAACGATCGATTCCCGGCGGGCTCGCGTCGACGAGTTCGATTTTCGCGGCGTGGCGCCGTTCGTGCGTTTTGGGACAGCCAGCGACCGCTACGCCGGCTGGATCGGTCAGATCTACCCCGAGACCTACCGGAGCCGCATCAAAGGCAGGTCCAGGAGGTTGGGTGACGGCACGTTTCGGGAAGAAACGGTGCCGATAGATTCCGTGGCTCACTACTTCGAGCATTTTGAGGTACTGGAGCTGGACTTCACCTTCTACCGACCGCTTCTGGAGTCCGACGGAACGCCCGGTTCCAACCTGAATGTGCTGCGGAAGTACGCGGACGCCGCCCCAGATCACGCCCGATTCCTTCTGAAAGCGCCGCAGGTCTACTTCGGACCTCGCCTCCGACGAGGAGGTCCAAAGCCGATCTATGAGACCAACCCGGACTACCTGAACGCCGAGGCTTGCCTCAAGAATTTCATGGATCCGGCGCTTCGTGTCCTGGGGGGGCGGCTCGGCGGTCTGATTTTCGAGCAGTCTTTCGTCACGAAATCGGAGAGTCCGTCGAGTGAGCAAAATGTGGCACAACTGTCCGCCTTCTTCGCGCAACTGGGCGGCCTGGCCCAGGCCCATGTTGAGCTCCGGTCTTCGCATTTGCTGGATAGGCTCTACTTCGACTGGCTCGCCTCGGCCGGCGTCGGGTTCGTATTCAGCCACTGGAGTTGGCTCCCTCCGATCCGGGACCAATGGGAGATGGCGGGCCAGCGATTCTCGGCTGCTGACAAGACCGTGGTAAGCCGGCTCCTCACCCCGCTACGGACCAGCTATGCGGACGCCTACGCGGCCACGCATCCATTTGACAGCGCAAAACCGGAGCTATCCGAGTCCAGGGGAGGGCACCGCATGGTGATGGATGCAACCGCCCTGGCATTTCAGGGACTCCTCCAGGGCTACGCGGTCGATATCATTTCCAACAACAGAGCCTGGGGGAACGCCCCGGAACTGGCGCAGACCATCGCCCGGCAAGTGCTGAAGGAACTGGCCAGGCGAGTCAGCTCCGACCGTAGTCGTCCTCCAGACGAATGATGTCGTCTTCCTCGCATCGACCCAACTGCGTTTCGATGATGATGAGGTCGGAGTCCGATGGGTTTTCGACGCGATGCACGGCGCCCACTGGAATAAACAGCGCATCTCCGGTGACCACCTTCCTCACCGAATCGTCCAACGTGAACAGACCCTCCCCACGCGCGATCGCCCAGTGTTCACTTCGATAGCGATGTTTCTGCAAGGAAAGCCGCTGTCCAGGATGCACGATAATGCGCTTGACCCGATAGCCGGGCTCGTTCAAATATTCTTCCCATCGGCCCCACGGACGGTCGTCCGAATCCAGCCATGTCGGGTCACTCATCGGGTCAGGTTGATTGAGTCGGCACGTACTCCGGAACCGGCTTGCCGACGAACTTAAGTACGAGGACCAGAGTCACCGCGCCCAGCAGCAGAGCCGCCCACCACGGAAATCCGTAGGCAACCGGGACGGTGCCCAGGAATGTGGCCACGCCTCCGACCACCATCGCGTAAGGCAACTGAGTCCTGACGTGGTCGATGTGGTCACAGCCCGAGGCCATGGATGAAAGAATCGTCGTGTCTGAAATCGGCGAGCAGTGATCGCCCCAGACGGATCCGGCCAGAACACAAGCCACGGTCGAATAGAGGATGTGATAGTGTTCCAACCCCGTGAGGCCGTTGACCATCATCACGGCCCAGGCAAGCGGAAGCACCAGTGGCAACAATATGCCCATCGCTCCCCAAGAGGAACCCGTCGAGAACGCGGTCGCCGCCGCCAGAATGAATACGATGAAAGGGACCAACTGCGGAGCCAGCGTGTCTCCGAGGACGGACACGAGGTACTGCGCGGTGAACAATGTGGTCGTCACCTCGGAGAGCGACCAAGCCAGAACCAGGATGATCATCGCGAACAGCATGGACTTCAGGCCCGCATACCACGCCTCCACGGTCTGCGCGACGGTGAGAATTCGCTGCCCCACCGAAAGCGACCCGGCCACGACAACCCCCAGCAACGAAGCCCATAGAAGGCTCCGGTAGGAATCGGAACTGCCAATGATCTCACGCAGCGAGTCTCCCTCCCCTGTCACATACATCCCCACCAATACGGTCCCCACCAAGACTCCCACCGGGAGAATGGCGTTGATTGCCCTCATGGGCTTGTCCGGATCCGGCTGCACCTCCTTGCCCTCTGCCGCCTCGGGATCTACCTGTGCCCCCGGAGGGAGTACCTGTCCCTTGATCCGCGCCCTGGTCTCGGCCGCAAGCATCGGGCCGAAGTCGCGGCCTGTCCATGCCACAAGAAACACGAAAAAAATGGCCAGTATCGGATAGAAACTATACTTGATTGAGGCCAGAAACATCCCGTACGGTGATGCATCAATGGCCGGGATATCAGCAAGAACATTGCCAATCAATCCCACCTCGTAACCGATCCAGGTCGTCACGAGCGCGATACAGGCGACCGGAGCGGCCGTCGAATCGACGATGTAAGCCAGCTTCTCCCGCGAGATCCGAAGCCGGTCGGTAACCGGCCTCATGGTGTTGCCCACTACCAGTGTATTGGCGTAGTCGTCGAAGAAAATGGCCAAGCCGAGTGCCCCGGTCGCCAACTGGCCCCGTTCCGGCGAGGTAGCCCACCTGACCATGTGGTTGACCACTCCCTGCATACCACCATTCCGTGATACGATCCCGACCATGCCTCCGATGAGGAATGAAAAAACCAGAATCGATACTCGGTCGGCGTCTGTCAGAGAGGCGATGATGTAGGTGTCGACCGTGGCAAGCAGACCGGCAAACAGGCCGGCTGGGGTGAGCGCTACCGCGAAAGCGGCCCCCACCCAGAGGCCAAGAAAAAGTGCCGGGATCACACGCTTGGATACCAGAGCGACAGCAATGGCAATAAGCGGTGGGAGAATCGAAAACCAACCGGGGATCGCGGCAAACGGACTCGATGCGACCTCCCGGCCCTGTCGGAGGACCTGAATCGTACCGGACTCCGCAGTCGTGCCCGTGGCCACCCACCCATCGTCAGTTTGTTCGAACGGAAACCGTTCAGACCCAACCTGTAGCTGATAGGCCGATATCCCCAGCGTGTCCACGACGGAGAGTCCCACCTGAAACGGAATATTCCTCAGCACAGTCGCTGGCGCGACCACACTCTGTACCTGCGCACTCACCGGCAGGGCCACGGCGAAGAACAAGAGCATCAGGATCAGTCTGCGTGCCATCATTTCAGTCTTGAGTTCCAAAAATGCGATCCCCGGCATCGCCAAGGCCGGGTCGGATGTAGGCATTGGAATCTAGCTCCCGGTCCAGGGAGCCGGAAAAGATCTCTACATCAGGGTGAGCGCGGTTGAGTCTCACTACCCCCTCCGGAGCCGCCACCAGACACATGAATCGAATATTCCGAGCGCCTCGCTTCTTGAGAATATCGATGGCCCCAACGGCGGACCCGCCGGTAGCCAGCATGGGATCCACAACCAAAACCCGGGCGGACTTCATGAATCTGGGCGTACGCTCGTAGTAAGAAACGGGCTCCATCGTCTCATCGTCCCGGTACATTCCGATGTGTCCGACGCGAGCGTCGGGGATGAGCCTCAGAACTCCGTCCATGAGTCCCAAGCCGGCCCGGAGTATCGGGATAACGATCACAGACCCACGGAGGACGTAACCCGTCGTTTGCTCCAGGGGAGTCTCCACGATCACCGGACTGACCGGCAGATCCCGGAGAGCCTCGTAGGCCAGGTACATGGACAGGTTGGACAGCGTGGAGCGAAAAACACCATGCGCGGTGTCCTGCCGTCTCAGCACGGTGAGGTCGCGCTGGACAACCGGATGATCGACAACCGTCAGTCTGGGGGATTCCACCTCCGTGGCCAACCTACTTGACGTGTTTCAGCCATGGCTTCCGCTCGAAGTAGGAATCCGTCACCCGCTTCAAGAGCCCGGACAGCAGAATCAGCGCAAGGATGTTGGGCAGGGTCACCAGAGAGAGGGCCACATCGCCCAAATCCCAGATGGTGGTCACCGCCAACACCGCACCGATAAAGTGGAAGATCAAGAAAATGAGTTTGTACGGGAGGATGGCCTTCCGGCCGAAGAGGTAGTTGGCGCACCGATCGCCGTAGTAACTCCAGGAAATGGCGGTCGAAATGGCGAACAGGAAGACACAAACCAGCACCAGGTACCGGCCCAACCAGGCCAGTCCGAGCGGCTCAAGTCCCCGCTCGAAACCGAGCGTCGTGAGCGGCGAACTGTTCCGCACTCCATCGCCGTAAAGCACTTCCATCTCGGCTCCCGACTCGGCTATAGCGACTCCTCTGGATGGAAAGACCGAACCGGTGAAAGCCGCTGTCTGCGCTTCATCGGTGTATAGCCGCTCCACCGCGACATCGTAGTAGGCCAACTTGGTGCCGTCGCTCCCAACAGCCTGGCCGGCCTCGTAGGCCAGCTCCGTCGGCGTATCGACTTCGGGGAAAGAACCATTCGGTGCCGACTCGACGTAAGAAATATTCCCGTCATCGATGCTCAGTGTCGTGGGAATCTGAGCGTAGTAAGACCCGGTGAGGACGATCACAAGACCAGTCATCGTACAGATAACGATGGTATCGATGAACGGCTCAAGAAGCGCAACAACACCCTCGGAAACGGGCTCGTCTGTCTTGGCCGCCGAGTGAGCGATGGGCGCGGATCCCTGCCCGGCCTCATTCGAGAAGAGTCCGCGCTGGACGCCGTAACGAAGTGTGAATATGAACACCCCGACTCCCGTTCCCGCTACGCCCGCCGTCGGATTGAAGGCTTCGGTGAAAATGGTTGCGAAAGCCGGCAAGACCTCCGATGCGTTCGTCACAAGAATCAGCAGTGCGCCAAGCACGTAGACGCTGGCCATGACTGGCGCCAGGATGCCTGTCACGGCGCCGATTCTCTTGATGCCGCCGATGATCACCAGACCAACGATGCTTGCCGAGACCAGTCCGGTTATCCAGGTGGCGACGCCGAACAGATCGGCGACCTGCGTCGCGATAGTGTTGGCCTGAATGGCGTTGCCCGTCATGAACGAAGTAAGGATCAGCATCGCTGCAAAGAAGACCGCGACCGGCTTCCAATTCCAACCGTAGACGTCCTTGATGCCTCGTTCGATGTAGTACATCGGGCCTCCCGCCACCGTGCCTTCCATGGCACCGCCTCCTTCCATGGAGACGCGGTAATGCTGAGCCAGCGTCACTTCACTGAACTTGGTTGCCATACCCAGGATCGCCGTCATCCACATCCAGAAGAGTGCGCCGGGGCCTCCCCAGTGAATGGCCAGCGCCACGCCCGCAATATTCCCAATGCCAACCGTGGCAGAAAGCGCAGTCGTCAGGGCCTGAAAGTGGGAAACATCGCCTTCCTCATTCGGGTCGTCATATTTCCCAGAGGTGACCGCAAACCCATGTCCCAGCCGGCGGAACTGAACAAAACCAAGACGGAGCGTCAGATAGGCGCCTGCTCCGAGGAGTCCGATTACCAGAACGGGCGATAGCAGGCCATTGGCTACTGAAATAAAGTGTTCTAGGGCTTCCATCCGGAGGGGTGTGTCTTGTGGGAAGTGAAGACCGCGCGAACGGCCGCGCCGAATATAACCCCGTCCTCAAGGGTCAACAAACGGGGCTTGACAATGACCCGACTCCAGGCGGCCTCAGCTGGGAAGCTTTTCGGGGTCAATTTCCGTCACCGTGCCTTCGGCCACAGCCAGGGTCCTGGAAGGATATTTTTTCACCAACCGGTAGTCGTGAGTAGCCATCAGAATCGTCATTCCCTGACTGTGGAGATTCAGGAACAGGCTCTGGATCTCGTCTGATACGGCTGGGTCGAGATTGCCGGTGGGCTCATCCGCGAGAATCACCCAAGGCTCGTTGGCAATCGCTCTCGCAATGACGACACGCTGCTGCTCACCGCCTGAGAGTTCGTGAGGGAGCCGCCGCCGCTTGTGGCTGAGGCCCACCCAGGAGAGCACATGCAACACGCGGTTGCGAACCTCCCGCCCCCTCTTTCCGGTTACATAAAGTGCGAACGCCACATTCTCGTAGACGTCCCGGTCGGGAAGCAGCTGGAAGTCCTGAAACACAATGCCCAGGGACCTTCGGAGGTAGGGCTTGTCAGACGCCTTCATGCGGTCTGACCTGAAATCGGCGACACGAACAACGCCTGTCATCGGTGGCGTCTCCATATAGAGCAGTCTCAAGAGCGTCGTTTTACCCGAACCCGTTGGGCCCACGAGGTAAACCATCTCTCCCCGAGCAATGAACAGGTTTAGCCCGCTGAACACTTGCTTGGTATCCCCATCCGGAAGCGGGTACGAGGCCGACACATCCTTGAGTTCTATCATGGGTTTGTCGGTGGCCGGCGAACCACCCAGTGGACGCGCTCGGATGTTTCATTCGCCGGAGACCGTCCGAAGTCTTCGAACGTGGCCTCGATCACGAAGCCGGCCTTCGACACCGCCGTACGTAAGGTCTCGATGGTGTAGGCGCGCTGCAGATGGACCTCCCGAAACTTCTCTCCCAGGGCCTCGATCTCAAACGTTGTGGTGTGGATACGGGACAAAGCATCGTATTCGGAGAGCCGGACATATTCGAACCCCTCCGCCTCGCCGCGGTCTTCGAAGAGCGCTACGTTGTTTTCCGAATTCGACGGCGTGCTCTGATCAAAAATGAAGGTGCCACCTGGCTTTAGAGCCGCAAACACACACCGAAAAAGGGCATCCAGGTCCTTTCCCTCCAGGACGTAGTTCAGTCCGTCGTAGAGGAGAAGAACCACGTCCACGGGCTGGTCTAAGGCGAAATCGGTGAAATCCGCCTGCTCAAACTGGATTTCGGCCCCCTCCATTTCGGCCTTGGCCTGCGCTACGCCAACCATCTGCGCCACCAGGTCCGTGGCCACGTATCGATATTGCTCGATATGACGGAGGGCCAACGCGAATGAGCCGGTCCCACACCCAAGCTCGAGGATGTCTTCGGCCCCCGGGGCGTAGTCCAGAAGCAGTCCGTGGACATGGCCGGCCCACAGGTCATAGTCCACATGCTCCATAGCCACATCGTAGCCCACGGCGAGGATGGAGTATGCAGTTACCTCTTTCAAGTGACCAGATGGCTTGATGAGAGCGCCCCGCTCCGGGTCTGGGAAATCTCGGCGGCGAGTAACAGTGCGGTTCTCATCGAATCGGGGCGGGCCAGATTCATTCCTGCGATGTCGAACGCCGTTCCGTGGTCCGGCGACGTGCGTACGATCGGGAGGCCCGCTGTGAAATTGACGCCGGAACCGAAGGTAATAGCCTTGAACGGCGCCAAACCCTGATCGTGATACATGGCGAGCACGCCATCACACTCCAAGTATGAGCGGTTGCCAAAAAACCCGTCCGCCGCAAACGGACCGAAGCAGTCGACCGATGGGGCGAACCCGCGGGACCGCTCCATCGCAGGCCGAATGACGGCCTCCTCCTCGCCTCCCAGCACTCCGCCGTCCCCCGCATGGGGATTCAACCCCAAGACCGCGATTCGTGGATGTTCGATGCCGAAATCGGCGGCGAGAGAGTCCCGAAAGACCCGTAGCCGATCGGCCACCCTGTCCATGGTCACGGCGGCCGTTACCTTTCGCACGGGGAGATGACCGGTTACAAGGCCCACGCGCAGTTCTCCCGATACCAGAAGCATGATGTGAGGGGCCGAGCCGCAGAGTTCGGCAATGAACTCCGTGTGCCCGGGAAAACGGTATCCCGCCAGGCCTATCGCTTCTTTCGAGATAGGCGCGGTCACCATGCCATCACACTCACCATCCAGGCAAAGTTGGACGGCTGTCTCGACGGCGAGCATAGACGCTCGGCCGGCGTCCTTGCATATTTGGCCGATCCTGGACTTCTCGGACACGTAGTCCCCACCGGGATCGACTACGGGGCCGGGAAGGCCATCGAGACCCATGGAAATCGCGCTCTGGAGCAAGCCGTCGCGATTCCCCACCAAGACCGGATCCAGGCGCCGGAGTACTTCGCTATCCAGCACACACCTCAAGGCGACCTCCGGCCCAATCCCGTTGGGGTCGCCGACACTGATGGCGATGCTAGGGCGACCTCGTCCAGAGCCCTGAATCAACCCCGCTTCCGGTCGGAGTAATCGCGAAGGTATTCCACGAGCAGACGGACACCGAAGCCCGTCCCCCCTACCGGCCGGTAGGGCTGCGCTTTCCTGAGAAACGAGGGGCCCGCAATGTCAATGTGAATCCAAGGGTACGACACGAAGTGCTCCAGGAACTTGCCGGCTGTGATAGCGCCCGCCCCCCGCCCGCCCACGTTTTTGATGTCGGCCACGTCACTCTCGATCTGCTTGCCATATTCGGCGTACATCGGCAGACGATGCACACGCTCGCCGGCGCGCTTGCCCGCTTCGATAAGCGGCTGGAGGAGTTCGTCGGAGCCTTCACCCTCCGAAACCATCGCGGCGGCGGCATGGTGCCCCAGGGCGACAACGGCTGCACCCGTCAGTGTGGCCAGGTCGATCACGACCTCAGGACTGTACGTCTTGGCATAAGAAAGTGCGTCGGCCAGGATCATGCGACCTTCCGCGTCGGTGTTCAGGACCTCTACGGTTTTGCCGGAATGCATCTTTATGACATCTCCAGGGACGTAGGCGGCCTCTCCCGGGCGGTTATCGGTCGCCGGAATCAAGCCAATCACGTACAGCGGAAGTTCCATGCGAGCGATCGCCTCGACGGCGCCGATCACCGCGGCGGCGCCAGCCATATCAGACTTCATCGCGTCCATGGAATTCAGCGTCGGCTTCAGGGACAAGCCGCCCGTATCGTAAACGACCCCCTTTCCAATCAGAACAATGGGCCGCTCGTTGCGCCGATTGTCCGGCATCCACTCCAGGACCGTGAACGTGGGAGGCTCCTGCGATCCCGCGTTCACCGCCAGAAGACCACCCATTTGCTCCTCTTCGATGAGATCGCGCTCCCACACGGAGGCCAGGTAGCCGTATTTCTTGGCCGACTTCTCCATGGCCTTCGCAAAGAGTGTTGGCGTCTTGTCATTAGGTGACAGATTCACCAGGTCTCTCGCCGTGGACACGGCCTCGGAGACGATTCTACCTCTCTCTGCGCCACGGCGGACTGCCTTGTCGTTTTCCGTCGTCTGGAGCACCAGGCGCGTGACGGCTGTGGGTATTTCCTTCTCGGTGAAGTACCTGTCGAACCGGTAGGTCCCCAGGAGGAACCCCTCCACGAGAGCAAGCGCGGCCGGTTCCAGTTCCATGCCCGGCCAATCGCCGAGGGCGATTCCAACCGTTTCAACCTTCGAACTGGACGCCAGCTTGGCTCCCACCGCCGCCGCTGTCCTCAGTGACTCTGCACCGAATCCATCAGCATCTCCCAGGCCAAGAAGCGCCACGCGTCGAGCAGAGCCAATCTCCGGATAGAGGAGAACGGAGGTATCCGACTCACCTGAGAAATCGGGTGCTGCTCTCCGGACAGTTCCACCGAACCCGGTCGCCAGGTCTGCCAGCGTGCCATCGGCCTGCTCCTGCATCATCGGAATGAGCAACAGGTCAACGTCCAGTTCTGAAATCGAAATTGTAGTTACGGATACTTTCATCTTGATGCGCTGCGAGCGCTCAGTCTTTGGGATCTAAGAATTTCCGGCAGCCCTTCGCGGCCGGCTCTGAAGCATGGACAGATAGTCCTGGTCTTCCTGGGAAAGCTCCTCATTCGACTCGCCTCCCTCCAGACTCAGGAACCGAGGTGCCTGCGCCAGTACATGTTGAATCGTTTCATCCAGGGGCTTTCTGACGAAAGCTCCAGAAGCATTGGGGTGACCGCCCCCACCGAGGGCCTGCGCCCATTTATGAACGTGGTCGCTCCCTTTGGACCGAAAGCTGGCTTTCGTTCCACGCAAGGTCTCGGTGAAGAGGATGGTGGTCCTCACGCCTTCTATCGACAAGCCCCAATTCACGTATCCATCCGTTTCCTCTATGGAGGCCTCGCATTCATCCAGCATGGCTCGTGATATTACCGAGTGCGATATCTGGCCCTGGTGGGATAAGCGGATGGACTGAAGGAGTCGGCTGAGCAGGTGCAGGCTGCCCACGGATTTGCGGTCCCAAATCTGGGCGTGGATGATCGACGGATCCAGTTCGCCCCGTTCGATGATCTCGGCCACGACCTGGTGGAGCCTCGGAGTCACATTCGAATAGCGAAAAGACCCGGTGTCCGTCACAATCGCCGCATACAGGCAGGCCGCAATGGCGTAGTCCATCACACCCAGGTCGTCTGCCTCGATCAATTCGAAAATGAGCTCACCGGTCGACGACGCGGATTCCCGGGCGAAGCTGTGATCGAACCACGACTCCGGCGCCGTATGATGATCGATCAGGAGTTTGGTAGCGGTACTCTTTCGCACAGACTCACCGAACCGTCCCAATCTCCCTTGCCCGTTGGCATCGAGAATGGCTACCACGTCCGCGTCGGCGAGGAGTTTCAGTTGTGTCAGGCTTCCGTCGTACACCATGATGCTGTCGGAGTCGGGGAGCCATTCCAAGTTGAAGGGTGTTGGATCACAATTGATTACGGCTACTTCCTTCCCCTTCTTGCGTAGGTAATGTGCGAACGCGAGGCATGACCCGATGGCATCACCATCCGGTCTGGCGTGCGTGGTCAGCGCGAATCGATTTGCGCCATGGATGAGCGCCTGGACATTCTGAATCATCGACTAGCGACCGCGCGGAGGGTTGGTCGATAATGAACACAAAGAGAGCCTTTATTTAACGGGTCCAACTCCCGAAGGTTCGTCCTAACCCTTTTCCGACATCGCCTGCCTCACAAGGCTGCTGAACAGCCCTGAGCCCTGAAGATTCATGCCCCCATCGACTACAATGCGGCTGCCCGTCACATAAGACGCCAACGGTGAGGCCAGGAAGATGGCCACCTGCCCGATGTCATCCGGGCTTCCATATCGGCCCAGCGGGATGGCTCGCTGAAAACGCCGATGGAAAGCGTCGCTCGGAGGAGCGAGGCGAGCCATTCCTTCTGTTCCTTCGATCGGTCCCGGGGCAATGCTGTTGGAACGAATCCCGAATCGCCCCCACTCGAGGGCCAAGTTGGCCATGAGGCTATCCACCCCGGCTTTAGCCGCACCGGCGTGGGCTTGTCCGAAATAGGGAATGAAGGCCTGACCCGCCGAAATAAACAGAATCGTCCCGCCTCCATCCTGAAGTTGGTCGAGGCACGCCCGCGAGGCATTAAATGAGCCCAGAAGATCGATATCCACCACGGCCTTGAATCCGCCAGGTGAGAGGTCCTTGGCCGGCGCCACGAAGTTTCCTGCCGCTCCGCATATCAGGTGCTTGATCCTTCCCAGGCTCGCTCCCGCCGCCAGGAGCGCCGATTCCATGGCCTCATAGTCGCGGACATCGGCCACCTGCCAAAACGTCTTTGCGCCGAGTCCGCGAAGCTCCTCGCACGCACCCTCCAGCCGTTCCGCGGTTCTCCCGCACATCGCGACCGAGGCACCATGTCTGGCAAAGGCCTTGGCGATTCCGAGATTGATGCCGCTGCCGCCACCGGTCACAAAAACCGTTTCCCCCTCGAATAGGGTCTTTGGAAGAAGGTCGCTCATGGGTATAACCGCCGAGTCGTCCAGACTTTGCCGTCCAATTCGAAAACAAGCCGGTCATGCAACCGACTCGCCCTGCCCTGCCAGAACTCGAAACGTGTCGGACGGACCCGGTGCCCGCCCCAGAACTCGGGAAGGGGGATTTCCCGCCCTTCGTACTTCCGGGTGAAATCTCGAACTCGGGACTCCAGGCTATCTCGCGCAGGCAGGGTCTCGCTCTGTTTCGACGCCCAGGCTCCGATCTGGCTGGCGCGAGGCCGGCTATGGTGGTAGTCGGCTGCTTGCTCCCTCGAAACCCGCTCGACCCGACCCTCAATGAAGACCTGCCGCTCCAGCACCGCCCAATGGAAGACCAGGGCTGCAACCGGATTCTGGCTCAGTTCTCGGCTCTTGCGGGACCCGTAGTTCGTATAGAAGACGAATCCGTCGTCATCTACCTCTTTTAGAAGCACCGTTCGGGCCGAGGGTATACCCTCTGAGGAAGCCGTCGCCAGGGTCATGGCCTCCGGGTGCAGAAGTCCTGATTCATCGGCATCCGCGTACCAGGCCGCGAAGAGGTCGAAGGGGTTTTCGTGATCGATTGCGGGATCTATTCCTGTCACGACACCCTTTCCGAGGGTACGGATGGTCCTGACCAGGGTCCTCAGTCTCATGCCTTCAGAACCCCTCCCTCGAGTCGAAGCACCCGGTGCGCGCCGGCTGCCAGATCCTGATTGTGCGTGACAATAATGAAGGTCTGCTCTAGATCCCGAGCCAGGCCCAGGAGTTCCTCGTGCAGCTTTGTGCTCGTCTTCGCATCCAGGTTGCCGGTTGGCTCATCTGCAAGAATAAGCTCGGGCTCGTTCATGAGGGCCCGCGAGACGGCGACGCGCTGCTGTTCCCCGCCGGACAATTCGGACGGCATGTGCTCGCCCCTGCCTGAGAGGCCGACCCGCTCCAAAAGCATCTCCGCGCCTTTAAGCGCATCACGCATTTTCGTCCCCTTTATGAGCGCCGGCATCGCGACGTTTTCCAGGGCCGAAAACTCAGGAAGCAAATGATGGAACTGGAATACGAATCCGATGGAGTTATTTCGAAACTGGGCCAATTCTCTGTCCGGACGACCAAAAACCTCCCTCCCCTCGAAGAGAACCTTCCCCTGATCGGGACGATCGAGAGCGCCGATCAGATGCAGGAGGGTTGATTTCCCACACCCACTTTCGCCCACAATCGCGACGACCTCACCGCGCTCAACATCCAGATTGACGCCTGAGAGGACCTCCAACGTGCCACCCCCTACAGTCGGATAGGACTTGCACAGGTTCTGGACGGAGACCAAGGGCATTTACCCCTCGCCCCGCTGGATGTCGTACTTGTTCATCTTGTTGTAGAGGTGCGACCGCTGAATCCCGATCGCTTCCGCCGTTCGGCTGATGTTCCATTCGAACTCGGACAGCCGATGCTCGATGAACAGCTTCTCTGCCATATCGCGGAAGTCACTGAACTGCTCAAACCGGTCGAGAAGACCCGCGACAGGGTTGGATTGGGCTCCCCCAGGGAGGACGTACCGATCCACGTCTGTCGCCGTTATCTCCTCGCCGTCCGCGAGAATGGTCAATCGCTCGACCACGTTGTACAACTCCCGAACGTTGCCACGCCAGTCGAACCCGGAGAGTGCGCTGAGCGCGGAGTCGGAGAACGGGCGAGGCTCAAGGCCATTGCGCAGCGCGATCCTCTCTCCGATACTCCTGGTAATGATTGGCACATCGCCGCGGCGCTCTCTGAGGGGTGGAACGTGAATCAGGATCACGCTCAGGCGGTGGTAGAGGTCTTCGCGAAACTGGTGCGCGTCGATCTGGGCGAGTAGGTCCTTGTTCGTCGCGGCAATCACCCGGACATCAACGGGGAGGCTTCGATCGCCCCCGACCCGAGTGATGCGACTCTCTTGCAAGGCCCTCAACACCTTGGCCTGAGCCGAGAGGCTCATATCCCCGATCTCATCGAGGAAAAGTGTCCCGCCATGGGCTTGCTCGAACTTGCCTACTCGCTGCTTGGTCGCCCCGGTGAACGACCCCTTCTCATGGCCGAACAACTCGCTCTCTATCAACTCGGACGGAATGGCCGCGCAGTTGACCTCGACCATGGGTCCGTTCTTTCGACTGGACTGGTGATGGATCCATCCCGCGACCAGTTCCTTTCCCGTCCCGGGCTCGCCGGTAACCAGAATCCGGGCCTCGGTGGGCGCCACTCGATTTATGGTCTCCTTGATGGCGTTGATGGCCGTGGAGTTCCCCAGGATCGGCGTCAGCCCGACGTTGTGCCGCTCCGATATCGTCTGGCGCATCCGCCGGTTCTCCGACTTCAGCTCGCCCCTATCGAGGCCATTCCGAATCGTGAGGAGGAGGCGATTGAGGTCGGGGGGCTTCTCGATGAAGTCGAAAGCGCCCAGCTTCGTCGCCTCTACTGCGGTCTCAATATTCCCGTGTCCGGAGATCATGACAACCGGCACGTCGGGCTGCTCCGTTGCAATTTTAGCCAGCACCTCAAGCCCGTCAAGCTTGGGCATCTTGACATCCAGCAGTATGAGGTCGTAGCGCGTAGCCTTGACCTTGTCCAATGCGTCCTGCCCGTCGACGGCCTCATCGACCGCGAAGTCCTCATACTCGAGAATCTCCCTCAGCGTACGACGAATCGAAGCCTCGTCATCGACGACAAGGATGGTTGAGACGGCCATGGAGGGCCTAGTTGGTTACTCGGGCCAGGTAGAATTCGATATCTCTCGCTTCTTGCGAATCCGGATAGTCGTCGCGGAGGCGCTCGTAGGCCTTGCGGGCGTCGCTGCGCTCTCCTGCGGACTCGAAGGCGCGCCCGGCGGCCAGGAAGTAGCCTGGTGAGGTGGCGTCGCTCTCATACATCGTAGCCGCCCTCAAGAAGAGGCCTCCGGCGCGTTCGTTGTCTCCCTGGCTCTCCAGGATCGCCGCCTCGCCCGCCACCGCCGAAGCTCCCAGCAGGTTGCCGGCTCTGTTGTGGTCTCGGAAAAGCGGTAGAGCCGCTTCGTAATTCCCCAGGCGGAAATAAGCGTTTGCGGCGTAGAATCGAGCAAGATCGCCGGCGTCCGTCCCGCCGAAATCATCTACAATGTCCAGAAGGCCGACGAAACTGGCGGTTCCGTCCAACGCGGTCTGGAATGAGCCCTCCTCATACGCAGCCACGGCACCACTCATGTCATCCAGGGCCTCTTGCTGATTGGCGGCCTGCATGAAGGAGAAGGCAACAAAAGCCAGAGCCACCAGGACAACGGCTGCTGCTCCCGCGTAGAAATACGTCCGGTACTGATCTATCAGATTCAACAGA
>CAYXSE010000040.1:0-19826 GCA_964466675.1 uncultured Rhodothermales bacterium | reverse complement strand
GCGGGTCTCCAGCAGTTCAGATTGAATCTTCGGGACCTTCTGGAGGCCTATGGATCTGAGGGCGTCCCGGTATTTGTGGCCACCATCGCCAGCAACGAGCGGGATCATCCGCCGTTCTCGTCGACACCTCAGGAAGATCACGACCCCGCGCGGTGGAATGGCCGGATGCGAGAGGCCTTGACGTTACTCACTGAGCGTAAAGCCGAAGAATCCCTTCGCCTCCTGGATTTGCTCGCCGACGGCGACTCCCTCGCGGCCGATGTCCACTTCCTGAGAGGCCGAGCGCTAGACCAGATGGAGCGGCCAGAAGAAGCGCGGGAAGCGTACGTCAAAGCCAAGGATCGAGACCGGTTGCGATTCAGGGCATCGGAAGACCTCAACGACATAATCCGTGCAGAAACCGCGGCCGGCGGGGGCTTCGTGGTCGATGCCAGACGCGCTTTGTCCCAGAGTTCTCCCGGGGGCGCCATCGACGGCACGCTCATGCTGGAGCACCTGCATCCAAACACGGACGGCTACTTCATCATCGCCGACGCCTTCTACCAGGGACTTGCCGCGGCGGGAGAGATCGGGAGCTGGACGCCGGTGCCCATCGCCGAGGCCCGCAAGGAAGTGCTGGTAACCCCCATCGACTCCCTTTTCGGCCTTTTCCGCGTCCAACAACTGAAAGGAGGCTGGCCCTTCAAACCTCCCGGCACCATCTGGACCGACACGCTGACCGCGACAACCCCCCTCCATGCACTAACGCTAAGACTTTTCAGGGACGAGACCTCATGGTTCGAAGCCACCTCTGAACTTCGTGAGATGCAAACGGCCCGGGGTGATAGGAAGGCTGCCCTACTGACGACCCTTGCCCAGATTCAACAATATCCCTTCCTGCCGGGTCCGTACGCGGAGGCGGGAGAACTCCTACTCAGGCAGGGCCGCGCCGAGGAGTCGCTGGTCTACTACGGCGCCGCGACGGAACGGGAAGAGTCTGCCGCCGTCCGCGAGGTGATGGGTGACATCCACGCCGCTCTGGGACACCACGAGCCCGCGAAGGAAGCCTTCGGACGCGCCGCCAGGATGGATCCGGATAACTCCGACTATGCCCTTAAACTCGGCCGGTCGCATGCGCTGTTGGGCGACACCCTCGCGGCAACCGAGGTTCTCCGGCAGTTCCTCCTGAGGCAACCGGACGACGCTCGCGTCAAGCGGGTGCTTCAAGCATTGGACGCGGCCGGCTGATCCGGCCATCACTGCCCCGGCCAGATCACTCGGTTTCGCCCTGGCCGCGCTCCCCTCCAATCCCTATTTTCCCACCGTCCTGCTTGCAACCGGCCAACCCGTGCGCGCCACGCTCACTCTCATAGCCATCCTCCTCGCGGTCCCGGCCGCGGCCCAGAGTCTTCGCTTCGAGGACGTAACGGTGTCGGCAGGCATGACGCTCGACGGCAAAGGCCACGGCGTTGCCGTCCACGACTACGACAAGGACGGTTGGCCGGATTTATTCGTCGCCGCATCTACGGGGTCGGGCGCCCTGTTCAGGAATCGAGGCGATGGCACGTTTGAGGATGTCACCGAGCAGGCCGGCCTTAGCCTGGGTGGCGGGTACGCCGCTCCCGGCTGGGCGGACATCGACAACGACGGCTGGTCCGACTTGGTGATCGTAGGCCCGAACGGCCCAAACAAGGTTTTCCGCGCCCTCGGCGACGGCACTTTCGAAGACATCAGCGTCATGAGCGGCATCTCTCCCGATGCGAAGGCCGCCTCGCTGGCCTTCGGCGACTACGATCAGGATGGACTCGTTGACCTTTTCCTGGCGATAGACCACGGGCCAGACATCCTGTACCAGAATAGGGGGAACGGCCAGTTCCAGAACACCACGGCCCAAGCGGGCATGACGGGGCCCACGCAGGCAGTGGCCATGCAAGCCACCTGGTTCGATTACGATCATAACGGAAGCCAAGACCTGTTCGTGGTGCACGACGGCGTCACCAAGAGCCGCCTCCATCGGAACCTCGGGTATCTGCCGCTGATCGACCAGGCCGCCACCACGGCGTTCGACAACGTCGGGTCCGGCAACAGCATGGGCATTGCCATCGGCGATGTGGACGGCGACGGATGGGAAGACGTTTACGTGACCCGCATCGGCGAGGCGGGCCTGTACCGGAATCTGCAGGGCCAGGGATTCGAAATGATGACCGATGCGCTGGGCGCCTGGCGAAACGGGATGTCATGGGGCACCGTCTTCACGGACTTCGACAACGACCTGGATCCGGACCTCTTCGTCGTTTCCACCTCGGGGTTCGATGGCACGAAGACCCTGCTCTACGAGAACCGGAACTCGTGGTTTTATGACCAATCCGTCTCCGCCGGCGCCTCTTTCTACGTGGAGGCTCAGGGGCTGACCACCCTGGACTACGACCTCGACGGACGCATGGACCTGGTATTCCCGACGCACGACGGCTCCATCCGGCTCCTGAAAGGCGTCACCGAGAATCCCGGCAACTGGCTGAAAATCACGCTGACCGGGACGGACTCCAACCGGGACGCTATCGGTGCCCGAATCGTGGTCCAGGTCGGCGACAAGACGCTGAGCGGATTCGTTTCAGGAGGCGATAGCTTCTGTTCGCAGAGCGGCGGGACCGTTCATTTCGGGCTGGGAGACGCGAGCACCGCGGACCGCGTCACCGTCTACTGGGGCGGCTCCGCCGAGGACAGCTTCACTGAGATCCCCGCCGGCCACGTCTTCGCCATCACCCAGGGCACTGGCACGGCAGCCCCGGTAGCGACAGAATCAGCGCCCGAGGTCCCCAACGAATCGATTCAGGCTTTCCCGAACCCGTTCCTGGCCGATACCCGAATCAGGGTAATGCTACCCGAGGCCCAGATCGTCCGAGTGGTAGTGACCGACCTCCTGGGCCGAACGGTATCCGTCCTCGCTGACGGAATCCTGCCCGCCGGCCCGACCGACTTGGCATTCGCCGCCAATTCCCTCCCAACCGGGACTTATTTGATCAGAATGGAAACGAAATCGGGAGTTAGCGCTTCGGCTGTTACACGAATCCGTTAGCAGCGCTACCGCGCCCGAGCCAGCTCCATATGAGATTTCTCGCGCCACTTTCTTTTCTCCTCATGGCCGGTGCCCTCGCGTACATCGGCCTCCGCCCGCCGGTCTCGGCGCCGCCAGCCGCCCCCATTGAACCCGTCGTACTGTCCGACCAGTTCGGCGTGGAGATGGACCGCTACACCGTCTCCATCGAGGCCATACGTCGCGGCGACACCTTCTCCGACCTCATGGACCCATTCCCGGTCTCGGCGGAAATCATCGGGAATCTGGTCCAGGCCGCCAGGCCCGTCTTCGACATTCGGAAACTCCTCCCCGGACACGACCTCCACGTCTATCAGACCAGCGACTCGCTGCACGACGTGGCCCTCGCCATCTACGAGGCCAGCGCCACCAGATACGTCGTTTTCGACTTCGGTGACAGCCTGCACGCGCGCGTCGAGGAGCGCGAGGTGCGTACCACAACCCGCTCAGTGTCCGGCATCATCAAGAGCTCGCTTTACGAGACCCTCCAGTCGGCGAGCGTCGATCCCCTCCTGGCCGTTCGGCTCTCCGAGGTGTTCGCATGGCAAATCGATTTCTATCGCCTCCAGGCGGGCTCCCGCTTCACGGTCGCCTTCGAAGAGAAATTCGTATCCAACAAGCGCGTGGGAATCGGACGCGTCCTGGCCACCCACTTCCAACATGGAGGGCGAGATCACGAGGCCTACCTATTCTCCAACGGTGAGGCGGAAGAATATTATGATGAAGAAGGCAACAGCTTGCGAAAAGCCTTCCTGATAGCGCCTGTTGAGTACAAGCGGATCTCGTCGCGGTACTCTGGGCGGCGCTTCCATCCAGTGCAAAAGCGTTATAAAGCACACCTGGGCACAGACTACGCCGCCGCTTACGGAACGCCCATCCAGGCCACGGGCGACGGAGTGATAACAGACGCAAGGTTCGGGAGTGCGAACGGCAACTTCGTCAAGATCCGCCACAATGGCACCTACTCGACGCAGTACCTGCACATGACCAAGATCAAGTCGGGCATACGCCCCGGCGTGGCGGTGAAACAGGGCCAGGTGATAGGATTCGTTGGGTCGACGGGGCTCGCCACTGGCCCTCACGTCTGTTACAGATTCTGGAAGAACGGACAACAGGTGGACCACCTGAGAGAGGACCTCCCTTCCGTAGAGCCGCTCCCGGAAATCCTCCTCGCGGACTTCGAAACCCACCGCGACCGATGGTGGGCGCACCTAAAGGCTCAGGAGCCCGTACTGACTCGCGTCGGCGTGGGGGAAGGCGTGGAGGAAGAAGACACATCGGATCGCCCACCGGCAGAAGTGCACACGGCGACGGACTAGTGTCGGCTTCCGTTTTTGTTCATGGGGTGGCTACTCAGGTGCCCGATGGGGCCTATGCTCAGGAGGAGATTGGGGAGGTTTTGCGGAATGAGCTTGAGGAAGGTGGCCGCGGGTTTCGATTGTCGCAGCGGGCTTTTCGGCATTCTGGGATCGAGACTCGCCACTCGGTAATCAGCGGATACCGGCCTGGGGACGGGGACGGACTGTTTTTTGATCGGGATACCGGCGCGTTCTTGAGTCCATCCACCGGGCAGCGAAACGACAAATACGTCGAGTGCGCGAAGCCTATGTATGTGGAGACGGCCCGGCGGGCTCTGGCGTCTTCGGGCTTCGTGGCGGGGGATGTCACGCATGTAATCACCGTGTCGTGTAGGGATTCTTCGCGCCGGGACCGGACTACTATATCGTGAGGGAACTCGGACTGCATCCTTCGACCCAGCGCTACCATGTCGGCTTCATGGGTTGTTATGCGGCGTTCCCGGCGCTGAGGATGGCGGACGCCTTTTGCCAGGCAGATCCCGACGCCGTCGTGCTGGTAGTGTGTCTGGAGCTATGCACACTCCACCTGGAGCCCTCCGAGGTTATTGACAACATTATCGCATCCTCGGTCTTCGCCGATGGAGCGTCCGGCGCCGTCGTCAGCGCCAGACCGAGCGAGAACGCTGCACTTGAATTGGTTCATTCTGTGAGTCACCTTGCTCCGGACAGTGAGGACCACATGGCATGGCGAATAGGAGACAAGGGGTTCGAGATGGTGCTCTCCACGTACGTGCCTCGTGTTCTCCGAGCCCACATCGGGAGTATCGTGGATGACCTGCTCGGACAGAATAACGTGGCACGAGCTGGCGTCTCGCGCTGGTGGGTCCATCCTGGCGGACGGGCCATTCTGGACCACGTGGGAGAGGCGCTCGGACTGAGCCCGGAGGATCTCGCGCCCTCCCGATCCGTGCTCTCCCGGTACGGCAACATGAGCAGCGCGACCATCTTCTTTGTCCTGGAAGAGGCCCTCCGAACTCAGGATATGAGGGAAGGCGAACTCGGCTACGCGATGGCCTTTGGACCCGGATTGACGGTTGAAAGCGCGCTTTTTCGGGTGGTATGAGTGCCTGCGATTCTCCTAAATACCAGACGCGCGGATCTTGCAGAGAACATGGACGATCCGAATTGTGACGCGGCAGCCCTCGACAAGACCTACTACCATTTTGGTGCGGTGAATCGGATGCTGGCGGGTTGGGGACGAATCTACCGCCGATGGATTCGACCTCGCCTCGTCGAAGGACCGGCGACACTCGTTGACATCGGTTGCGGAGGAGGTGACGTACCGGAATACCTGGCTCACAAGGCCGAGGTCGAGGGGCTCACGCTGACCGTGACGGGAGTGGATCCTGATCCCAGGGCCATTCGGTACGCCAAGCTACGACCGCGAGTGAATTGCCTGGAGCGAACGTCTACTCAGTTGGCCCAGGAGGGCCAGTCCTTCGACTTTGTGATCTCCAACAACCTGCTTCATCATCTGACGGCGGACGAATTGGACGCCCTCGTCTCGGACTCGGAGCAAATGGCCGGATGCGCCGTCATTCACAATGACATCCTCCGAGATGACCTGGCCTACGCTGGATTTTCGGTCATCGGTGCCGGATTTCGAGGTTCCTTTATTAGGCCGGACGGACTGACGTCGATCCGGCGATCCTACACGCGTCCGGAGCTGGGAGAGCTGCTTCCCCGCGGTTGGAGGGCGGAAACGCTCTTTCCGTATCGCCTGCTGGCGCTCCACAGGAAGTGAGCGATTCGCCGATCTCGGGCCCGGACCGGGTCGATGTCATTGTCGTGGGAGCCGGGCCGGTTGGGCTGGACCTGGCGTGCAGACTGGCACAGTTGGGGATCTCCTGCCGTTTGCTGGAGAAGCGGACCGAACCCACGCGCCACTCCCGATCCATAGGCATCCATGCTCCGGCGCTGGAAGCGCTGGCCGAGATCGGGGTGGCTGGCGAACTCGTGGATCGCGGAGTCTCGATCCGGGAAGGCATCGCCTTCTCGAATTCGCTGCGCATGGGGACTCTCTCGCTGGATGCTGGGCCGCCACCCTTCGAGTTCATTCTGGCCATTCCCCAATACCAGACCGAGCAGATTTTGGAAGACCGGCTGCACGCCCTGGGTCCTGGCGTGCTTCAGCGGGGCGTTCAGGTGGTTTCCGTCACGCAGCATGAGGCAGGCGTCGAAGTCCGCACCAACGAAGGCCAGCCCATCCATGGTCGGTTTTTGGTGGGATGCGATGGGCAGAACAGTCTCGTCCGGCAAGCCTCGGCGATCGACTGGCACGGCGGACAGTACAAAGATGCCTTCGTAATGGGCGATTTCCGGGATGACACCGAATTCGGGCCGAGAGCCGTGATCTTCCTCACGTCTCAAGGTCTCGTAGAATCGTTCCCGCTTCCCGGCGGCGTCCGGCGCTGGGTGGCGCGGACTCCGTTGTTCGTCCCCCAACCGGATGCGGGCACGATCTGCAAACTTGTGGTGCAACGGACGGGCATCCGGGTTGACCCGGCATCGGCCCAGATGAGGAGCGGGTTCCAGGCGTACAGATTTTTGGCCTCGACCATGGCTTCCGGTCGCGTGCTACTTGCCGGAGATGCCGGGCATGTCATCAGCCCGATTGGTGGTCAAGGCATGAACCTGGGCTGGTTGGATAGCCGCGCCGCGGCTCGTGTGCTGGGCCAGGCTCTGGAGGACCCCAGCCGCCTGGGAGACCTCTTCGCCCACTATTCCCTGGAGCGTCGAAGGACCGCGAAGCGTGCGGCGCGGCGCGCGGAGTTCAACATGGTCTTCGGCCGGCCAGGACTCCTGTCGCCCGTCGTTCGCGCGGCCGCGAGGATCATCCTCAAACCGCCGTTCAAGGCGTTCTTCGCCCGTCAGTTCACCATGCGCGGATTGTGAGCGGAGGCCTGGCGCGGCCTGCCACCACCTGGCATTACTTGATACCTGGGAGTGCTTGGGGAAGTCGAAATCGCCCGCCGCCGCGCGGTTCGGCAATCTTCAAATCGCCGGACTCCGACGCACCACCTACCGAAATTTCCAGCGTATAGGTCGCGGGCGTGAGGTAAGTCACGCCGTTGTCGCCGGCTTCGGGTTCGCCTGAGAGCGCATCGACGTTCGTCGCCGACAGGTCATATTCGGCATAGTTCAAACCCAGATCAATCTCCAACGCGAGCTCCGCCACCACCTCGCCATCCGAGTTCATGATTTTCAGCGTCCCTGAGCCAGCCGTGCCGGACCAGAAGGGCACCACAATCGACGGGGTGTTTGGTGTACCGAACTGACTGAACTGTCTCCCCCAGAAGGTGCTGTGCCGGACGTCTTCCAGGGAGAAAAGATGCAGGTCCGAATCGGTCACCGCCGGCGTCAGCTGCTGCACCTCGGAGAGACTCCCGATGTAGATAGACCTGCCGTGGGTTCCCACCACCAGGTCTTTTTCGCGAGCCTGCACCTTCAGGTCGTGAACGGGCGCTCCGGCCAGTCCGGCTGCGAATACGTCCCAAGTGCGGCCTCGATCGAGACTCATATACACACCATGGTCCGTTCCAACGTAGAGAATATCCTCCACCTCGGGGTCCTCGACGATTACGTTCACCGGCTCGCCTGGAAGCCCATCGTCGATTCTGGTCCAGTTCTGTCCGAAGTCATCTGATGCGAAGACATACGCGTCGAAGTGATCCCATCGGTAGCCATTCAGCGTCACGTAGACCCGCCCTTCCGCGTGGTTGGACGCCTCGACCCGGCTGACCCACAGGTCCTGAGGGAGATCATCCGAAATGCGGGCCCAGGTTGCGCCTCCGTTCTCGGTGACGTGGATATATCCATCGTCTGAACCCGTGTAGATCAGGCCGAATTTCAGCGGCGACTCGTCGATGGTGGCCAGCGTTCCGTAGGGAACGTCGCCCTGCCGCCCACCTTTGGTGAGATCGGGCGAAATGGCCTCCATGTCCTCTCCCTGCCGCATCGACCGGTAGAGCCGGTTCGCTCCGTAGTAGAGAATATCCTGGTTGTGGCGGGAGAGATGAATGGGGACCTGCCAGTTGAATCGAAGCGGCCGGTCTCCCAGTTCGTGCTGTGGGCGGACCGATTGCCGTCCGCTGGCCTCGGTATTTATGCGGCTGTAGGCTCCGAACTGGGAGCCCGTGTAGACAGTTGAATTATCCCGCGTGTCCACCTCCACCTGCATGCCGTCTCCGCCCGCGATCCGGCGGTACGGATAGCGCCCCGTCCCGTACCAACCCCGGTTGGCCGAATAGGTGCTTGGGCCGACCCAAACCCCGTTGTCCTGCAGGCCACCGTACACATTGTAGGGCTCGGCATCGTCAACTTGGACGCTGTAGAATTGCCCGACCGACGGCGTGTTCAGCTTGAACCAGCTCTCACCATCGTCCCAACTCACGTTCAACCCTCCGTCGTTGCCGTTGATCAAGTGTCCGATCCGCCGAGGGTTCACCCATAAAGCCTGGTGATCAACATGCACACCCGGGCCCCCGATGCTGCGCCAGCTCGCGCCCGAATCGTCGGACCGTAGAAAGGGCACACCCATGATGTAGATCCGATCCGGGGTGTCGGGCGCGACCCGTATTTCTCCGAAATAGTACCCGTAGGAGTTGTAGACGCTGTCCAGATAACCTTCGTGAGTCTTTGCCCAGGTCTCGCCCCCGTCATCGGACCGGTAAACTTCCGCGCCGATAACGCTGGTGGTAAAGAGCAACGAGTTGGCGTCTTCCACGAATTCGACGAGAGCGACGGGGTAGATCTCACCGGACCTCACCAATTTTTTTACGCTGGCCGCGTCGTGTTTCTGGGGGAATCGATTGGCGCGGAGGTAGTCTTCCACGTCCTCGTCATCCAAGGCGAGAAAGTCGTCGTCTGACATTTCCCTCAGATCATCGCGGGTCAGCGCATCGTCATCATCCTCGTCCGCCGTCCGTCGATAATAGTTGTCAAGCAGCGCATACACGATGTCGGGATTTTGCGGCGACACCGCGAGGCCGATTCGCCCGACGCCTTCCCCCGTTGGAAAACCGCTCTCTGGCGTCGAGATCCGATTCCAGGTTTCCCCAGCATCCATGCTCTTGTAGATTCCCGAGCCTTCGCCGCCTTCCACGAAATTCCAGGCGCGCCGCTCTCGGTGCCACATCGCGGCATACCAGACATCGGAGTTGCCAGGGTCGACCACCAGGTCCACAGCGCCGGTATTTTCATCCACGAAGAGCACCTTGCGCCAGGTCTGTCCGGAGTCCGTCGTCTTGTAGACGCCGCGGTCGCCGCTCGCGTGGTACAACGGACCAAGGGCCGCGACCAACACCGTGGAAGGATCGCCGGGCAGGATGACGATGCGACCCGTGCGCTGCGTCCCTTCCAAACCTTTGTGCTCCCAGGTCTCGCCCCCATCGGCGGAGCGATAGACTCCGTCGCCCGCGTAGGAGCTACGACTCGAGTTGTTTTCGCCTGTCCCTACCCAGATGGTCGCGGCACTGCCCGGACCGGCGGACCAATCGACGGCGATATCGCCAATCGTCATCACGCCCTGGTTGTCGAACACAGGGTCAAACGTAACCCCATTGTTCTCGGTCCGCCACAGCCCGCCCGACGCGTAGGCCACGTAGAAATGTGTCGCATCCTCCTCCCAGGCGTCGATATCTACCACGCGACCACTCATCACGGTGGGCCCCACGCTCCGAAATTCTACGTTGGAGACCCGGGAGGACGCCAGCAGCGCCCCCCGAATCGAAACGGATCGGGCGCGGGCTTCCACGGATGTCGGGGCCACATCCGACGTCATTTCCTGGGCGAATGACGTATGGGTGGGTGCCACGACGAGAAGGAGGCCAACAAGAATGGAGCGTTTCACGTTTCTGCCACGAAGTTAGAGGAGCTAGCTCAAGTTCTTAAATAGCACAGTTCCGACACCTAAGCCCGGGATGGCCGAAATATTCTCTGTAAGGTCTCCTCGGACACGTTTCTGCCACTAATCACCACCACGGTTGGCCCCGTGACCTGGATGCTCGGATTCAAGCACGCTCCGATCGCCACCGACGACGACGGCTCGATGATATACTGGTGCGCCCTGAACATCCAGCGGACCCCCTCCCAGATTTCGTCCTCTCCCACCAGGACGGTCTGGCTTACAGAATCGCGAAGCGCCTCGAACCCGGCGCGCCCGATCCCACCTTCCAGCCCACCGGCCAAAGTCTTCACGGTCGGAAGCCGTGTGACCGCCTCCCCCCTTTCCATGGACAGGACCAGGGACGGGCTGGCCGAAAGCTGCGCGGCCACCAGGCGGGGAGGGGCCGCTCCAGACAATGCGATGCCCCCAAGCAGCCCGCCGCCGCCTACCGGGCAGACAATGGTTTCCACCTCCGGGACCTGCCGGCGAATTTCGCGCATGAGCGTCCCCCCGTTGCCCGCAAGAATCACGGGATCATCGTACGCGCTTATGAACGGCAGGGCCGCCTCTTCGGCCTGTTCGAGGGCCCACACTTCCGTATCGTCGAATCCATCGAACGGCGATATGACGAGGCTGGCGCCCATCTCGCGCAGATGCCTGGCTTTGGAGGGGTCCACGCTCCCCGGCACGTAGATGGTGACCGGAACGTGCAGGAGTCGTCCGGCATGCGCCAGCCCTATCCCGTGATTTCCGGCAGAGCACGTTGCCACTCCCCGCGGCGAGCCGTCCCCGAGCCTGGCGAGGGCGAAATAGCCCCCTCGAATCTTGAAGGAGCCGGTAACCTGCAGACACTCCAGCTTGAGCCATACCGGGACGCCCAGGACCCGTGTCAGCGTTGGGCTTGGCTCCGCCGGGGTAAGCCGTAGGATTGGCTCCAGCAGGGCTTCGGCCTGATCGATGAGCTGTTCGAGGTCGGGCATGGGGTGGGATTGACTCGAAAGCACAACGCCAGGGCACCAACAGGGTTCGAGCCTCGGGCGGCTACATTGATGCGGCCCAAGGCAAGGTCTGTCGCGCCTATCAACTCGTTTTGGCTACCGGCTTGCCCGGAGTCCTCTCCCGTCTGTATCGTCCACTCACCCGCTTTTTTTGGTCCGCGAAGGAATGCAAGAATTGGAAACGGAGCAGGTCCAGGTCAACGCCGACCTCCTCGCCAGAATGCAACGGGGAGCGGTACGTCTGCGCCGGGAGTCCGCGAGCGAACGCATAGCCCGCCTCAAACGACTGCGGAGGGCGTTGGATCAGGCCAGAGGACAGCTGCACGAGGCGTTTAGTGGCGATTACTCCAAGCCGAGTACCGCGGTAGACTTGTCCGAAATAGGGCCTGTGGCCTTCGAAATCGACCACGCGATTCGAAACCTTCGCCGCTGGATGCGGCCCAAGAAGGTCTCGAATCCGATCGCGTTCTGGGGGACCAACAATCAGATCAGGATCGATCCCAAAGGAGTGGCGCTGATCATCGCGCCGTGGAATTTTCCGGTAACGCTCACGCTGGGTCCCGTGGTGAGTGCCATCGCGGCTGGATGTTCTATCGTGTTGAAGCCCTCCGAGTACGCGCCGAGAGTCGCGACCATGGTCAGGGAGATCCTGGCCTCCTGTTTCGAGACGGACGAGGTGTGCGTTCTTGAAGGCGATGCCACGGTCTCTCAGCGGCTTCTCGAGCTTCCTTTCGATCACATCTATTTCACGGGCAGCCCCCGAATCGGCCGCATCGTCATGGCCGCCGCCGCCAAGCACCTGACGTCCGTCACGCTTGAACTGGGCGGAAAATCGCCGACGGTGGTCGACGAGACCGCGGACATGACGCAGACTGCTCGCCGCATAGCTTTCGGCAAGTTTTCCAACGCGGGACAGACTTGTATCGCCCCGGATTATGTGTTCGTGCATGAGCGGGTCCACGACCGCTTCATTGGGGAACTGGAGCGTCAGATCGGGACCATGTTCGGGGGCGGCAAAGACTCCCCGGACTACGCTCGGCTCATCTCGGATGACCATCATGCCCGCATGGTACGGATGTGCGAGAATGCGATAGACACGGGAGCGAAGGTGGTTGTGGGCGGCGTCGGGGATGCAAAAACCCGGTTCCTCAGCCCTACCGTGTTGACGGAAGTCTCCCCGGACGCCGACGTCTTGAAGGAAGAAATTTTCGGCCCGATCCTTCCCGTCCTTCCCTATCGAGATCTGGGCGAAGTCATCTCTGCCATCAACAGTCGGCAACCGCCCCTCGCACTCTATATTTTCTCAAGGACGACCTCCACGGTCCGCCGACTCCTGGATGAGACACAAAGCGGCGGCGTAGCCATCAACGACACGCTGCTTCAGTTTGCGCACCCAGGATTGCCGTTTGGCGGAATCCGAACCAGCGGGATCGGACGCGGTCACGGGCACTGGGGGTTCCTCGAGTTCTCCAACCAGAGAGCCGTCCTGCGCCAGCACTGGAGATTCAGCCTCGCATCGCTCTTCCACCCTCCGACTACCAAAGCGCGCCGGTTTTTCGTCCGCCTCATGCTCCGAGCGTACGGGATGGGAAAATGACCCAAGACCGCCGGAAGCCGGCTAGCGCGGCCCCATACGAATCGCACCATCCAGGCGAATCACCTCACCGTTGATCATGCGGTTTTCGACGATGTGTTGGGCCAAAAAGGCGTAGTCGGCGGGCGTTCCGAGCCGTGACGGAAAGGGGATCTGCTCGGCCAGCGACGCCTGAACCTCATCGGGCATGCCTGAGACCATGGGCGTGAGGAAAATCCCTGGAGCGATCGTCACGACCCGGATCCCGGTCGAAGCCAGGTCTCGGGCGATGGGCAAGGTCATCCCGACAACCCCGCCCTTGGACGCGGAATAGGCGGCCTGGCCGATCTGACCCTCGTAGGCGGCCACCGACGCCGTGTTGACAACCACACCCCGCTCGCCGTCTTCGACGGGTTCGTTTTGAGCCATGGCAGCCGCGGCGAGGCGAATCACGTTGAACGTTCCGATAAGGTTCACCTCGACCACGCGCGCGAAGCTCTCTAGGTCGTGCGCGCCGCGGCGGCTCAGGGTCTTTCTGCCAATCAGGATGCCCGCGCAGTTCACCACCCCTCTGAGATTGTCTCCCGCCAGGTCTATGGCCGCCTGCACCGATTCGCCGTCCGTTACGTCTGTCCGGATAAAGCGTGCGCCGATTCGCTGAGCGGTCTCTGCGCCCGCTTTTTCGTTGATGTCCGCGATGACGACGCTCGCCCCGGCTGCGGAGAATCGTTCTGCGGTCCCGGCGCCCAGTCCCGAACCTCCGCCGGTGACTAGAAACGTGTTTCCATTGAGATCCATGTGGCCCTTTTCGGAGTGGTTTTCGGTTCGGGGAAGCTAGCACGACGCCGAATGAAGCCGCTAAGAATAGACGCCTCGGAACCATGACAATCTGTCCGCATTGTGTGGCCCATGCGATACTTGGCCACGCTCTTCGTCTTCACCGTTCTTCTTGCCTCCTGTGACTCAGGTAATGCGCAAGACGACGACGAAGCCTCAACCTGGGATGTGATCCAGACCCGGATTCTCGGACCGAAATGCACGGAGGCCTGCCACACGGCCGGTTCCGCGTTGGCCATTCAGTCCGGCCTGGTCCTGACTTCGGACGTCGCCTACGACCAGCTTGCGGGCGTGGTGCCAACGAACGCCGCAGCCAAGGCGGCGGGCTTGCTTCGCGTGCACACCAGCGCCGGGACCGACATTCATGCCAGTTTTTTCTGGGAGAAGATCAACGCTCCGCAACAGGACCACCTGTTCAAGGAGCACTCGGAATTTGGGGCGCTCATGCCTCTCGGTGACGGTCCGCTCACGTTCGGTGAACTAGGCCTCATCCGGCGCTGGCTCCTGGCAGGCGCGCCGGAGACGGGGGTAGTGGCCGATGCTGTCGTCCTCGAAGACACCTCGGTGTATCGGGAATATTTCTTCGAGCCTCTGCCCCTTCTTGCGCCGTCGGAAGGGTTGTCTCTCAGACTAGGCCCGTTCGAAGTTCAGCCGAACTTCGAACGCGAATTCTTCTACCGAGACCCTGCCGAAACAACTGAGCGGGTGCTCGTGGACCGGGTGACCATGTCCATGACCACCGGGAGCCACCACCTGATTCTGTATACCTTCTCGGACGCTGCACCATCTCTCCCCCTGGTCGGGCAGATCCGCGACCTGCGGCGGGATAACGGATCCCTGAATACGAATGTGCTGAGGCAGATGCAGTACCACGTGTTCCTCTCGGGCACTCAGTGGCCCATCATGGATTACCGCTTTCCACCCGGCGTGGCCCTGGAATTGGACCCTGGAACAAGCTTCGACATCAATCCACACTACATAAACCGTACGGACGAGACGCGGGACGGCGAGATTCACATCAACCTCCAGTACGCCAACCCGGCCTCCATCCAGCGCAAGGCCAAGGTCCTGAATCTGAACAACCTGGATCTGGTATTGCCTCCGAAGCGAGTGACAACGGTGACCAAGAGCTTCACGATGAGCGAGCGCGTCCAGGTGTTTCAGCTTTTCTCGCACGCGCACCAGCACATGATCGAGTTCCGCGTCGAGTTGGAAGGTGGCCCCAGAGACGGCGAGGTGGTCTACAGGGCGCTCGATTGGGAGCATCCACCCATTCTTGAGCTTGACCCGCCTCTGGAGATCAACGCCGGCGACGCTATCCGACTCGTAGCCACCTACAACAACACGACCGATCAGATTCTTGGCTTCGGGTTCCGAAGCGAGGACGAGATGATGATCCTCTTCGGGTACTACTACTAGACTCGCCGCAGCGAGTCCAGGTACCAAGCGTAGGTTAACGCTACACCTTCTCTCAGGCCGACCGACGCCTCCCAACCCAGCGCGCTCAGGCGAGAAACGTCCACGAGCTTTCGCGGCGTCCCGTCCGGCTGAGTGTGGTCATGGACGATGGATCCATCGTAGCCCACAACATCCGCTATCAGGAGCGCCAGTTCACCGATTTCGATGTCTTGGCCGAGGCCGATGTTGAGTAGTCCGCCCGGTGCTGCCTGGTGTAGTTCGTCTTCCGGGATTTCCAGTACATGGCGTACGGCTCGTGCCACGTCGTCTACGTAGAGAAACTCCCGCCGGGGTTTACCGGTCCCCCACAATTGCACCGGACCACCCGTCTCCTTCGCCTCATGGAATTTGCGCAACAGCGCCGGCAGCACATGGCTGGATTTCAAGTCGAAATTGTCGCCGGGACCATAGAGGTTCGTCGGCATCAGGCTCACGAAATCGACATTGTGTTGCTTGCGAAGGGCCTCGCAGTACTTCACGCCCGCGATTTTTGCGATCGCGTACCATTGATTCGTCGGTTCCAAGGGTCCCGTGAGCAGATATTCCTCCTTCAGCGGCTGCGGGGCCAGCTTCGGGTAAATGCAGGTCGAACCCAGAAATATCAGGCGCTTGACGCCGTTCTGGTGGGCGGAACGGATAACATTCGTTTGGATGGCGAGATTGTCGTAGAGAAAGTCGGCGGGGTACGTGTCGTTGGCCAGGATTCCACCCACGCGGGCCGCGGCCAGAACGACGTATTCGGGACGCGCCTCCTCGAAAAACGATGCCACCGCTCCGGAGTCGCGCAGGTCCAGCTCCGAGCTGTTTCGAGTCAAAATGTGGCCGTATCCCGCCGTTTCCAGTTCGGCGCACACGGCGCCGCCTACCAGTCCGCGATGACCGGCCACGTAGATTGGGGATTCTTTCGAAGCGAGCCGCACTACAGGCCCCCTGCGCCCGCACCCGCGCCCGCGGCTGCCTTGGCCTGCTGCATATCGAAAGCCACCATCTCTTCGATCATGCTTTCAAGTGTATAGGTAGGCTCCCAACCCAGCTCGTCCTTCGCTTTCGTGGCATCACCCACCAGGAGTTCCACCTCGGCCGGCCGGTAATACCGGGGATCGATCGATACCAGCTCGCGACCGGTAGCCGTGTCGATTCCGCGCTCCGCTTCGCCCGATCCCGACCAGGAAATCTCGATCCCTGCTGCGCGGAACGAGAGTTCGGCGAACTCACGAACCGTCGTGCATCGACCCGTTGCGAGCACGAAGTCATCGGGCTCAGGATGCTGCAGAATGCGCCACATCCCTTCGACGTAGTCTTTGGCGTGACCCCAATCGCGTTTGGCATCGAGGTTACCGAGATACAGCTTGTCCTCCAGACCCAGCGCAATCCGGCAAGCAGCACGCGTGATCTTGCGTGTCACGAAGGTTTCCCCTCGCCGAGGGCTCTCGTGGTTGAAGAGAATCCCGTTGCTCGCGTACATGCCGTACGCCTCGCGATAGTTTACCGTAATCCAATAACCGTAGAGCTTCGCCGCCCCGTACGGACTCCGAGGATAGAACGGTGTACGCTCCGTCTGCGGAATTTCCTGGACCTTTCCGAAGAGTTCGGAGGTCGAGGCCTGGTAGAACCGCGTCTTCTCGCTGAGCCCCAGGATGCGAATGGCCTCAAGAAGCCTGAGCACACCAACGGCGTCCGATTGCGCCGTGTACTCCGGTGTGTCGAAAGACACCTGAACATGGCTCTGCGCACCCAGGTTGTAGATCTCGTCCGGCTGAATTTCCTGAACGATCCGGATCAGATTCGTGGAGTCGGTGAGGTCTCCGTAGTGCAGATGAAACCTCGACTCGGACACGTGAGGATCCTGGTAGAGGTGGTCCACCCTCTGGGTATTGAACTGGCTCGATCGGCGCTTGACGCCGTGCACCATGTACCCCTTCTCCAGGAGCAGCTCGGCGAGGTAGGCTCCGTCCTGCCCGGTTACACCGGTAATGAGTGCGACCTTGCTCATGCGTTCTCGGCTCTTTCGTTAGTGATGTGTGGGCGGCCCACGGAAAGATACATGTAGCCCTTTTCGGCCATCTGAGTAGGCTTGTAGAGGTTTCTCCCGTCAAAAATGAGTTTCCGGTTCAGCCGGGACCCGATTTCGTCCCAATCTGGCCGGCGGAATTCGTGCCACTCCGTGCAGATGACCAGCGCGTCGGCATCATCGAGAGCATCGTACATGCCCTCGGCATATTCGATGGAGTCGCCCATCCGCCGCTTCGTGTTCTCGATCGCTTCCGGATCGAAGGCGCGGATAGTGGCCCCCTTCTCGAGGAGCGCATCGACAACTGCCAACGCGGGCGATTCCCGGATGTCGTCGGTCTTGGCCTTGAAGGCCAGACCCCAGACCGCCAGGCGTTTGCCCTTCAGGTCTTCGCCAAAATAATCCGTGATCCAGCCGGGAATTTTCTTGTGTTGCCTGCGATTCACGTTCAACACCGCGTCCAGGGTTTCGAACCTGTAGCCGGCCTGCTCGGACGTCAGCTTGAGCGCCTGCACATCCTTGGGGAAACAACTTCCTCCAAAACCCAGGCCCGGGTACAAGAACTTGTTTCCGACCCGGCTGTCCAGGCCAATGCCCACGCGCACCTCGTCCACGTCGGCGTCCAGCTTCTCGCAGAGGTTGGCCACCTCATTGATGAAGGACACCTTCATCGCCAGAAACGAGTTGGCCGCATACTTGGTCATCTCCGACGACCGCTCATCCATGATCAGGATCGGATTTCCCTGGCGAACGAACGGCTCATAGATGGACCGCATTATCTCCGCCGCACGCTCGCTCGATGTCCCGATTACGACCCGCTCGGGCTTCATGAAGTCGGTAACGGCCACACCCTCGCGGAGGAATTCCGGATTCGAGACCACATCGAAGTCTTCACCGGCGAGCAATCCGTGTGTCTCCAGCACCGTGCGAACCTTTTGGGCTGTCCCGACGGGAACGGTAGACTTGTTGACTACCACGCGGTACTTCCTCTCGGGCTGCGCGGCCCAATAAGCACCCAGATCGTCGGCCACCTTCAGCACGAAGGACAAATCGGCGGAGCCGTCGGCTCCAGGCGGTGTGGGCAGCGCCAGAAAGAGCACTTCGGCCGCCTCGGCCGCGTCGGGAAGACTGGTCGTGAACGTGAGTCTGTGCTCGCGCACGGAGCGCTGGAGCAGGCCTTCGAGGCCGGCCTCGTAGATGGTGGCTTTGCCGGAACGGAGTGTCCGGATCTTGGCCTCATCAATATCGACACAGGTGACCCTGAATCCCGTATCTGCGAAACACACGCCGGACACAAGCCCGACGTACCCCGTTCCAATTACCGCGATGTGCATGCGACCTCTAACTTGCTTCCAATGTTCGGGCCGCGTGACCCACGCGCCAATAGTAAGGGTTGGCATCGACCAGAGCGGGCGAAACCTTAAACCTCACAAAGACTGCAATTTAAAATTGCCCGTGCGATTTCTCACGGGCGCTGAACCTGTGCGCCCGCCGGTCGTTCGCCGCGCGCCATGGGATACGCCGTCAAAGAGATTTATTACACGCTTCAGGGCGAGGGGGTTCACTCGGGCCGGGCCGCCGTTTTTCTTCGATTTTCCGGCTGCAACCTCTGGTCCGGCCGTGAACAGGACCGAGCGACCGCCAAATGCCAGTTCTGCGACACCGATTTTTTGGGGACGGACGGCCCTGGCGGTGGTCATTTTGAAAGTGCCACTTCGCTAGCCACCGCCGCCGCCGACGTCTGGCACAGGCGGGAAGCCCCCGAAAGCGTACCCGTGGCCGCCCCGGGCTCGGGAGATGTGCCCTGGCCGCCCAGGCCATTCGTGGTGTGCACCGGAGGTGAACCGCTCCTCCAAGTTGACGACGACCTGCTCTCCGCCTTTAGTGGTCAGGGATTCGAGGTTGCGGTCGAGACGAACGGCACGATCGCCCCGCCCGCCGGCATCGACTGGCTCTGTGTGAGTCCCAAGGCTGGAGAGAACCTCATCGTTCGGAGAGGCAACGAGCTCAAACTCGTCTACCCCCAGGAGGGCATTCGGCCCGAGCAGTATTCGGACCTGTCTTTCGACCACTTCTCGCTCCAGCCCATGGACGGGCCCGATGGCGACTACAACTTGCGCGCTACCCTGGCCTACTGCCTGGCCCACCCCCATTGGCGACTCAGTCTGCAAACTCACAAATTGATCGGCCTGCCTTAGAGATGAGAGTCTTCCGCATCTTGTAACCCCACCCCAGCACGAGAGACGCAAACGTAGGAATCACAGCGCCGCCTTCAAGGCACGAGTGGCCCTGGCCGCAGTCCGTGGAAACCGGACAGCGGCCGAGTTGGCCGAACAGTTTCAAGTCCACACGGGTCAGATCCGGGCCTGAGCGCACCGCAATGCAGTTGTAAGGTCCTGTGAGTCCGCGCCTTCTCAAGCATTACTGGGACCCTTAACGGCCTCGTTGCACTGACTGTATGGGCGGGCGGCGGCGTGGAAGCGCTGGGGAAGTGCCATCGACCGCGTGGGCAACCACCATCCGTCCCCTATTGCTTCGACACCAAAACGGACCTAGTCTCGCTTCCGGATCGGAGAACTACGGCATAGAGGCCCGAAGGGAGCGAGTATCCGAGCGTGCGGGCATCCCACT
>CAYXSE010000039.1:0-20079 GCA_964466675.1 uncultured Rhodothermales bacterium | reverse complement strand
AGCTCAAGGAGCATCAAGTCCGACGATTTGCTGACCAGGTACTTGCCGAATTCCCAGGCTTCGTTCGGATGCCTCGTGTTGGAGAATATCACGATGTTCTTATAGTCACCATAGGTGTATACGGGACCTTCGTAGTCATCCGGCACCGGGAGCGGCGCGTACCCCACTTCCAGATCTTCTGGCGCGTTCTCTTCCAGCCAGGCAATGCTCCAGGGTCCGACAAACTGGGTCGCCACGATCCCGAAGATGAAGGCATTACCCTGAAAACGGGTTTTGGGAAAATAGCCGCCGCTGTATAGATCCCGAAAGAACCCGTAGACCTGGGTGGATGCGGTCGTGTCCATCACCAGTTGTCCATTCCTGAACAGAGACCCGCCGCCGGACGCGCCCACATAGTGCGAATAATAGTCGAAATAGCGCTGGTGCCAGATGGGCTGGATGTTTCGATAACCGACCCACCGGTCTATCGACCCATCACCGTCCGTATCGGCGGTTATGCGCTCAGCCGCCTCGAGGAAACCGCTGTAGGTCCTGGGGGGGCTCTCGAAACCGGCGTCACGAAATAGTTTGACGTTGTATTGCAGCATGGTCGGGTTCGATTTCCATGGGATCTGGTATACATGTCCATCTTCGGCCCGAAACCGGTCCTGAAGGCTCTCCGGAATGCGACTCTGGTAAAGGGAATCAAAATCCGCGAAATCGTCCAACGCCAGGACACCGTCAGCCCGGACAAAATCTGCGACAATCCCCGGCCAGATATTCGAGCAGATGTCCGGCGTGGTCCCGGCCGCCACGGCAGCCAGCAGCACCTCTTCGCTCGACTGCCCTGCCGGTAGGGGCTGAACTGTCACTTGAATTCTGGGGTGTTCGGCATTCCAGGTCTCGACGAGAATCCTCGCCATTTCCAGCTCGGCCGGGTTCTGGGACGACCAGTAGACGAGTCGAACAATGGAATCATCGGACTCACCCATGTCCTCAGAGGCTCCACATCCTGCCAGGGAGAGCACCGCAGCCACGAATCCCAAGAAAAGAATCCGCGTGGTCCGGTTTGGTTGGCTGCTCCTCATCACATCCTAGAAGGACATGGCGAGGCCAACGATATGCACACCACCCAAACGTCCAACGGCTCGGTAGGCATAGTCGAACCTGGCCGTCTTTCCATCAAACAAAGGCTGTTTGACACCGAACCCTGCTGAAAAACCACCTTCGGCGTCGGTCAGAAAGAGCGCCTTGTAACCCGTCCGGAATAGGACGCGGTCTTGGTACCCGTACTCCATCCCCAGGTTGACACTTCCGTTGTTTGAACTCGGGTGAAGCCCGTCGACGCTGACAATAAGCTGATGCATGCGGGTCGCAATCGGACGGATGGTGATGCCGAACTGAAAGTTCAGCGGAAGGGCGAACGCATCCAGTTCAAAGTTGGCCGGCACACGGGAGTTATTGCCTAGTTGGGTGGGGTCCGGATCCACAAAGGTTCGCAGGTCTCTCCCTCCCAGACGCATCTCGGAGCCAAAATTGAAAATCGAAGCTCCGATGGTCAATCCACCGAAGAAGTCTGTCCTGAACTGGGTGCCCAGGTCAAAGGCGAACCCGGAGGCTGCCGAGTTCCATATCCGCTGGTGAATGTATTTAACAGACCCGCCCACGGAGAACCTGTCTGTCACGATACGGCTGTAAGTGAGGGCTAGCGCCAGATCTGCGGCATCGAAACTCTCGCCCGTACCATCCTGACGATCCACCGTGCGGACCAGCATGTCCGGCGTCGCAAGCATGGTCAGTGAGATCCCCACGACTCCAAAGCCGCCCATCTTGACTCCGATCCCGACATAGTCAAAGGTGATGTCGGCTAGCCATTCGCTATGGGAGACCATGATTTCGGTTCCTGCGATATGCGCCAGACCGGCAGGGTTCCAGTAAAGCGCCGTAATGTCGTCCACGGCAGCGACAAACGCGCCTCCTTGAGCGGCCGCGCGCGCGCCTACCCCGATCTGGAGGAACTCACCTACTGTCGTGCCGACTTTCGATACACTCTGGCCTTCGCAGATATCCGGAAGGGCCAGGGCCATGATTATGAGAAGGTGCTTTCTCATTTGATAACCGCGAATCGCCCAATGTGCTCGCCCACACCCGGGGCGGTCACGTGGTAGATGTAGACGCCGTAGGCGATGTTCATCCCGTCCCTGGAGACCAGGTCCCAGGCCAGTTGTCCGTCGTCCTGGAAAGAATCATGGTCCAGTGTCTGCACCAGACTTCCGGTGACCGTGTAGATGCGAACCGTACACTTCTGCGGGAGATTCATGAAATAGATCCGCCGCTCTCCCCGACCGGCCCGGAATGGATTGGCCGGCTCGAACGAGTTGGTGGCGACGTAAGGATTCGGCACCACGATGATATCATCCATGTCAGCCTCGGCCATGGCTGCCGAGTAAGACGACGCCAGGAGCGAGAAGGTGACCTTGTCCCCGGTCTGGAAGGGCTTGGTCGTCCGAAACCTCAGCGTGGTTCCGGGCGATGGGGGAATGATCGGGGTATCGGGTTCCAACTGCGGATCGGGCGGCACAATCCGGACCTGCCAGTGCGAGCGCCACTTCCCGCCACTGAGCACAGGCTCGACGTCGGGGGTCTCGCCCGAGACAATGACGATCAGTTCGCCGTGGTCATAGGCCCGATCACGGGTGTCATTGTTGTCTTCAATGACCACGAACGGCTGCCGCTCTCCAGTAGTGAGGTTATTTATGTAGAACGGGGTGGGGATGGCGAACATGCCAAAAGCCAGACGAAGCGACGTATCGGCAATCGCCTCCGTGAACACGATTTCGAAGTCGGCGGGCAGTCGTACCAGGCGTCCTCCGGGTGCTGCGCTACCCTCCGGCGGCCCTATCGTCGACTTGCCGACTACCGGAATGAAGGTTCCACCGTCGCCGACGTACCTCACTGTGGAATCGATCACGGCCACTCCGGTCGCGTTTCGGATATCAACCAGGAACCCTTCCAGCGGTGGAATCTCGAGTTGCCCGTTGGTGACGAGACCCTCGTCTACCACCACACCCGTTGTGAGATTTGTCATCCGATAGCCGACGTCCGGGGCGTTCTCCCAGATGGATTCATTCGTGAAGGCCAGCTCGTAGGAAGCCTGCTGGACGGCGCCGGGCGATGCGATGCTGATCCCGATCGTCCCGGTTCCTACCGTCGCAGTGATCTGACCCTCCAGTTCCGGCGGAACGTATCCGGCGGCGGGAGCGCGCGGAGTAACCACCGCAGTATTCAGATCGAGCGAGATATTGCCCGCCACATCATTCTTGATGATGGCCGTGGTAAGGCTGGGCGATATGCCCCTCACCAGACCGTCGGGGCCCGTCTGCACTACTCCGGCCTCGTTCCGCGACAGGAAGCCCCTGTCATAGGCAACAATCGCATAATAGTACGTCTGCCCGTTCACGACGTCGGTATCGATGAAACTGTGCCTCAGTCCCGTATCCGCACCCAGGTTGAACTGGACTCCGTTCACCGCCACGGGGTGCGGGCCGCGCAGCCCGTTGATCAGATCGTACTGTGCAATCGGCTTCTGGAAGACGCGACTGCCAAATGCATCTGTGATGAGCAGGTTTTCCTCGAAATTCGGCTCCGTGGACCGGAAGATCATGTAGCCCTCGAAATCGAACTCCCTCAGGAACGGATCGAATGACTTCTCCGCCACGTCATCCCATAGCAGTGTGATCTGCTTGTCCCCGGCGATGGCCGTCAGCGTTGCCTTGTTCGGGGGCCGGGCAAATCGGTAGTCCGCATTGTAGATCTGCTGCACGGTTTCTTTTTTCCTGGCCAGAGACGAATTCGCCATCTCGCGAGGATCGGTGAAATCCTTGTCCGCAAAGAGCAGCGCCATGGAAAAGCGCTCCGTCTGACCGGCGCGAAGCGGGAATGGTCCCGATGAAAAGAACATCCCGAGGTTTCGCCCGCCTTCCAGTACCACGTCGTCGAGTGGCGGCAGCGCACGAGAGAAGATCCTGAAGTTCTCGGCATCGTTGGTCAGCTGATAGTCGTGCACGTTAAACACGGCAAACCCCGTGAGGCCGATCTGATCGGATTCGTCCTTGTCTAGGGCGTCGAAGTTCGGCTCTCCCGCCGTCGGCCGACCATCACCCTCGCCTCGATCCCTCCCAGGGTAATTCGGCGCCGTGGGGCCGAGTCCATCCTCCCCGGTGTCGTCTAAGAGCGGTTCCTCAAGATCCCATTCGCCACTGCCATTGAGGTCCTGGAACCCGGTCCAGTCCATTTCCTCGTCGCCTGTCCACCATCTTCCGGTCAGATAGGCGGGCCGGTCCGTGACCTTCCCGTAGAAAGCCTCGAAGTCGGCCAGATTGTAGTTGGCTGTGACGTAGGCCAGGATCGCTGCCCCTCCCTCGATGAGTTGCCCCGGTCCGCCTTCCCGGCGTTCATCGGTGATGCCGTCTTCGTCATTGTCTTCTCCATCCAGGGAGTTGCCGGGCGACTCCAGGAAAGCGTACCCCGCGGTTCCCACCGGACCCCATCTTCCCGGCGTTCCTCTGCCATCGAAGTCCCAGGCGAAGGCAAGGTCGAGCAGGGTGCTGTAGGCACCCTCATCATCGCCCGAATCATCCGTTCCGCCGACTCCCCAGTCTATGTACTGCGAGAAATAGACCTCGTCATAGTCTACCTCACACTCATTGGTGATCTCGTAGAGCCAGAAAATGACATCCTGGGCCAACGCGTGATTCCACTGGAATCCGCGCACAGACACCTCCAGACCCAGGCCGCCCCGCTGATCATCGCCGGGACATGGGAAGAAACGGTGCGGGTCTTCGATCCACTCCCGGTCCGAACTGTCGTCCATGACAAAATAGGTCTCTACATCCGCATTCTGGACGCCCCGCCCAAAGAAGCCGTTCCACTGGCCCGCCCAACTGACGGGACGGTCGGGCCATTCCGAGGGCCAGGTCTTGGCATCGTCACTTCGGGCCGGGGACACCTGCCTGGGATTGGAATAGCCGGGGAGGGGAGCCCAGCCCCACGCCTCCTTGGTCTCAGGATCCCGATCGATGAACTCACGATAGTTGGTGCTTTGGGGAAAAATGAGCCCGCCTGTCGCATCCTCGGTCTTCACCGAGACAATCAATGCTACGCCGTCCACGTAGGAATGGCCGGATCCTTTTGGCCACTCGCCAGAGGGCTGGTCTGGCCAACGCGCGATCTCACCGTGATTGGCAAAGAGGGTGCGGACACGGTTTCCGTCCATCACGCCCCACTGGGTCAGGCGCGGATTGCCGTAATTCGGATCGGGTACCCGTTGCGCGTGAACTGAAAGGACCGGAAACAGGCAAATGGACCCCACCGCCAGTGCGGCGATTCGTTTGATCTTCTGAGTATTCATCATGTCAGAAGCGCGTTGAGAGGCCTATTGTTACCTGCCGTGGAGCAGAGAAAAAGTCGGGGCGTTGGAGGTACTCCTCCTTGGTGTTCAATCCCTGCGCGTCACCTGGCAGAAACCTCAGATTGGGGAACGCGCGTCCCGTATCCGAGAATATCTGGATCTCGTTGCGGGTGTCGAGCAGATTGAAGACGCGGGTGAAGGCGGATACGGCGAGGCCGCCGATGGACAGATCCTTCTTTGCAAACAGATCGAACGTGGCCGTACCACGCCGCCGGCCCGAGTTTTCCAGTCCGATTCGTTCGTCCGCCAACGAGGGGGTATAGGGCAATCCTGTGCCCATGAGTCCAGTGAGCGTGGCCATCCATTGCCCAGGACGCCCGACCGTGAGCGTCGTGTTGAGCTGGTGACGCCGATCCCAGTCCAGGGGTACCAGCTGCTTCTCCGACTCAATCCCTGCCTGCTCGTCCAGCAGCACGGAGCGGGGGTCGCTGGCGTTTCCCTGTGCCACCTGGAAGGTGTAGTCAATGTTGAAACCGAACCCTCCGTCAAGCGGCCTCTCCACGGTCAGAATGAAGCCCTTGACCTGACCGTAGTCGCGGTTGATGAATCGTCCATACCGCTCAAGCTGAAAGGGCTCATCAAAGCCCGGGCTGATGACTTCAATACGGGAGCCAAGCAAATTCCGGATGTCCTTAAAGTAGACCGTCGTCCCCATGACGATTCCTGAAATGGCCTGCTGGAGCCCGATCTCATAGGCCACCGTTCGCTGCGGCTCGAGATCCGCATACCCGAATGCGCGACCCACACCCTCTTCCGGATCGTATATGTAATCTGGATTGGTAAACAGAAACTGGAACGGCGGCATCTGGAAGAAGCGGCCATAGGCCACGTGGACCACACCCAGTTCAGAGAGTGGGTAGGCCAGGCCGATCCGGGGAGACAACTGCCACTTCCTACTCGTGGACAGCCGTGCAGAACCCCGAGGGCGACCATAGTCCTCCAGCACCTCGCTCCGCGGGTCGAAGTAATCCAGCCGGATGCCCGCGTTTACCACCATGAAATCGAACTCCATCTTGTCCTGGATGAAGGCGCTGGCCTCGATCGGGTTCTCGGTGTACAGTACGTGATCCGGCGTGCCGGGAGCCGGAACGCTGGGGGCGAAACCGGTGGACGCGTTGTTCTTGATTTCGAACTCGTCCAGGAACAGGTCGTGACTCTTGAATCCGATCCCAACCTTCACCAAGTGCTGACGAGAAATCTGACTCGTAAAATCGATGCGGCCGACAAGACTCTCCGTCTCTCGCCGGAAATAATTCATCCGGGCACCTCCCCGGAAGAAGGTGAAGTTGCCTCCGAGCTGCTGCAGCGCGTTGTCCGCGGGATACCTGGAGTCCAGTGGATCATCGTACACGAACGACTCGACCCGGTTGGTGAAAAGCGCCCCCTTCACGTCCATGAAACTCGATCTCCCGAACACCTGGGTATACGTGACAGTCAGCGATCGGGAATCCCCGAACGTCGTCGGGATGCCGTCCGGGTTGTAGCGAAAATTATGGTCGTAGCTCTGTCCCTCATTCCGCTGCAATAGCAGATTGGCAGTCAGGCGGTTGTTGCCAAAAAGCCTCGTGGTGAATTTCAGTTGGCCAGTCGACTGATCTCCCCAGTTCATGGAGGCGTAAGAACTGTCCCCCAAAGCCGGCACGAAGACGTCCCTGCCGCCGACGGACACGAGCTGGCCGGTGCCCGGAGAGGCGCTTATGGGTTGCACGATTCGCTGGCCGTACAGGAAACCCTCGTTCTTCATGATGCGGCCCGAGGCGAAGAAGGAGGCCCGCCCCTTCAGTCCAGGCAGCGGCCCTCCGAGCGAGCCCTGCACCTCGTAGTTGTCCGAAGGCGAGACACGATCGACCCGCTGAAACAGATCGGAGTCGCCTGTCAGATAGTCGCCCGTGTAGGCACTGAACGACCCTTCATAATGCTGCTTGCCGTCCTTCGTGACAATGTTCACGACTCCGGACTGCGCCTGGCCGAACTCCGCGTTGAAGGTTCCGCTGATGATCTGTACTTCCTGGATCGCGTTGTTCTCCACCTGGAACGCAAACGATTGGTCATACACATCGTTGATGGGCACGCCATCCACCATGTAGGCCACCTCTCCCAAGCGTCCTCCGCGGAAACGGCCCTCCACAACCCCCGCCTGAAGGTTGATCACGTCGGAAAAGTTCAGGACCGGAAGGTTCTCCAACTGCTCCGAGGAGATCGACGAAATCGATGACGTGAGATCGCGTTCGACTGCCGGACGGGTCGCGACAATGACGATTTCCTCACCTTCGATGACTTCCTCACCCAGCGCGAAATTCACTGCGGTGGTCTTGTCGATCTGGACGAGCACGTTTTGTACCACCACCGGCGAAAACCCGATGAACGAAGCCCGGAGGTCATACGCGCCCGGGCGCACGTTCAGAATGAAGTAGTACCCGTCGGAGTCGGTTGCGGTGCCCTGGGTCGTGCCCTCGATGAGCACGTTTACTCCGGGAAGAGTCTCTCCGGTCGCAGAATCCGTGACCGTACCGGCAATCTTCCCGGTGGTCTGAGCCAGCGCGGGGCCGGCGAGGCAGGCAAATACAGCAAGTCCGCCGATCAGTCGAGCGACTGATCGAATAATAGTGCCTAACAAGCTCTTGGCTCCGTTTGGTGCAAGAAAGCGAGGCGTCCCGGGGAACAACCGTCCCCGGGACCTCGGCCACGCTTCACTACTTCAGGAGAACCATCCTTCGAGCCATCGCAGCGCCATTCACCTCCAGCATGTAGATGTAAACGCCACTGGTGAGGCTGGATGCGTCGAACCGGGCGCCGTGTTGTCCTGCGGGCATCCGCGTCCCATTCAACAACGAGGCCACACGCTGACCGAGGACGTTGTAGACGGCGAGGGTAACCTGAGCCTCTTGAGCCAGATCGAAGCCGATGGACGTCACGGGGTTGAACGGATTCGGATAGTTCTGATGCAGCATGAACCCGTCCGGGAGTTCGGTGGCAACATGCTCATCTTCGACACCGGTGCCCACGAGCGTGCTACCGCCGAGCGGGATAATGGAAACGTCGTCCCAGTAGGTGACACCGTCAAAGGCATGCCAGTAGCGAAGGCGGGCCTCCACGCCAACCGCGCCTTCCTTGGGGTAAGCCACGAACGCATACTGTTTCCAGCCGGCAGCGGCCTCCTGAACCAGGTGCGGGATCAGGCTCTCGTTGTTGTCCTGGTTCATCACGATGTCCACGCCGCCCACTTCACCCCAGCCGGCTGCGCCGCCTTCCAGGTTATCGTACCACAGCAGCGTGAGTCCCAAGTTGTTCTGGCCGGTCCCGATCTCGGTTGGAGCCGTGTTGCCCTCTCTCTTGACCCAGAAACTGAACAGAACGGGCTCGCCGGCCGTCACCGGAACACGATCCGAAATGGCCACGGTCTCGCTCTGGTTCGCGCCATTCGTCTCGATCTTCAGGCTGTAGCTGCCCGAATGGGCGTCTTCGTCGGTGACGGTCTGGAAGAAAGGCTGCGTGGCGGGCCACTCGGCGTTGCCGGTGGCCATTCCATCCCACCAGTAGTACCATGTGTCGCCGGCGTCCAGGTTCGCGTTGAACCAATCGCCCGCCCAACCCTCGATGGCCTCGTCAGCCTTGCGAAGGAAGATGTCGTCCAGATAGGCCGCGCCCGTAGCGTTCGCGCCTTGGCGAAACGTGATGCGTACGCTGGTCGCCGATTTTTCGGCCGGCAGCGTGATCGCGCCCAGCGTCAGGCTGGACAGCTCCACCCAACCGCCCGAGGACGCCTGGTCCTGCGGAAGGTCAAGCACGACCGGACCGCCCAGCACATCGGCGCCCGCCGCATCGAAGAACTCGTAGACCAGTTGAAACTTGGCCGCGTCATCCGCAGGTGAGGTGTTCACCCCGTCGGTGTAGACCCAACCGCCAACTACAATCTGAGGGTTCATCCATCCGGGAAGACCACCGACCCAGGCACGGACCGCCTCGGCCTGCACCCAGTCGGATCCGGACTCACTCAGCTTCAGACTCCGGCCCGGAGTACGAGCCTGCTCTCCAGACCAGTCGGCGCCGGAAGCAGAGGGCTCCCAATACGCCGGCTTCATGGTCTCGAAGCCGCCGTTCGAAAGGAGGTTCATACTGGCAAGGTCGCCCGCCAGATCGGCAATTGGGGCGATGAACACGTCATCCCAATAGGTTACACCGTCAAACGCATGCCAGTAGCGAAGGCGGGCCTCCACGCCAACCGCCCCTTCCTTGGGGTAGGCAATGTAGGCGTACTGCGTCCATCCGGAGGCGGCCTCCTGAACCAGGTGCGGGATCAGGCTCTCGTTGTTGTCCTGGTTCATCACGATGTCCACGCCGCCCACTTCACCCCAGCCGGCTGCGCCGCCTTCCAGGTTATCGTACCACAGCAGCGTGAGTCCCAAGTTGTTCTGGCCGGTCCCGATCTCGGTTGGAGCCGTGTTGCCCTCTCTCTTGACCCAGAAACTGAACAGAACGGGCTCGCCGGCCGTCACCGGAACACGATCCGAAATGGCCACGGTCTCGCTCTGGTTCGCGCCATTCGTCTCGATCTTCAGGCTGTAGCTGCCCGAATGGGCGTCTTCGTCGGTGACGGTCTGGAAGAAAGGCTGCGTGGCGGGCCACTCGGCGTTGCCGGTGGCCATTCCATCCCACCAGTAGTACCATGTGTCGCCGGCGTCCAGGTTCGCGTTGAACCAATCGCCCGCCCAACCCTCGATGGCCTCGTCAGCCTTGCGAAGGAAGATGTCGTCCAGATAGGCCGCGCCCGTAGCGTTCGCGCCTTGGCGAAACGTGATGCGTACGCTGGTCGCCGATTTTTCGGCCGGCAGCGTGATCGCGCCCAGCGTCAGGCTGGACAGCTCCACCCAACCGCCCGAGGACGCCTGGTCCTGCGGAAGGTCAAGCACGACCGGACCGCCCAGCACATCGGCGCCCGCCGCATCGAAGAACTCGTAGACCAGTTGAAACTTGGCCGCGTCATCCGCAGGTGAGGTGTTCACCCCGTCGGTGTAGACCCAACCGCCAACTACAATCTGAGGGTTCATCCATCCGGGAAGACCACCGACCCAGGCACGGACCGCCTCGGCCTGCACCCAGTCGGATCCGGACTCACTCAGCTTCAGACTCCGGCCCGGAGTACGAGCCTGCTCTCCAGACCAGTCGGCGCCGGAAGCAGAGGGCTCCCAATACGCCGGCTTCATGGTCTCGAAGCCGCCGTTCGAAAGGAGGTTAGCGGCCGAATTCGCCGAAACGAGATCCGCGATACTGTTCTGTGCCGAGGAGGAAGGCACCATGACAAGGGCCATCAGCGCGATCGCCAGGCCTGTGATTTGCCAAACGGACGGTAGTCGAGTTTTCATTTGCACATCGTTGCAGGTGAAGAGGGCATATCGGGACGGGATTTCCTCTGATACGCCGATCTGGTGAAGTTGAGATGAGGGGGCATCGGACACAATTCAGAAATCAGGTGCCTTTCCCTTCGCTCGCGTTTCGAGAGCATGGGGTGGGTCACTATCTGGAAGTCTGGGCATTCCAAAACTTTCTGCGCCGGCAAAATCATCGAAACGTTTCGACAATAACCTCTGAACAGACCAAAGTCAAGAATATTCTTCGAAACAAGCATCGGCCAGGCCCGAAGGGTGCGCCCCGAGCGGCGCTTGTCAGGTGGTCTGCCTGACTACCAACTCCGTCGGAATTCGGCTTGTATGCGAGACTCGCGTCGGCCGGACATCCGGCGACTGTCCATTCTGCAATAGATCTACGAGGTAACTCATGGCCAACTCGCCCAATTGCTCCGTATGAACCCGGACCGTCGTCAAGGCGGGACGGTTGCGCGCCGCACTTGGAACGTCGTCGAAGCCGACGACGGCCAGATCCTCAGGGACCTTGATTCCCAAACTGGAGGCCTGGTCCAGCACTCCCAGGGCCATCGCGTCATTCGCACAGAAGACCGCTGTCGGTTGCCGGACTCCACCAACCAGCTGGTGACAGAGCATCATTCCGGTCTTGTAGTCGGGCTCCCCCTCATCCGCAATGACGGAACGACTCTGGTCGAGGGGTAATCCGGCCTCTGCCAGGCTCAGTAGAAAACCTTCTCGCCTCGCCTTGAGACTCGGATGGGAAATATCGGCCCCGAGAAAGGCGATATTCTTGTGCCCACGTTCGATAAGGTGGCGTGCGGCAGCTCGGGCGCCTCCTTGGTTGTCCACCACAACAGCTGGAAGACCATCGGACTCGAAGTCTATGAGGACGGTTGCCAGTCCCATTTCCCGAGCCTGTCGCATGAAAGCCGAGTGGACCTTTCCTGCGATCAGCAGGCCATCCACATTCCTCTCCGCGAGGAACCTCGGCGTGTGGTCTTCCGGCCGATAGTCTTTGGGGACGACTGTCAGCAGCACGTAGTAGGAATGTTTGTTCGATTCGAACTCTGTCCCGAGGAAGACATTCGTATAGAACGGCTCGGTTCGCCTGAAATGGTCTTCCCGAACGACGAAACCGATGTTACCTGTCCGCCTGGAAGGCAACGCCCGTGCAGCCTGACTCGGCATGTACTGAAGCTTCTTGGCTGCCGTGAGCACTCTGCTCCGAGTGCTCTGGCTGACATATCCCTTCCCGTTCATGACGAGGGAAACGGTTGATATGGCGACGCCGGCCTTGGCGGCCACGTCCTTTATGGTGCTTCGTCTGAGTGGAATCACTGCCCTAGGCGTATCTCGAAACGTTATGGCATAGTAACGAAATCGCCGGAAGGTTGGTCAGCGAATCTCGTCCTGTCCCTTTAGCCAGTGCTCTCCGCTTCCCTCATGGGGTCACCGCAAGCCGCCCTCGGGCTCGAGTATGGCCCCCTGCCAGGGACTCAGCAGCACCTTCCGGGGGCCAGGGCGGTGCGGAGGCCCGGTCGTCCCAAGCAGGGTCCGGGCGGGCTCTGGCAGCGACACCGTTCGGTGGGAGCCAGAAAAATTCAGTGCCACAAAGACACGGTCGGCTCCCTGGCTCCGGACGAAACAAAAGCACTCCGGATCGCCTCCGTCGAAGAATTCAAAGCTCCCGTGATTCAGCGCTCCCCGGTTGCGCCGCATCGCCAAGAGATTCCGGTACAGATGAAGCAGGGATCCGGGATCCTTCTCGGCGGCGGCCACGCTGACGTCAGAATCGCCCAAGGGTAGCCACGGATCGCCGGAGGTGAAGCCGCCGTTGGCTTCGCCGGTCCAAGGCATGGGCGTTCGACAACCGTCCCGGCCCAGGCCAGGCACCCTCAGGCCCCATGGGTCCTGCTCACGGTCTGGGGGAATGTGCGTTTCCTGCATTCCCAGTTCGTCTCCATAGTACAGCGTCGGAGTGCCTCTCAGCGTGAGCAGGAGCATGGCCGCGAGTCGCGCCGATTCCGGTCCGTACCGCGTGGCGAGTCGGGTATCGTCGTGGTTCCCCAAGACGTAATTCGGCCACTCGCCAGGAGGCACCACCCGCTCGATCTCTTCCACGTGTTCGCGAATGCCCTCCGCGGTCCAGGGAGCCTTCATCAGGGCGAAGTTGAACGTCATGTGCAGCCCGCCTCCGTCGGCCCCGAAGTACCGCGCCCAAGCATCCAGGTCGAATTCATGGATTTCGGCGATGGTGACGCGCGTTCGCTCTGAGTCGTGGCCATCCACGACGCGGCGCATGTCGGTAAACACTCGATGTATGTCCTCGTGCCCCTTGTCGTAGAGATGGAACTGGGTGTCGTACGCGCCGAGCGATTTGTGCGCCTGTTGGTCACCCGGACTCAGTGGATTATCCCGCTCGGCCGGGTCCTTCATGATGGCGTGTGCCACATCGATTCGGAACCCATCCACTCCCCGGTCCATCCAGAATCGAAGCACATCGAACATGGCCCTCTCAACCCTCGGGTTTCGCCAGTTCAGGTCCGGCTGCTCCTTGAGAAACGAGTGCAGATAGTACTGGCCCGTGGTCTCGCTCAGGGTCCACGCCGGTCCTCCAAACACCGACAACCAGTTGTTTGGCAGTCCGCCTCCGGGACTGGCATCCCGCCATACGTACCAGTCACGCTTCGCATTCACTCTGGATGCCTTCGACTCGGCAAACCATGAATGTTGGTCCGACGAATGATTCGGGACGAAATCCACGATCAGCCGCAATCCCCTTTCCCTGGCCGCTTCAACCAGCCGGTCGAAACCGTCGAGCGTACCAAAGATCGGATCTACATCGCAGTAGTCTGACACATCGTACCCGAAATCCACCATGGGAGACCGGTAGAACGGCGAGAGCCAGACCGCATCCACACCGAGTTTCGCCACATAATCCAGCCGCGCCGTAATCCCGTCCAAGTCACCAATTCCGTCCCCGTTCGAGTCGGAGAAGCTCCGTGGATAAATCTGATAGATCACGCCCGTCTGCCACCAGGGCGCTGTCACTTCTTGCATAGTCCAAGTCCCACGAATTCGATACGCGGCCAGAACATAACCGCGACACACCTGATGTCCGAATTCGCATATCCGCCGTTCAAATCCAGGCGAAACCTCCGCAGCTTTAGCACATCAGGCGCCTCGCCCTTTAAAAGGTCGACGACTCCAAGAACTATCACGGCATAGCCTCCCACTCCGCCCCTCCTGGAGACCGCAGTCACGGACAGCACTTCGGCCTCTCCGACAATCGGTGCTCTTGAGAGAGCGTTCTCCCGCGAGATGCTGCGAACCAGAAGACTCTGCGCCGAAATATTCTCTGCTGAAACGGTCAAAATTAGAAGGAGGGCGAAGCAACCGCAGTATTTCAGGGGATGATGTTTCATTGGCTTATTGCACGAGCCGACTCGAAACGCCCATTGCGCCTGGGCCGACGGAACCAAAACCGAACAGCACATCAGCGGGAGCCAACACCATCCTGCGACGCGGTGTAGCAGAGGGGCCCCGCACAAAGAATTGTGGGATTTTAGGAGCCAAGAAGGCCGAACTGAAGCAATTCGCGCGGTCCCAGACTTTGCGTCCTGACGGCGGCGCGGACCAATGCTGGCGCACCCCAGCTAGTCGACGAACAGAGACACGAAGTCGAACTGTTCCACGTCGAACAGGCCGCGATCACCCAGTTTGAGTGATGGAATGACCAGGAGCGCCATAAATGATAGTGTCATGAACGGCGCTCTCAGACTGGACCCCAGTTCTTTCGCCCGGCGGTCCAATCGGAGGTAGGCCTGCCCCACGACTTCCCCGTCCTGAGTGCTCATGAGACCGGCCACCTCCAGCCCCATCACCATTTGGTTTTCGCCTTCCACCACGGCGATCCCACCCCCCGTCTGGCCCACGGCGTCAACCGCCCGAACCAGGGCCTCATCATCTACACCGACGGCGATGATGTTGTGCGAATCATGGCCCACACTGGATGCGATGGCGCCTCGCTTCAGGCCGAAACCCTCGATGAATGCGATGCCAGGAGGAGCCGGGCTGTACCGATTGACCACAATGATCTTCAGCAAGTCCCGTCCCGGATCGGCGACGGCCAATCCGTTCCTGACGCTGGCATCTCTGACCACTGATTCCGTGACCAGTTCGCCGTCAATCGCTCGGATGACCCTGATCCTGGGCGATTCGGCCGGCAGGGCAAAATCTCCCTTGGTCACCACCGGACGCACGAACCGGTTGATGGGTGCGGCCGCGTCCACGGAGAAAGTCTCTCCGCCTTGCTTTGCCACCAGCGCGCCGTCGATGTAGGTCTCTCCCACACGAAAATCTTCGAGATCGGCCACCCGGATCATATCGGCCCGATCTCCCAACTGAAGCTGCCCGACATCGAGGCTGTAGTGCCTTACTGGGGTCACACAAGCGGCTCGCAGCACGTCCCAGAGATCGAATCCCAACCCAATGGATCGAGCGACAAGGCGATCGATGTGCCCCGCCACCAGCTCGTCCGGATGTTTGTCGTCCGAGCAGAACATGATGCGATCAGGATGACTCCCGATCAAGCCAGCCAATGCATCGTAGTTTCTGGCCGCACTCCCCTCGCGAATCGCTATGAGCATCCCCAGACCCAGTTTTTCGAGGGCCTCCGCTTCACTGGTACACTCATGGTCCGTTGAGATCCCCGCTGCCACATAGGTCTCCAGGTCTGGTCCTCTCAGCATCGGGCTGTGACCGTCTACGGGTTTCCCTCGGTCAGCCGCCGCCTTGATCTTGGCCATCACCTCTGGGTCCGCATGAACAACCCCGGGATAGTTCATCATCTCTGACAGATATCCGATTCGAGGATCATCCAATAGTGCCGTGACCTCTTCCACCCCCATGGCCGAACCGGCCGTTTCGAAAGGTGTCGCGGGCACGCAGGACGGGGCACCAAACGCCACCACCAGCGGGGTTCGAGCGGCATCGCGCAGCATATAGTGAACGCCCTCGACGCCCAACACATTCGCGATTTCATGTGGATCCGAGACGGTCGCCACGGTCCCATGTCGAACGGCAAGCTTCGCAAAGGTAGACGGGACAAGCATGGAGCTCTCGATGTGGACGTGGGCATCCACAAATCCAGGAAGGATGTAGCCTGCATCTACATCGTTTGAGGGCTCTATAGACCGTATACGGCCCGATTCAATGGAAATCACGCCTTCGAAAGTCCGGCGGCTGACAGGACAAACAATCGTCCCAGATATCCGGTCTGGTGTCTTCAAGATGGGTGTGCCCTGGTTATTCAAGAGCCCTCCAGGCCTTTCGATCCACGGAGAATGATATCTCGCGCGGCAGGCCCATGGTTAAATAGTAGATCAATCGTACTGAGTCCCGGCTCAAACCCGGGGAAGGCCTGACGATACGGCGCGATTCGGCACTCAACACAAGGCTCTTCTTCGCCGGACCGCCGGGCAGCCTCCGGGAGCGTAGGATCCCGAATCGAGCGAACTTCGAATGTCGCGTCACAACCCAGCCATTTGGCCAATAGAAGGATCAACGGCACACTGACCTCATCGACGGTCTGCGCCCTGGTCGGGACGGTGTCCGTCAGATCCTCAACATAGTGCTCGTAGTAAGGCGTCCTTCCGTAATTGTACTGGAAGGCTTTGAGGTGACTTCGCCGCCAATCCGAACTTGGGGTCAACACCGTATCCGCAATAGAACGGCCCAATTGCCCTCTCCTCACTGGGATCGTCAGCCATTGCACCCCGCCGGGCGTTCTGATCCGAGCTCGATTGTGCCGCGACTGCCGCACATACTGCGCCCCTGAAAGCAGAACAACCGCATCCGACCTCAGGGCGGAAGCCCAAAAGTCAGGTTCGGGGAAGTAGTCTGGGGGATGGCGAAACGTCACTCGCAGAAGGTACGGAGCCGCACTATCTTTCGGCTCCAATCCTATCCGAATGCAACACACGCTTCCCAATCCCCGAGTTGGCCTGATTGCTCCAGCTGGGCCTCCTCTGGATCCTGCCGAGTTGAGCAAGGGCATCCAGTCTCTGGAGGAACGAGGGCTTGAGGTGGTCCGGCCCCGGGTTTCATACTCCACGAACGGTTACCTGGCCGGAGACGATGAGGCTCGATTGGGCGAGTTTTCTGCCGTCTGCGCGGACCCTCACCTTGATGTGATATTTTGTGTGCGGGGCGGCTACGGCACGCTCCGACTCCTGGATTACATCGACTACGAGCTGACCTCCGCCAATCCGAAAGTCCTGATTGGCTACTCTGACATTACGGCGCTCCAGCTGGCACTCTGGCATCGGAGCGGTTGGCGGTCGGTGTCAGGCCCCATGGTTGCCGTAGAGTGGCCGCGACCCGATCCAAGCTGGGAACAGCCTTTTTGGGAGCTTCTCGGACGAAACTCTGGCTGCGAGCTACGTTCCGCCGACGGATCTCGACCAAGTACTCTCGTACCTGGAACCGCGCACGGAGTGCTTCTTGGAGGCAACCTCGCGGTTCTCGCTCGTTTGTTGGGGACCCCCTACGCTCCCGATTTTCGCGGATCGATCCTGTTTCTGGAAGATGTGGGCGAGCCCCCCTACAAGCTGGATGGATTATTCGCCCACCTAAGGTTGGCCGGTGTTCTCGATCAGATAAATGGGCTCGTTCTTGGCGCATTCACGGAAAGCGACCCGAGTCCCAATCGTCCATCTTTCACGGTGGATCAGGTAGTCGAGCAGTACTTTGGATCCGCGCCGTTTCCGGTCGTGACCAACTGGAACTATGGCCACTTTCCGAACAAGGTGAGCATGCCAATTGGTGTGCAGTGTGTGTTGGAAACCGATAGCCATGGGACCTCCCTCACGACCCTTGAACCCGTCCTGAATTCGAAGTAGCCCATGCGCCTGGCCGTATTCGCCTCCGGTAGTGGCTCCAATTTTCAGTCTATTGTGGATTCCACCGAGTCCCGGCTGCTCCGAGCGGACGTGGTGCTCTGCGTTTCAAATCGAGAGACGGCGGGAGTCTTGGAACGGGCCCTTCGCCATGATATCAGAACCCTCGTCCTCGACCCCGATTCGTTTTCGTCCGAAGAAAGTTTTGCAGGCGAGCTGATCGAACAGTTGGAAAACAGCGGAATCGACTTTATCGCCCTCGCGGGGTACCTGCGTCGTATTCCAAGTCCCGTCGTGTCCCGATATCATCACCGCATGGTCAATATCCATCCCTCACTGCTCCCTGCCTTCGGGGGGTCTGGGATGTACGGACAGCGGGTGCATCGGGCGGTTATCGACTCCGGAATCGGGTATTCAGGAGCGACCGTTCATTTCGTCGATGACACCTACGACACCGGCCCAATCATCATGCAAGAGCCCGTCCCGGTCATCTATGGCGACACGCCGGAGTCCTTGGCCGACCGCGTCCTGTTAGCCGAGCACCTCCTCTATCCAGCCGCCCTGGCACTGGTACAGAGCGGGCGCGTCCGTGTACACGGGCATCGGGTAACCATCACAGACCTCTCACCATGATCCAGAACAAAGAGCTTCCCCCTCCGGAGAATTTCTACAAGCTGAGGCGTGCGCTGCTTTCGGTCTATGACAAACGTGGGCTCGTGAAATTTGCCAGGCACCTCGATGGTCACGGTGTTGAATTGGTCTCTACCGGCGGGACGGCGCGAGCGCTGCGCGAGGCCGGTCTCCCCGTGATCGACGTCGCTGAGCTAACCGGATTTCCCGAGATCCTGGGCGGGCGGGTCAAAACCCTGCATCCGATGGTTTATGGGGGGCTTCTCTCCAGAAGGACCGATGAGGAAGATGCTGCGGAGCTCGCCGATCATGGAATCCGAGCCATAGATCTCGTCGTCGTCAACCTCTACCCATTCGCTGAAACCAATTCACGGGAAGACGTCACCGATCGGCTGGCCATTGAAAACATTGATATCGGTGGACCGACGATGATCCGTGCGGCGGCCAAGAATTTCTTTTTCACGGCCGTGGTGGTAAATCCTGATGACTACCAAGGGTTGGAGGCGGAAATGAACGACAACGAGGGCTGCCTGGGGATGGCCACAAGGCGCAGTCTTGCCCACAAGGCCTTCGGCCATACCGCGAACTACGACCGGACCATCGACGACTATTTCGGAGGCAACCTGGCTCTCCGCATAAATCAGCCTCTAGATGCCAGCCTCCGGTATGGAGAGAACCCGCATCAGACCGCCGCTCTGTACGGCGACAGCGGGCGGGTCTTCGAAAAACTGCACGGGAAGGACCTGTCCTTCAACAACCTGCTCGATCTGAGTGCCGCGATCCGCTTGGTAGCCGAGTTCAAACTGGCGCCGCCCACATGTGCCATCCTCAAGCACACCAATCCATGCGGCGTCGGCACGGCTTCGACCCTCGAATCCGCCTACCAACGAGCCTTCTCCACCGATCGTCAATCTCCGTTCGGCGGGATCGTGATTGTCAATCGAGAACTCGACCTAGGAACCGCGAAGGCGATCGACAAGGTCTTTACGGAGCTGATTATCGCTCCCTCGTTCACGGATGAGACTCTGGCCTTCCTCAAGGCCAAGAAGAACCGGCGGCTCATTCTCCACCATCCGGACGTGGTCGATGACTCGCCCGACATCAGAAGTGTGGTGGGGGGACTACTGGTACAAGATCACGATCCGCCACTCCCATCCCCGACTGAGTTCAGGGGTAAGGTGAGCGTGGTTACGGAAAGACAACCGAGCGAGGAAGAGTGGGGGGACCTCGATTTTTGTTGGCGGGTGGCTAAACACGTCAAGAGCAACGCCATCGTGTACGCCCGAAACGGAGCCACACTGGGGGTCGGAGCCGGGCAGATGTCGCGGATCGACGCCTCAGAAGTGGCGGTGCGCAAAGGCCACAAGTCACGTTTGGACTTCTCTCAATCCGTAGTCGGCTCAGATGCGTTCTTCCCGTTTGCGGACGGCCTCATCGAGGCGGCGGAGGCCGGAGCCATAGCCGCGATTCAACCGGGAGGCTCGATCCGGGATGCCGAAGTGATTGCAGCCGCCAACGAGAGAGGGATGGCGATGGTCTTTACCGGGCGCCGGCACTTCAGACACTGAATCATCCACGAGCATGTTGCGAATCTGGGAGCGCTTTGGTGATTGGATCCTGCTGGTCACTCTGATCCTGATATCTGTTGTCACCATGCTGTCCGCAAATGAACCCATGATTCGCGGGCTCCGGGCGAGAGCCTTGGATATTGCGGCCGGCATCGAGAACGAGCTGGCCA
>CAYXSE010000038.1:0-20329 GCA_964466675.1 uncultured Rhodothermales bacterium | reverse complement strand
AGCATACCTGAAGCAATACACCAACTTGCGACTGCACGAATCTGCAACTCCTGCAACTCCGAACCCCAGAAATCAGAGCCTGGTCGGGGAGATCAACAATCCATGGTTGACGGACGTGGATGGAGGAGCCCGTGGGCTTGAACTCATGCTTCGGCATCGGACCGGTCCGGTGGTCTGGAGTCACTCTTACTCGCTTTCGCGAACCGTATATGAGAGTCCCCGAGTTCTAGACGGCAGAGAATTCCCCGTCGCCTGGGATCGGCGCCATCAGTATTCAGCGATGGCAACCGCCTCTCAAGGCGACTTCTCGGCAAGCCTGACGTGGTCGCTGGCGTCCGGGACTCCCAACTCACTTTCCTACGGAGACGCCTCGGAAGCGAGCCGTCTGCCTGTTTATCATCGGTTGGACTTGGGAGTCGCGTACAAGAGACAGGTCGGCACCCGTCAGCTATCTGCCGGCTTCTCTCTCTACAATGCCTATGACCGGAAGAACACGTGGTATCGAACTGCCATCCCTCAAGGCTTAAGAATCGAAGATGGGGCGCTCCGGGTCACTTCGGTCGTCGGTGTGGATGTCTACGACTTGGGCATCCACCCGTCCTTCGAGATTGGCGTCAGATTCTAGGCGGTCTTCAGAGGTTCGTCAGAGCGGTCGGACGGTGACGTTCTCCAGCAAGATTTCGGATACCAGTTCGAGGCCATCGGAATCGTACTGCTCACCATACAGCTCGATGGTATCGACGCCCAGACCGGCGCCCCTGTAGTTCAAATAGTCCGCAATTCGGACGCCACCAGACTCATGCGTGGGTACGGCCTTTCGAAATCTGGATCCGGTTTCGTTCACGTGGTAGTAGTAGGCCATGTAGTCGAGGGAGCCTGAACGACGGTTGAACCAATAAACAAATCTATCGTCGTGGTCTCGGCCTCCTCCCTCGACACCAAACGTGACCTCGACCAAATCATACGTCAGGCCCTCTATTTCGCCGGATCCGAGTAGTCGCTTGCGCGCACCTGGGTCATTGAGCGGGAGAGGCAAGAGTGCGAAGTACACCACGGAATTGACAGCCGTCTCGGCCGATGCATAAGCCTTGGGATCCAAGTCGACCCTCTCGCCATCTACTTCGCGAAATAGGCCGTCATTAGAGAGCAGTTCGCGAATAGTCCTGCCTGTCGAATCCGAATAGGTGCGTTCATATTCGAACCTGCCATCGTTCCGCAATATCCGGAAATGTCGGCCGCGAAAATCGAAAACGAATTCAGCCTTGTTCAGGATTTCTCCGCCTTGCCAGGCAATGGCCCGGTCCACTATGCTCTGCGCGTCGGGTGGAGGGCTGCAGGCAGATATCAAGACCAGAAGGATGCCGGTTGCGCGAATCATGGCGTCAGTGACTGTCGGTGACTGTCGGTTACGATGGTTGGGTAGTTTCAGCGGATCGACCATAATAAAGCCGCCAGACTCCCAGGATCACGGCTAGATAGGCTATCATCACCCCCAGCAGCACCAAAAATCCCTCCGTGCGCCCATCGAAGACGGTAAAGGGGAGATTGACGGCTACCAGAAGTGGAAACGCCAGTCCTAGAGCGATTCCAGATGACAGGACAAGGTCCTGTGCGACCGGCGAACGGTACTCGGGGTCGAGGATTCGTATGAGGGCGAGGCCGGATGTTACGGTGCCCGTCATCTGCCCGAAAATCCCGATAAACCGTAGGAAGCGATACTCGGAGAAGATTTTTCTGGCGGCCCATTTGAGTAAAAAATACGTCGCCGCAGAGCCCCCGAAAGCGACAAGCACAATCGGCAATGCGTAGGACCACGCAATGCCGACGCTGATCGCCATGATGGACGCGGCAATAAGATAGTCAGCCATGACACCGGTCATTCGGTCCAGCAGGCCGTTGTCGAGCAGGTCGGGTATGCGGGACTTGTCCAGGAATCGGCGGACCACCAGTGCCACCAGGTTGGCCAGGATGAAGTGAAACGACCAGACCACCGGTATCTCCTGAGGGCGGTCAAGAAATGCCAGAAACTCCGCGAGGCCGGAGGTGAGGAGGTAGGTCCCCCCGTAGATCGCGGCGACTACGGCCAAGTGTACCGCCAGGGGCTCGACCGCAGCTGGAGATAGGGTCAGGTGCCCGGCTACTGTTCGTTCCTTCCTGGTGCGAAATCCAGTTCGGACCGACTCCGGCAGGTCTCCCGAAATCGATCCGGATTTGTGAACGATGGCAACACCGACGAGGTACGCTACGAGAAATCCCACGGCGGCCAGAGTAAGCCCCACAGACGCACCTTCCGGGAACCCGAACGCCTCCCAGGACGATCCGATGGAGTAGGCCACCCCCGGTCCCATGGCAAAGCCGAGGGGGAGGAGAATGCCGGCGGCAGGGGAGATGGAGGCGTCCACCAGGAAATAGAACATCAGAAGGGTTGTCATCCCGATGATTCCCTGGGTCAGCAGGCACATCACCTGCATGAACCCCAGATGTACGGCCGCGAAAGAGCGCTTGTTCGACGTGGCCTTCAGCCCGACACAAATGAACGTGAGGGCGAGGAGGTGATACACATAAGCCCCCATTCGTTCGATAGATAGCGGCACCCAGGCGAGAATCTCTGGTCCAAGGGCAAGGCCGATGGCGCCGGCCACCAAGGCATTCGGTATCAAGTAGCGTTGGAGCAATCCCACTCGCCTTCGCATGAACGTGGCCACGAGCAGCGTTCCGCTAATCACGGCTGCATCACCAAGCAGTTCTAACAACGAAGCTTCCAGGGTCCAGGCTTCCATGGGCTAGGTGGCCTCGGTCCTCAGGGCATACAACGAGTCTTCCCACTGAAGGGCGCTGCCGTCGTCTCCAAAACGGAACTCCAGAATTCGGTCGCTGAGGGTCAGTTGCAGCTTGCTGTTGCGCTCGACGCCCTCGTACAGGACGCGTTCCAGGTCTAGGACTTCTCGGCGTTCCGGTGTAGATACGATGATGCGATCGGGGTAGAGCTCGAGATAGGCGGGGCCGTGCTTTCTGAGCGTCTTTAGTGTGGAGCCCTCCAAGTAGGTCACCAGATTCCTGACGATATAGCCCCCGGGTCCGACCTCCAGGTCCATACCGCGAATGGTTTCATACAGGTCTCCGGTCAGGAGCACGTCGCCGGTGGCCTCATCAAGAATACGGCTGTCCGGGAGCATGCGCCACCTCAAACGGCTCGTACGACTTCGGATCCGTTCGCCATCGATCGTGTGGATTGCCCCATGTTCACCGGATGTCGGGTCTCTGTAGAGTAGTCGGTGAATCCCGTCAGCCGGCCGGAAGGCCCAACGGGGACGAACGGCCTCGGGAGGCAGGTTTTCGTCTTCAGTGAGGGGGGCGGCCAGGAGCGCCAATCGGTCATCCAACGTATGTGCATCCGAAAAATCCACGGCATCGAGGACCTCGACCTGAATGCGGGCGGGCCTCGGCCAGGTTGCCCACCGGGGCCACGCCACGTAGGAACCGTGGGTGATGACAGGATGGACGGGCACCGGAGCTCGGCTGAACAGTTTCGCGGTGGCCTTAATCCATCTCGCCGGTCTGCCGTCCCACCGCCGACCACCCTCCGGATAGATGAGGACATTCCGGCCGTCCCTGAGCAATCTGTAAATCTTGCGTATGAGGTGTGGCTCCGGGACCCGCTTTCGGGTCGAGAGGAGGCCAATTCCCCTAAAGGCCGCCGAAGCGATCCCTTTTTCCATGTATTCCGCGGTGAGGACTCCTGAGGAACATCGACCGAAGGGGAGATCCCAATTCACCAGGAAGGGGTCGAGATTGTTCGAATGGTTTCCGTAGAGAAAACAGGGCCCGTTCAATAGATGCTCCCGACCCCGGACTGTTCGAGTTTTCCATAACCCGAAGACCACCGGAAAGATGGCCGCCCGGATAGCGGCTTCGCTTAAGCGATGTTTCGCGCCAAGCCTCACAAGAACAACATGGGTTTGGGTAGACGGCCGCCAGAAAATAGCAGGAACGAACCTCCCGACAAACACGCGAACCGCTGTGTGGCGGAGAGATTGACCGCTGGATCATGGAGCGGACGGCGGCGTATGGCGATCGAAAGAAACATGGACCCTTAGCCAGCGTGACAAAAGCCGAAATCGTCGATCGAATCGCGGCCGGAACCGGTCTAACAAAGCTGGAAACCGAGGCCGTTATCAATGGATTTATCCACACGGTCAAAGATGCGTTGCTTCGCGATGAGCGGGTCGACTTGCGAGGATTTGGCTGCTTCCTGGTACAGGAAAGAGCGCCTCGCTCGGCGAGGAATCCGCGGACCAATCAGCCGATTGCCGTTCCCGCGTCGCATGTCCCGGTATTCAGGGCGTCCAAAGAATTCCGACGTCAGATCGACACACAACTGAATCAGCCCCGATTGAAGTGAGAAAATCCTGTCTGGCTTGCGGAGGTAAGCTGCGCGACGATCAGAATCGTTGCGCCCTTTGTGGCACCGCGTCGGGCGTGGCGCCGGATGAGATCGAGCTCTCCCCTTTGCTGCCGGTTGGCGGCTCGGCGGAAGGCGCGACTTCGGACGTCGAGCCAGCCGGCGCTCCTTCGGCCGGCGCTCCTTCGGCCGGCATTCCTTCGGACGGCACTCCCGCGGCCGGCGCTCCTGCCGCGTCCTCGGGGCCATTTTGTAATTCGTGCGGATGGCAGAACCCGGCTGGCGCACGGTTCTGCTCTCGGTGCGGGGAGAAACTGCAGAACCTGGTCACGAGTGAAGCAGCGGTTGCCCTCCCGCCCAATCCAGGTGCGCGGACCACAATAGAAACCGACAGCGAGACCGTTCCGGAAACGGATGGTAAAGTGGGGCGACAGGTGGGAATCATTGTCGGATCAGCTGTCATGGTAGTCCTGACGCTGTACATGATTGGTGTTGTTCGACAGGGAGGAGGCGCCCAGGCGCCGGTCGCTTTAGGCGCCCAGTCGGGGCCAGCAGTACCCTTGCCACCCGGAATTGCTCAGCAGGTGGAGGTTCTGGACGATAGTGTCAGCCAGTCTGAGGGAGAGACCCAGGTGGGATTCATGCGCCAGATCGTAGAACTGTATCTCCGGGCCGCTCGGTACGACTTCGCAGGAAGCAGTCAGGAGGAAGTGGCGCGGCAGACCTTGTTGGAGGTCGATTGGGTCTTCGCGGGCAACCTGTACTATGACCAGATGGAGCGCACCGAGCCGATCGATGAAAGGACACGATTCGCCAAGAAGGCGATTGCGGCCTATCAAGAGGTGCTTGCCATGAATCCAGACAATTTGGATGTTCGGACAGATATGGCTGTGGCCTACCTCTCCGATCCAGACAATCCGATGAGCGCGATCCAGGAGACACAAGAGGTCCTGAGGCGAGACTCATCGCATGTTCAGGCCAACTTCAATCGTGGGATCATGCTCAGCCGGATCAATCGACTGGACGGGGCCATTGAGCAATTTCGCAAGGTCCAGAGGATCATCGGCGATCCCGAAGATGAGGTCTACAAGAGGGCAGAGGAGGCCATCGCACGGCTATCAGGGGGAGTCCGCTAGCAGGGATTTTCGATCTTGGAGGTGGGAAAACGCTCGGGAATGGCACTAATAGCCGCTATGACGCCGGCGGCGACCGGCTCGAGATCAGCCGCTTCAGGGCGAGTACGTTCGGATGCGAGAACAGTGAGGTACAGGATCTTTTCCTGGAGTACCTCCCTTCCGTGACCGGTTTCGACCTGGAGGGTGACTACCTCGAGGTAAATACCCGCAGGGACGCCCGGATGGTCTTCACCCGGTAGTTGCGACTCTGGAGGAGAGTCAGCGAACCGCCTCGCCCCCATCCCGTATACCATGCAGAAATCAAGGGGCACATGGTCGACTTTACCGAATCAGAGTTGGAAGGCATCCGCGCAGCGGTTCAGGATGCGGAAGCGAAGACATCTGGAGAGATCGTGCCGTTCGTGGCCGTTCGGTCCGCTCCTTACACGGTCGCGCTCTGGAAGAGTGGGGTGGTGTTCGGGCTTGGAGCGATGCTCCTCATTCTCGCATCCTCAAGCTTCAGTTCGTCGTGGACCTCCGGCTGGTTTGATCTTCCGGGTGCGCTGGCGGCGGTGACAATCGTCTCGGGGCTCTTTGGGGTCCTGATTACTTACTTTCTCCCGGCTTTACGCAGGGTCTTGGCGGGAAGCGGAACCATCGATGCAGCCGTACATCGCCGAGCCCTACAGGCGTTCCTCGACGAAGAGGTATTCGACACCCGGGATCGAACCGGAATCCTCCTGTTCGTTTCCCTCTTTGAACGTCGAATCGAAGTCCTCGGTGACTCCGGGATCAACGCCAAAGTCTCCGAGGACGAGTGGGGGGATGTTGTCTACCTGATCAGGGATGGACTCACCTCCGGTAGCGTCGCCGCGGGGCTGATAGCAGGGATCGAACGTTGTGGCGATTTGCTCATGGAAAAGGGCGTGGCCATCAAGGACGACGATACCAACGAGCTTTCCGACGGGCTGAGACTGGACGCCGGCTGAGGCACCACCACCCGAGGCGCTCGCCGCTAAAGGATGCCCAATTCCAGCTTCGCCGCCTCGGACATCATGTCGGCGTCGTAGGGCGGATCGAACGTCAGGTGGACTTCAGCCTCGGTGACTCCCTCGACGGAGCGCACGCGTTGTTCGACCTGGCCGGGAAGCCACCCAGCAGCCGGGCAATTGGGTGCCGTGAGCGTCATTTTGACGTCTACAGTCCGATCCGGATGGATTTTGACTCCGTAAATCAGGCCCAAATCGTAGACGTTTACCGGGATCTCCGGGTCGTACACGGTTTTGATCATCTCAACGATGTTCGTCTCCAGTTCCTCATCGGTAAGGTCACTCATACCATCCCCTCCGCATAGGCTTTGATTCGCCGGATCATGGCATCGAGTCCATTCTTCCGGGTCGATGAGAGGTGTTCTCCCATCCCGATCTCTTCCAGGAAATCCATCTTCGATGCGGCGATCTCGGCGGCCGGCTGTTCGCTCAAGACCCGAACAAGCAGAGCCACTAGCCCGCGTGTGATGATGGCGTCTGAGTCAGCATGGAGAACCACTCGCCCGTCCACCGTCTGCTCAGCGGCAATCCAGACCTGGGATTGGCATCCCTGGACTCGATATACATCCGTCCGATAGATGTCGGGGATCGGGGCCAGCCCTCTGCCCAACTCAATGAGGTGCTCGTAACGCTCCATCCAGTCATCGAAGAGTTCAAATTCTTCCACGACCTCGCTGGATCGATCGCTGATAGAGGCCGGTGTGATCGCCATCATGTGAGAAAATCCCTGGCCCTTTCGACACCTTCTGCCAGGCGGTCGACTTCATCCCGGGTGTTGTACAAGGCAAAAGAGGCTCGAAGCGTACCCGGAATGCCGTATTGATCCATCAGGGGTTGCGTGCAGTGATGTCCCGATCGTACGGCGATCCCGTACCGATCCATGACCGTCGCTACATCGTACGGGTGTAAAGCATCGAGGAGGAAGGAGACGACGGCAACCTTTTCAGGGGCTGTCCCGATCAGGCGAATGCCACCCAAATCCGTCAAACGCTCGGTGGCATAGGCCAGCAGGTCCGCTTCGTGCTCTTCGATCTCATCGAATTCGAATGCCGTCAGGTATTCGATGGCTGCGCCCATCCCAATGGTCCCGGCAATGTTCGGAGTGCCGGCCTCAAACTTGTGCGGGACGTCGTTATACGTCGTCTGCTCGAAGGAAACCGCCGAGATCATGTCTCCGCCGCCTTGATAGGGGGGCATCCGCTCCAGCCATTCTTGCTTGGCGTAGAGGGCACCGGCTCCGGTAGGACCGAAGACCTTATGGGCAGATATGCAATAAAAATCGCAGTCCAGAGCCACGACGTCCACCCGCCCATGGGCAACGGCCTGAGCACCGTCAATCAGGACTGGGATACCCAAGCCGTGGGCATCGGCCACCATCTGCGCCACCGGATTGATCGTCCCCAAGCTATTGGAGATGTGGGCGACCGCGACCATTTTTGTGCGCGGGCCCAACAGGCGCTGATAGGCGGCGTAGTCGAGCACGCCTCTTTCATCGACAGGAACCACTTTAATCACGGCGCCGGTGGCTTCGGCAGCCAACTGCCAGGGGACGATGTTGGAGTGATGCTCCATTCCCGTCAGCAGAATTTCGTCTCCTTGTTGAAAGTAATGCCGAGCCAGAGAGCCGGCCACCAGATTGATCCCGTCGGTCGTTCCCTTGGTGAATACGATCTCGCTGGCACTACCCGCTCCGAGAAAATCGCGTACGATGGTCCGGACTGACTCGTATGCGTCGGTGGCTTCCTGAGAAAGCGCGTGAACGGCGCGATGAACGTTGGCGTTCTCGGTCCGGTAGTAGGAATCAATCCGGTCCAACACCGTCAGCGGTTTCTGGGTCGTGGCCGCATTGTCCAGGTAAACCAGAGGAAAACCATGGATCCGGCGCGACAACACCGGAAACTCAGAACGAACCTTCTCTAGGTCGAATGCACGCGTCGAGATATCGGGGCCGATGGGCTCCATAGTCAGATTGTGCGCAGTCTCCGCCGAAAGAGTTGGTCGACGTGATCTCGGACCGGCTCCAGTTCGATCCTGTCGAAGACATCCCCAGCAAACGCTTCCAGGAGGATCAATTGGGCATCGGCCGCATGAATCCCACGCGATCGCAGGTAGAACATGGCCTCGGAGTCCAGTTGCCCCGTTGTCGCCCCGTGGCTGCATTTCACGTCGTCGGCGTAGATTTCCAACTCTGGCTTGGCGTACATCACTGCCGTGTCATCCAGCACGATGCTCTTGCTGGTCTGATAGGCGTTGGTTTTTTGGGCATCCTGGCGAACGAGCACCTTGCCGTTGAACACGCCCCGCGATCGGTCCGAGAGCACGCCCTTGAACAATTCGTCGGAGACACATTCAGGCATGGCGTGATCAACCATGGTGTGGTTGTCGATGTGCGCCTTGCCCTGCCCAAGGTAGAATCCGGACAAGAATGTCTCGCAGTGTTCGCCATCCGGTAGGAGGTAGGACTGATTCCGGACCACGCCGCGGGATAGAGTAATCACGTTGGTCGAGAACCGGCTGTCGCCCTCCTGTCGGGACCTGAGGTTGTTAATATGTACGGCGTCCTCGTGTTCGTCGATGATCCGAACATGGTCTATGCGCGCTCTCCGGGCCGTGTGGTACTCCGCCATCGAGTTCGTAACCACCGGCGCGTCTCCGAGCGTCCTGCAAACCTCCACCAGCCGAATCTGAGCATTCTCTCCGAAAACTCCCACCACGCGAGGCTGTACCAGCGCCGGCTCGGAAGCGGTGAGAATGTGCAGAATCAAAAGGGGCCGCTCGGCGGCGACCTTCCCGGTGACGCGTACGTACACCCCGTCTCGAAGAAATGCTGAGTTCAGGTCTGCGAAGGCGTCCCTTGCCGTCTCCCCAGTCCGATCGATGTCTCGGATCACAGACGGATCCGCCAACGCTTCTCGCAGGTCACGAACCGTGACACCCGGGGTAAGTCGATCCAGGGAGGACAGGTCACGACGGAACCTGCCGTTTACGAGGACCACCCGGTCCGCGTCCAGGGAAGGGATGCCCAGCGCCTCCACTTCCTCCGGCCCGACGGAATGCCCGGAACCCGCAGCGTCAAGCTTCAGCTCAGGAAGCCGGCCAAGAACCTTGGAGATCGGGGTGTACTTCCAGGCTTCAGAACGGGCCCGCGGCAGGCCGGCCTCTTTGAAACGCTGAATGGCTTCGGCTCTTTCGTCGCGGTAGAGTCCGTTCAGCCCATCGTGGGCCACCGACTCCCAAGACCGAACGAGACTGGCTTCCAGGTTGGATTCGATGCGTTTCATCCTGCGACGGCCTGTCCTTTGATCCAATCGTAGCCGCGTTCTTCCAGCTCGAGAGCCAATTCCTTGCCACCTGACATTACGATGCGCCCTTCCAGCAAGACATGAACCACATCCGGCACGATGTATTCCAGGAGTCGCTGGTAGTGGGTGATGACCACAAAAGAGCGGCTCTCGGTTCGAAGCTGATTCACGCCATCGGCCACAATTCTGAGGGCGTCGATATCGAGTCCCGAATCCGTTTCGTCGAGAATCGCGAGTTTGGGCTGGAGCATGGCCAACTGAAAAATCTCGTTGCGCTTTTTCTCGCCGCCGGAGAAGCCTTCGTTGACGGCCCTTTTTCTCAGATTCGGATCCAGATTGATGAGTCCGGCGCGCTCGTTCATGAGCTTCAGGAAATCCACGGCACTCAGGGCTTCCTGCCCTTTGTGCTCACGGATGGAGTTCAGTGCGTGCCTCAGGAAGGTTGACATGTTGACGCCTGGCAGCTCCACCGGATACTGAAAGGCCATGAAGAGGCCTTCACGCGCGCGCGCGTCCGGCTCCATGTCCAGCAGGTCCAGTCCATCAAAATCGACGGTGCCTTGCGTGATCTCATAGCCATCTCGGCCTGCAAGAACGGAGGCCAGCGTGCTCTTTCCAGAGCCATTCGGCCCCATAATTGCGTGTACCTCGCCGGCGCCGACCTTCAGGTCGATGCCTTTGAGAATCTCGATTCCACCATCCTCGATCGAGGCGTGAAGGTTTCTAATATCTAGCATGTAGGGAGAGTCGTTTCCGAAATAGAAATGAGGAGAGGGGCAGACTAGCCGACGCTTCCTTCGAGTTCGATTGCCAGGAGTTTTTGGGCCTCGACGGCGAACTCCATGGGAAGCTTCGCGAGAACCTCCTTGCAGAAGCCATTCACGATCAGTTTGATTGCGTCGACCTCGCTGATTCCCCGCTGCTTGCAATAAAAAATTTGATCCTCGCCGACCTTCGAGGTCGTGGCCTCATGCTCCACCGTCGCCGTAGGGTGAGCAATCTCCAGATAGGGGAAGGTGTGTGCCCCGCATCGGTCTCCGAGTAACATGGAGTCGCACTGGGAAAAATTGCGAGCACCGGAAGCACCTCGATTGATTTTCACCAACCCTCGATAGCTGTTCTGGCTGAACCCAGCCGAGATACCCTTCGAAATAATGGTGCTGGTGGTGTTTTTGCCAAGGTGAATCATCTTGGTCCCGGTGTCGGCCTGCTGATGCCCTTTGGTAAAGGCCACAGAATAGAACTCGCCGACAGACCGGTCGCCTTTCAGGATCACGCTCGGGTACTTCCACGTGATGGCGGATCCCGTCTCCAGCTGGGTCCACGAGATCTTGGAATCATCGCCTTCACAGATGCCGCGCTTCGTCACGAAGTTGTAAACACCACCGACGCCTTCCGCGCTACCTGGGTACCAATTCTGGACGGTCGAGTACTTGACCTCGGCACCTCGTTTGGCTACGATTTCGACGACGGCCGCGTGAAGCTGATTCTCGTCTCGCTGGGGCGCCGTACAGCCCTCGAGATAACTGACGTAGGAATCGTCCTCGGCGATAATGAGTGTGCGCTCGAACTGGCCGGTACCGGCTGCATTGATGCGGAAATAGGTCGAGAGCTCCATCGGGCAGCGAACACCCTTCGGGATGTAACAAAACGAGCCATCGCCGAATACTGCGGCATTAAGCGCGGCGAAAAGATTGTCGGAGTATGGAACGACGGAGCCCATGTACTGCCTGACTAATTCGGGATGCTCCTGAATGGCCTCGCCAAAGGAACAGAAGATGACGCCATGGCTGGCGAGCTCTTCCTTGAAGGTGGTCGCAACCGAGACGCTGTCCATCACCACATCGACCGCCACCCTGACGCCTGCGAGCACCTTCTGCTCCTGTAGCGGGATGCCCAATCGGCTGAAGGTCTCGAGTAGTGCCGGGTCCACCTCGTCCAAGCTATCGTACTTCGGGTTCTTGTTGGGCGCGGAGTAGTAGATCACATCCTGGAAGTCAAATTCGGGGATGTTCAGGTGCGCCCAGTCGGGAAATCCCTTCTCTGCAAGGAGTACTTCGAAGTGCCGGAAAGCACGCAACCGCCAATCCAGCATCCACTCCGGTTCTGACTTCTTGGCCGATATTATCCTGACGATGTCCTCGGAGAGGCCCTTGGGAATTTCGTCGGCCTCTATCCCGGCGACGAACCCCCACTCATAGTCGCTATTGGCGACTTCATTCAGGTAGTCCGTTTCCGTGGTACTCATGGACGTTATTCTTATCTAGACTTAATCTAAAGAGGTGTCACTCTCGCCCAGTCACGTTTGTTCCGAGGCGCTGCCCGTCCGAGGATTGATTCATCGGGCCTTTGAAGGCGTGGAAACTGGCGAGCGCCATGCCGGTATATCCGCCTGTTCGCAGACGAAATAGTGCTCCCATGACCCTGGAAATTTCAGACCGCGCCGTCAAACAGATCCAGTCTTCCGCCAAGACGGAGGCGATCGATTTGGGATCGGCCCTGCTCCGCGTCGCCGTGGTACCTGGCGGTTGCTCGGGATTGAGCTACGAGTTGGGCTGGGACACGACGATCAAGAAGACCGACCAGATTTCGACCGTGAACGAGGTGCGGGTGGTCGTGGACAAAATGAGTGCCCTCTACCTGGACGGATCCGTCCTTGATTTCTCCGACGGGTTGGACGGCCAGGGATTTCACTTCAGCAACCCGCAAGCCGCTCGGACCTGCGCATGCGGCGAGTCTTTCGGTCTCTAGGCCCTATGAAACCGTTTGTAATCGCAATCCTTTTGGGTCTCTCTTCACGGGCTGTTGCTCAGGAGCGCAATTCGAGACCACCCATTATTGATGTTCACCTTCATGCATTTGACCAAGACTTCCTGACATTTCAACAACGGCCAGAGGGATACTACGAGGAGTACCGAGATCGGACTCTCCAACTTCTTGAGGAGTTCAATGTCATTGCAGTCGCGGGAGGGCCTGCCGAAACCGTTCGAAGCTGGAAGAGCCTCGCTCCCGATCGCATCATATCGGGCTATATGAGTTACGACATCGTCGATCGCGTTGATCGATTCGAGGCGGATTCCATTCGAGCCATGCACAGGCGGGGGGAAATCGAAATGATTGGCGAAGTCCTGGGGCAATACATGGGACTTGCTCCCTCGGACCCACACTTCGATTCATTGTGGGAAATTGCCGAAGAGTTGCAGCTGCCGATTGGCTATCACATGGGCTTTGGCGGCGAAGGGGTGGCCTATCACACGTTTCCTAAATACAGGGCCGCTCTAGGGAATCCGCTTCTCTTTGAAGACGTGCTTGTCCGTCACCCAACCCTTCGGCTATACATCATGCACGCCGGGTGGCCCATGCTTTCTGAGATGCAGTATTTGCTTGCCGTGTACCCAAACGTGTATGTGGGGGTCGGCAGTCTTGAGTGGATGGGAGATTTCCCAATCTACCTTAAGGGTTTGATCGACGCAGGTTTTGAAGACCGTATCATGTTTGGATCAGACCAGATGTCTTGGCCAGACCGAATCGAGAGTTCACTCGCCGCGATTGAAGGACTGGAATTTCTCACAGATCAGCAAAAGCGAAAAATCCTCCACGACAATGCGGCCAAGTTTTTCGACTTGGAGTCTTCAAAATAGGCCCAGGTGGTAGGGTCAACCCCGCATGCTCGCACGACTACCTAGGCAGTCTTGGTTCCTTCGGCCAGTCCTAGTTCCTTCGCCAGGAAATGCGGTCGCCAACCACTAGACCGTAGGTGTCGACAAAGCCCGCTTCGACCTCGACAACCCACAGAGCCGGGCCGGTAGAAGAGATCGTCTCCAGCGACAAGGGCTGAGCGTACTTGAATGTATTGACAATAACTGAGTCTTCGCCCACGAAGAAAAAGTCCAAGGACAAGAGGGTATTGGCCATATAGAAGCTCTGTAGTCCCGGCCGGTCGAACACGAAGATCATCCCGCTCTTGTCGGGCAGGGAGGTCCGCTGCATCAGGCCGCGGGCACGCGAGGAGTCCGAATCAGCGATTTCTATGTCGATTTCCACGACAGGCTGGTCCTGTTGAAGAAACGTCAGTGTGCCGTCTACCCGGAACGGGACGCTTCGCGCCGACGGTCGAGACCGCTCGTCGTGTGATGATCCGCCACAGGCGGCCGCGAAGAGGGATGCCGAGATCAGAAAGGCCAGGGAGAGTGGCTTCATGAGTCGACACGTCTCCACTGGACTCTAGTGCCGGGTCCAATGCCATGGCGGGAGGTAAAGCCGGCGCGGACCTCAAGGACGTGTGCGACTGCTCCATCAGAGTTGATCCGGGCATCGGAGTATGGCACCGTCCTCTCGACCACGTTCACCACCGCACCGTCTCCATCGATGAAAAGCACATCCAGGGGAAGGGGAGTGCTACGCATCCAAAAACTCCGCTCTTCAACCGTATCGTAATAAAATAGCATGCCACCACGCTCGGGGAGAGAGCGGCGGTCCATCAGTCCCCGAATCTGGGAAGAGTCAGTATCAGCTATTTCTATCGCGATTCGAGTGATGACCGTCGAATCAGGCCTAAAAAAGTCCAGAACCCCGTCGCCCCTAAACGCAATTTCAGCCGGAGCTGGAGCCGGCTCCGACGCGCACCCGGCCACGAGGGCCGCGAAGAGGAACGTCAGGACCCCACGAGTCGGGAGACCACCGAGTCGCAAATAGTACGTCCTTGTCGGGTCAGTCTTATGATTCCACCGCGAACGGGTTCGATGTGTCCAGCCTCTTCCAACCATGCTATCTCATCAAGTTTGTCAGTCAGGAGGTCCACGCCGTAGCGGTGCTCCAAAATGTCTAGGTTAATGCCGTCGTTCGTCCGCAGCGCCAACAAGACGTGTTCATCGGCCAGCTCATCCAAAGACAGGTGTTCGCGTGACTCGAGGGGGAGCTGCCCCTGAGAAAGGAGCGCCTCGTACGCGCTCAGATTCCGAACGTTCGCCCACCTTGTTGCAGGGAGGCCCGTCCAGCGGAAGGAATGCGCGGAGGGTCCGAAACCGATGTAATTCTTGTGCCGCCAGTAGTCGGAGTTGTGCAGGGATCGGTGCCCGTCCAGAGCGAAGCTGGAGATTTCGTAGTGATCCATCCCGCGGGATTCCAGGTAGTCCATGGTGAACAGGTACTGATCGGCTGCTCTGTCATCGGGCACTACCTGGACAAGGCCTCGGTCAACCCGATTCGCCAGGACTGTTCCGGGTTCCACCGTGAGGGAATAGGTTGATAGGTGGGGGACTTCCATTCGAACGGTCCGCTCCAGGTTGGCCGCCCAGTATTCTTCGGGCTGGTTGGGCAATCCGAAAATCAAATCGATTGAAATGGCCTCGAATCCGGCTCTTCGGGCTTCGTCAACCACGCCACGCGCCTGGACGACCGAGTGGCTTCTGTTCATGAATGTGAGGTCCTCCTCGAAGAAGGACTGAATGCCGATGCTCAGGCGGTTGACGCCGAGATCCTTCAACGACCTCAGATAGGTGAGCGATGCGTCGTCCGGGTTCAATTCGAAGGTTACTTCCTCCACCGCAGAGGTGTCGAAAACGTCGGCCAGCGCACTGACAATCCGCTCGATGTCCTGCGATGGGATCCGACTGGGCGTGCCTCCACCAAAATAAATCGTCGAGATCGGCTCGTGCGAACCGAACTTATCCCCGTAAAACTCAATCTCCTTGAGCAGGGCCTGGACGAAGGCTGCGGGACTTCGCGTCGTGGTCACGAAGTAAAAATCGCAATAGATGCAGCGACGTTGGCAGAACGGAATATGGATGTAGATCCCTGCCACGCAAAGAATCGAATCTAAAAGATCACGCCTATCCGAAACGGAACGAGGAACGACACGTCCTCTTTCCCAACCAGGAGCATAGGATCTATCTCGTAAAAGAGGGTGGTCTCTCTGAGGCCCTGAACCCAGCCAATGCCGAAATGAATGGTAGGACCTCCCTCGGTCCTGGACCGGTTGTTCGCCGGGATAATTGCGCCGATACCTCCCATGAAATATGGGGTCCTTGGGCCACCGGAGTCCATCGTCACGATGACCGAGACCTGGGGGTCCAAGATGTAGGTGGCCTGGTCTCGGCCCTCAAGAACGAATCCGGTCACGCCTCCCCCGACAGCGAAGGAAAGGTCGCCGTTTATCGGGTAGGCCGCTCTGGCTCGCACGCCGATTCCGAGGCCCTCGGTGGAGCTGAGCATGGTGTTAAATCCGACGCCCAAGAGGGGCCTGGTGGATTGTGCGACTCCGGTCGTCGCGGACAGGCCACAAAGGCAAAGGAAAAGAACGGTCGGCAGGGGGCGACTCCAGGGCATGGTTGGCTGAAATTTGGTTTGAAGCGGCAGGAGGCGTTCGTAGTTTTTCGCACGGTCGACTGTTCGAAAAGATACTAAGTCTGGTAGTGGTTTGAGATGCGATTTTGCGTCTGTATAAAGCAAGTCCCTGATGTTTCTGCCACGGTGCAGACCGGGAGGATGGTGTTGAACGCGTACGATGCGTCGGCGGTAGAGGAGGCCTTGGTTTTGACCGGGAAGTATGGAGGCTCCGTCGATCTCGTCCTCATAGGCCCAGAGTCGGCTCGAGAGACCATCCGAAAGGCGCTGGCTATGGGGGCGGACGGCGCCACACATATTCTCTGTGCCCATGCGTCGGATCTTGATTCCCGGGCCATCAGCGAGTTATTGGCGGAGCATCTCACGGGGCAGGACTACGACGTCATCGCGTGTGGCAAACAGTCCCAGGATTCTGATTCCGGGCTGGTGGGCCCCATGTTGGCGGAGCGGTTGGGGCTTCCCTATGCCACCAACGCGGTGGCACTCGATGCCGAGGGCGACAAACTGATTGTGACGAGGCAGGGAGATGCCGGTCAGGAAGTCTTGGAGGTCAGGACTCCGTGCCTGGTAACGTGCTCAAATGACATGAACAATCCACGGATCCCGTCGCTGAGGGGGATCATGTCGGCCAAGCGGAAACCGTTGTCTCAGGTTGCGTGTGGTGATGCGGTATCGAAGACATCAGTCACGGGTATGGAGTCGGTGCCTGCCCGCAAGGCAGGGGAGTCGTTCGAGGGTGACCCGGACGATCTGGTCAAAATCTTGGTGGACCGACTGGTCAACGAAGCGAGGGTGATCGCGTGAGTTCTGTACTCGTGTTTGTCGCCACAGACGGAGGCCGCATCCGGCGGGCGTCGTTGGAAGTGCTGTCCGAGGTGCGCGAACAAGCTCGGAATCAGGGCCTGACGGTCGATGCGCTCATCGTTTCAGAGGCGCCGGAGGTGCATATCGACGGAGTGTCTGAGTACGGCCCGGACCGAATTCTGACCGTCGGCCATGATGTGTTTGCACAACACCGAAATCAACCGTTGATCGCGGCGATTGTGGCCGCGATCGGCCACGCCAGCCCAAGGGCGGTCCTCATGGCGTCAACTGAGGGGGCCAAGGACATTCTCGGTGCCCTCGCTATTCGGACCGACTCCGGGGCCATCCCCGATGTCGCCTCGTTCGAGTTGGGTTCGGATGTCATCCGGGCCCTGAGGCCGGTCATGGCGGCAAAGGAGTTGGCACGGACCGAATCGTCCGCCTCCCGCGTACTCGTCTCTGTCCGAGCGGGCTCGTATGAGGCGCGGCCCGCCGAAGGGGCGTCGGCGGTCGAACCGATCGCCTTTGAATACCGCGATTCTGATCCAGGCGTGATTTTCAGGGAGCTTCTCAGCTCCGGCGGAGAGATGGTCGAGCTGACCGAAGCGCGAGTCGTCGTCGCGGCCGGTAGGGGAGTCAAAGACGCGGACGGAAAAGCGCTGGTGGAGGAGCTTGCCGGGCTCTTCGATGGTGCGGTCGGAGCGTCCCGCGCGGTGGTCGAGTCAGGACTCTTCGAGGCCACGGCCCAGATAGGCCAAACGGGCAAGGTGGTTGCTCCGGAGTTATACTTTGCCGTCGGGATATCCGGCGCTATTCAGCACGTGGCCGGAATGGCGAACAGCCGAGTCATTGTGGCCATCAACAAGGATCCCGATGCGGCCATATTTCAGTATGCGACGTATGGGCTGGTCGGCGATCTCTATAAGATCTTGCCCGCGTTGATTGCAGGCCTCCGGAAGGCCATTTCCGACTCCTGATGGAAGACAAATTCGACTGCATAGTCGTTGGCGGCGGTATTGCCGGCCTTAGTGCTGCGATGGTGCTGGCTCGGGCTGGGAAGCGGTTCCTGCTGATTGAGCGCGGAGAGTTCTGCGGCTCCAAGAACGTGTCTGGTGGTGTCCTATGGGGTACGGACCTGGAGCGTCTGGTGCCAGGATACTGGGACCTCGATGCCGGTTTCGAGCGGTTCGTGAACCATCGAAGGTTGTCTTTCATGGATCCGGGCTCCTGCTTTTCGATCGACTTCAAGTCCGACCACTTCGACCAGAAGCCTTATCAAGGTGTGATCGTTCTCAGGGCACGTTTTGACGCTTGGTTGGCGGCACAGGTGGAGGCCGTTATCGAGCAGGGTCCGGCGGCCGAAGAATCATTCCTGGCCACGAATGTCCTTGTCGAGGAGCTTCTTCATGAGGATGGGCGAGTCATCGGAATTAGGGCCGGAGAAGAGAAGTTCTACGCGGAGAACGTCATTATTGCGGAAGGAGTCAACAACTTGCTCACTCGGCAAATCGGGCTGGAGGACGAGTACGTACCAGCCGACTATGTGGCAGTCGGCGTGAAAGAGGTCATCCGATTCGACCGGAAGGTGCTCGAGGATCGCTTTCAGCTTCGCGGACAAAGTGGGTTGACCAATGAGTTCGTGGGCTCATGCTCGGAGGGAATCGACGGTGGCGGGTTCCTCTACACCAATACGGACTCCGTCTCCCTGGGGCTGGTTCTTGGGATGGCGGATCTGAAGGCCAAAGGGAAGAAGCCGTATGATGTGTTGAACACATTCAAGGCGCATCCTGCGGTGGCCGATATGCTGCGGGGTGGAGAGTCGGTCGAATACTCGGCCCACGTCGTGTCCACGGGCGATGTACGTGGGCTATTACGCGAAGTATACGCGGACGGAGTAATGGTCGCGGGAGAGGCCGCCCATCTGGTACTGAACGCGGGAAAGGCCATTCAAGGCATGGACTTCGCGATGCGTTCCGGGATTCTCGCCGGTGAGGCCTCCATCGCGGCATCCGAGGCTGGCGATTCTTCGGCCTCACAACTCAAGAACTACAGGGTGGCGCTGGATAACAGCTACATCATGCACGACATGCGCTCGTTTCAGGATGCCGTTCATTTGCTGCACAATCCGACGATGCACGAAAAGGTGCCGGCGGTAATCTGCGATTTCGGCCGACAGTTCTTTACCGTTCGAAGCGAGCCGACGCCCAAAGCGGCCAAGATGATGAGCCTGGCCATCAAGCGCCACGCATCCTACTGGGAGTTGATCAAGCTGGGGGCGAAGGCCGCGAGGGCACTATGAAACCACTCTCGATTTCCGAGCGTCTCGGACTCGTAACCTACCGGAACCAGGGACGAACCGACGCCCGCGCTCACATTGAAGTGGACACGTCAATTTGTAACGGTGTCTGCCCGCACAAATGCACCACCTACGTGTGTCCGGCAAACTGCTACACCATGAACGATGCCGGCGATGTCAGTTTTCAGTTTGAAGACTGCATCGAGTGCGGGACATGTCTGTACGCCTGCGATCAGGGGGCCGTTACCTGGGCGTTCCCTGACCCCGAAGAAGGACGAGGCGTGGACTGGAATTTGGGTTAGGAGCCCCGCCAGACTTATTCAGCCCCCTGGCCATCGCCGCCGTCTTCCGGAGAAGATATGGCGTCGGCCTCCGCTCCCGCTCCGTTGGTGTTGGACTTTGGCGCAGATTTAGCGGATGTCTTACCCTTGGCCGCCTTCTTCTTCCGGGCCTTCTTAGTCTTGAAAGACAACTCGCCCTTCTCGGCCTTCTCGTTGTAGGTAATGGTAAGCGTGTCCTTATCGCCAAGGTCGTGCCCCAAGATGGCCTCAGCCATAGGATCCTCGATGTAGCGCTGGATGGCTCGACGAAGCGGCCGAGCGCCGAACTTGATGTCGTAGCCCTTTTCGACGAGGAAATTCTTGGCCTTGTCGTCCAGGACAACAGTGATTCCGAGTTCGGCTGCACGTAGGAACAGGTCACCGGCCATCAGTCCGATGATCTCGAAGATGTGCTGCTTCTCGAGTGGATGGAACACAATTACATCATCGATGCGATTGAGGAACTCCGGATTGAATACCCTCTTGAGCGCGTCTTCTACCGTGCTTTTGAGCGCCTGGAAATCGTAACTACCGTCGCCCTGGGAGAAACCGATGCCCTGACCGAGATTCTTGATGTCTCGGGCCCCAATATTGGAGGTCATGATGATGATGGTATTCCGGAAGTCCACCTTCCGGCCCAATCCATCAGTCAGCTGCCCTTCGTCCAGGACCTGCAAGAGAATATTGAAGACATCC
>CAYXSE010000037.1:0-20691 GCA_964466675.1 uncultured Rhodothermales bacterium | reverse complement strand
AGAGCGGTCCCATCCATGTTGATGGTTGCGCCCATCGGCAGCACAAAGGATGATACTTCCTCAGAAATGCCGATTTCGTTTTCGGCGACCTCCATCGTAACCGGGAGCGTGGCGCCGCTCGATGACGTGGAGAACGCCACCAATTGAACCGGCGTCATTTTCTTGGCAAAGTCCGCAAACCTGAGCGGCGTCAAGAAGCGGATCATGCCGTAGTACGTAATCAGCATATGGAGTCCAAGCCCCACAAGGACCGCTATACCATAGTATCCCAAGGCCGATAGTAGCTCGACTATCTGAGACAGGTCATCGCCGGCAATCGATGTTATGGTGTCCGCGATCAGGGCAAAGACGCCGACAGGCGCCATATACATCAATATTTCGACGAGCTTGATCACCAAGTCATTAAAAGCCTCGAATATGTCGTACAACAGCTTCGATTGCTTGTCCGGGATCATCAGCAGTCCGATACCCATAAAAATGGCCACGAACACCACCTGAAGCATATTCCGGTTTGAGCCAGCCGCGCCGATCAGGTTGTCCGGCACCATATCCACAATTGGCTGGAGGGGCCCGCGCTCGGCGGCCGCGGCCGCCGCTCCGGTGCGCGCCTCTACCTCACTGGAGTACGTTTCCTGGAGCCGCTCCCTCATCTCGGCCGGCACATTATCCCCGGGACGCATGACGTTCACCACGGTCAGCCCAATGACAAGCGCGATGACGGTCGTCCCGATGTAAATCGCGATGGTCTTCCCGCCGATTCGGGACAACTTCCTGAGGTCCGAAAGCGATGCGACTCCCGTGACGAGGGATACGACGATGAGCGGTACCGCGATCAACTTCAACAGGTTGATAAAAATCACGCCGAAGGGCGCGATCCAATCCGAAGTGAAACCTCCCCAGCCGGATGCGGCCGCAAAAACCCCGTAAACCAGGCCAAGTAACAGCCCGATGATAATCTGCCAGTGTAATTTTTTATACCAGGGCATCGGGCGAGGGGTCTAGCTGAGTGGCGGTGACAAGGAGCCCTACTTAAGGCTTCAGCCGCCCAAGAACGGCTGCAATTCACCACAATGCAATAGAACTGTGTCCCGGCAATTTCAAATTGCCCGAGATGGGTGCCCTCGGGCGCTCCGAGTCGTCTTTAGAAAGAGAAACTCACCACGGCAACGGGCGTCGGCCTTCCTCCTACTCCATACGCCAGCCCCAGCCGCGTATCGATCCGATCGTTGCCCAATTTGGCCGTCACTGCGGCATCTATTCCGGCGATAAGGTGGTTCACCACAAAAAGCGTCGACAATCGAGAGGCTACTCGCAAGAGGTCCTGCGCCCCGGCATGATCTCTTGCGTAGCTAAAGAACATGGGCGAAACATTCGGCTTCGATCCGTCCTCTCCGGTAAACTCAGGATCGATGGCGATGGTAAAAACACCCTCTGAATCGATCCACGCTGGATAATCGGCCCAACCGGGGGCGAACTGGAAGTACTTCCCGATAAGCTCGTAGTACTGCTGTTCGCCGAATCCGGGAAGTTGGTGCGTGAATGTCGCTCCTGTCTCGGGGTGAAATACCTGTCGCTCGATGGCTCTGATCTGATCGAACATCCCACGAACAACCGCGAGTTCCTGAGCAGACCAGGATCCAGGCTGGGAGAAGTCGATTCCTGACGGCACAGAGACTGCGGGCCCGATCACCGTCAGGCCGAAATCCCTCTCCAAGAAGGTGACGTAGTCGTTCAGCCAGGTTGCGTACCGGCCCGGGTTCCAGTTCCGGTGAGCGAGTGCCCTGAAGTCATCCTCAGCAGAACGCCCCCTGGACCGAGTCACCGACCAGATGGTCAGCACAACCGCTTCCACTCCGACGGCGACGAGCGCCTTCTTCCATTGCTGGTTGTACGCCTGGCCCGCGCCTGGAATCAATGCCGAGAGTCCGAACGCCAGCGGCACGCTCCGTCTGACGTCTTCCCGCGGGGGGAACGATACCGGGGAGCGCGATTCTCCGGGAAACCGGATCTCCGAACTTCCCAAGAGCCGTGCCCGGATCTCGGCATGACCCATCGGCGACTCATTTGAAGCCAAGGACTGGGCCGTTGCTGTGAAGGCCGTAGCTGTGGCGGCCACCGCCAGAAGGAAGACGAGAAGGAGGCGCATACGGCTACATGTATGGAAGAACGAATCGCTCGAACAGGTCATAACTCCGTCCGCCAAGTAGATACCGCCGAACGGTCCCCTGCCTATCGATTACGAATGAGGTCGGCCGAACGTCGAATGCCCTGGCAAACGGTGACGGAAGCTCCATCCCCATCGGAACGTAGCCGCTGAACGTGGTCATCTCGAAACCTGCCTCGAACCTCGACAGAGTTTCTGGGTCCTCGTCAGAGATCGAAAGAACGACCAAGTCGTCGGGATAATTGTCGGCCAGCTCATTCAGCTCGGGGATTTCTCGCAGGCAGGGCGCACACCAGGTCGCCCAGAAATTCAAAAGCACCACCTTTCCCTCCAGGGATTCCAGGCTCATTGACGAGCCCGACTCCAGAGAGGTGAATTCGAAATTCCCCGCCTCAGTCGATATGGCCATGTCGACGATCTCCGGAGGAGCGCCGCCTGACGCGACGTACATCGTAGGCACCTCATCGGACATGCCGAGCGCCATCACAATCAGCGCTCCCGAGGACAGGATGAGGGCCAAGGACATCACCGCCCCGATCCATTCGGTGGCGTCCTGCGGCGTCCAGCTCTTGCGCCGACCAAGAAGCGCGTAGATAAACATGACCCCAACGGCCATCATTAGGACGGCTACGGCTAATATCAGGCTAATATCCATGGCTCAATCTCAAAAAAGGTCGAATCCAAACAAAACCCCGACGTGCCACTGAATGCTCTGTCCGTACCGCACGGTGTTGCGGCCATCCGGCGTCACGAATCCCTCGTCGAGCTGAAAATCAAAAGAATCCAGGCCGTAAGTCCCACTCACAAACACGGCCGTGGGGAGCAAATAGAACGATCCCATACCCAACCTCAACTCGGCCCCGACATCCTTGCGTAGTTCGGAGAGGCCCGGCATGCTTCCTCTCCACGCAGACACGGCATCGACGTAAACGCGGGCAAAAAGCTTGTCCATGTACAGGAACCCCATCTGACGTCCGATATCCGGGACCACCGGGAAGGTATACGCCAGTTGTGCCCAAACGCTCCGGTTCCCTCCTAGCGCGTAGAACGGATATCCTCGGGCGCCGGTCAGACCGCCAACATAGTCATCATAGAAATCATCTACCTCGCTCCCGAAAATGAGGCTGGTCCTGGCGCGGATCGATAGGCCGTGGGGAACGGGCCTTTGTCTGACCCTAAACCCCGCCCTCGCGTCTACGGTTAGCCTGAAGAAGTTGTTTTTCTCGTAGACCGGCATGAGGATGCCGTCCTCCACATCGAACCGGTTCAGCAGATTCCCGGTCTCCCTCTCTAGGGTCGCCTCAATCTTGATCCCCTCGGGGACTACGTCCATGTGGCGATGCGCTGTGAATGCTTCGTAGTACGCCTTTATTCGAACCGCACGGCCAATGAAGTATCGGGACGATGACTCCGGCACCGTCTGGCCGAGTTCCTTGGAGAAAAATTTCTCGGTCGCTACTCGATAGGGGCTGTAGCGGATACCCGCCTCCAGGAGCAGAGCCTTGTTGACCTTGCTGCGCGCAGCGAAATCGACCTCCCAAAGATTGTAGGCCAAGTTTGCGAGGGTCGTGTCCGGGTAACAGGCCGTGCAAGGAAATTCCTCGATGCTGAGTCCGTTCTCCACGTTTCGGCGAACGTTGAACAGCTCCAACGACCACTGCGGGGCCCATCTCTTGGAGAAAATCCCCAGGCCGCGCCTGAGTTCGAACTGGAGAAAAAGATCACGTTCCAGCTTCAGGAGACTCGTCGGAGAGAAAAAGTCCGACACCGATTCTGCCGGTCCAGAGGCTGGCGCAACCAAGATGCCGCCAAACATGGTCAGGCCGTTCATGATCTCGCGCGAGGCCATGTATACGCCAACCTTGGTATTCCGAAGCAGGGTCTCCCCGCGCGTGCGGTCCTTCAGGCGGACCTCGGCGCGGTCTCGCTTGCGTGAAACGTACCGATCCAACCTCAGAACGGGCAGAAAATTGAACGAGGTGAAGGTGTTGCTGTACGGCCTGAGTTCGGCTGGCCTCGTCCCGGTTGCCGAGTAGAGGAGGCCCGGGACATCCACCGACCCACTATCCGATGCCAATTGCAACAGTTCTGCAGGCAGTGCCGAAAGGTCAGAATCATCGTACTTGGTCAACACGCCCAAAGAGGCAGGATCTCGTTCTGCACTCTTGACGAGCACCGATGGAGGGCTATACGCCGGGCTCTGCCCGGTGCTTTGTGGCTGCGAGAGCATGGCCAGGTGATACCCGTCGGCGTCGTACCGGGAAAACACGATAGCGCCCGATGCCGTTACGTCCGGCATGAACGCCCCACCACGCACGTTCGTTATGCGCTCCGGAGTCGCCTGCCCGGACGCAAGCCGGTAGAGATTGAAAATGCCATCCCGATCCGACGAGAAAACAAGAGAGCCGTCGGGGTGCACAACCGCGGAACGCTCGTCATACTCCGTCGCGACTACGGCCTCGGGGTTTCCGCCGCTGGCTCGAATTCGGTAGATGTCGTAACCGTGTCGCTCCACGAGCGAGAAGTAGATCCACTCCCCGTCAGGAGACCAATTCGGACCAATGACCTGCTCTCCGTTCTCCCATGTGGTCAGAGGCCGTGCGGAACCCGTCGAATCGACCAGAACCAGGTTGGTGGTTCCGTCAGACTGAACAACCGCTGCGATGTGAACGCCATCTGGAGAGAAGGCGGGTTCCGCCAGGCGCTCTTCCCGAGTCAGACGCGTGCTCTTCTCACTCGCCAGATCATAGGTAAAGAGATCACTGTAGAGGTGACCGGTATCGGTTTCCTCCGTCTTGGCATAGACTATTCGACCTCCTCCCGGATGCCAGTCTATGGCTCCGGAGGTCGGCCCGGCCAGGCGATGCCCCAGGCTGCATGTGTAACCCATCTCCCCCGGTAGCTCAATGGAGGCGGTCACCGTCCCTGAATTCGCGTCGCGAATATGGAGGTACTGGCTACTGAAGTCGCCTCCTCGGTTGGAGAGAAAGGCGATCTGGCTTCCGTCGGGTGACCATTGAGGGCTCAGATTGAAGAATCCTTCCCGGTCCAACGTCGTGCCCTCCACCAGGCTTCCGAGTCGGGGGGCCATGGACTGACCGTATTCCTCCTCGAGCGAATGGAGCCAATCGGTGTACAAGTCTCTGCCGTCGATCCCCAAGGCGTCCCGGGTCGCTCGCTCGAAATTCCAGTTGCGCCACTTTCCGAGGGAACGGGTGATCTTGGCGAGGCCTTCTTCGCCGTATTCAGACACGATGTATTGGGAAATAGCGAACCCCTGATTGTAGACGGTTTCGCGGCCAAGGCTCGTATGGGAGTAGAAACCGCCCATCTGGACCAAGGAGAGGACGGAGCCGTCCAGGACCCGGGTCCGCAGGATCATGTCCCGGTGGGTGTCCCATCGGTCGTAGTCCATCGTAGAACGCTGAAACTGCGCCGTGCCTTCGGCTAACCATGCCGGCGTATTCATGACCGGCACCGGGTAGGTGGCAATGACGTTTGGATACCCGTAGAGCACGTCGGGGCGCCTCACGTCTTCGTAGTCCAGGTATTGGAAGTACATGAAGGGCACTTTCCGCCCCGACTTCAACGAGGCCTGGATCTGAACGATATGTGTAAACTCATGCGTGATCACATTGCGGAGCCACGCATGCGCCCCGCGCAGGGGAGTATTCAGCGCAGGAGCCCATATTTCGATCATGTTATCGAAGAAGTAGGCCGCGCCGTTCGAGTAGTCCTCGAAGTCCTTCAGAATAAAGGAGACTTTCGAGTCTGGTTCGAAGTCGTAGAGATCTGTGATGGGCCCATAGACCTCCTCTGCGATTCGAGCGACCACCGACGCCGTCCGGGAAGAGCCGCTTCCCTCATCGTCTGCGTGAAAGTGGACCAGGAAGTGCTCGGTCTCCAACGTGTACCAGTTCAGGTCCGAGCGGACGTAGTCGTACAGCGAAGGCGAGACCTGGGCGACGGCGTCCCCGACGGACACCAGGCACCATAACAGGCTGAGTGCGGATAGGCGTCTCATCGAATAATCGCCACTTTTACGAGATTGTCCTCAGACCGCCCATCTGCGGTCGTCGCCCGAATACGAGCGAAGTACAGGCCGCTCCCCGCCGTCGTCTGCCATTCAACCTCGGACGGTACCTCGGCGGGCGCATTCTCGATGGACAACTTCCCGACTTCATTTCCGGCCAGATCCAGGATGAGAATTGAAATCGAGCAGTCCACAGTAGGCAAGAAACGAAACCTCGTCGTGCCCGCAGTAACAGGATTTGGCCAGTTGTATACCTCGGATGGAACCAGAATTCGGGGCGTATCCAGGAGGGTCGTCGTTTCAAGGGGAATCGTCACGAAAGAACTATTGGATAGGCTACCAAGCGAGAGGCCGCTCCGGAGTTCTCCCAACTGCGCATGAGACCAGGTGGCGATGTACCCGTCGCCAGAGATCGCCGTCAAGGCACCTTCGTCGTAGAACGGAGTGACACCGGCATCCGCGCCAAGAGAAAGTGGAAACCCTGGAACCCTTTTTCCGGAACTGGGCCGGTAGCCATCCAATTGGCCGTCTTCCGCAGCGACGATGACGGTAAAGACGTCCCGGTCCCCCGCATCGTCAATCACGAGAGCTGCGCCTACGACCGATCCACGAGTCCGGATTGGAAACCCGTTGACGACGGCTCCTGATCTGGTAAACCCCCAAAGCATGCCCTCGTCGGAGACCAGAACATCCAACAGGCCGTCGTTATCCAGGTCTGCGAGTGTCGGCGTGCCAGACAGGCCACCCATGGCCTGCCCGAATGCACTCAGATGTATGGTCTGTGTTGCGCCACCCGGCAACAGGACATGGATCGTGCCCGTCCCGGGATCAGAAATCGCTCCCAGGACGCCCCTTCGATCCCGCCCGAATTGTGGACGAAGGTGATCCCCGGAGACCACTGTCGGATACTGCCACGTCGTTCCCTGGTCTGCAAAGATGGCCTCATCGTCGAGTACTACGACGAGCTCAAGGGGGCCGACACGTGCCAGGCCGATAACTCGGGAATTCTGTGGCTGAATTTGAAGCACTCCGCCTGTTATGGAAAGGAGGACATTACCCTGAGATCCGGACCCTCCGACAAAATGCCTCAACGCCCGGCCAGCAGCGATCGAAACAACGGGCGTCGTAGCCTCGGCCAGGACGCCCTCCGGAATGGCCACGACACGAACGGCGACTCCTGAATTCAATATTTGGAGGAACTCTTCTGACCTGACGGCCCATATAGACTGTGCCGCAACCGAAGGCTCGGCCGCCGCCAACCCGCTCAGGGAGGTGATCTCCTGCCCGTCCGCGAGAATCTTTAGGACTCCGGTCGTACCCGAAAAGGCCAGGACGGCATTCGTCCCGACTCGCCTCACCAGGCCCGCTCTGGCGAATGTGGACGCAGCCACATCCAGCCTGTCCTCCGAGACCAGCGAGGTCTGACCATCGCTCACGCGGCGAAACGATACTGACATCACCTCCCCGGGGACAGAAAAATCAAACAGCTCCACCGAACTCGCGCCTCCGGCGTTCGAACTGGATGCCGGATACGTGTCGGGAGCGAATCGATTCTCGTACAAGCGTACATCCCGTCCCGAAGCAGTCCGTGTGAGTACGGGATTACCCTGGTAGTAGAAGTCGAACGGCGAGCCCAGGTTGAAGGACGGCCCGAAGAATCCACCAATGGGATTTCCAATGTCCTGCGCGCTGTCCGCCTCCTCCAGATCGACACCCCGCCTCTCGGAATCCCCGTTAACGGAATTCGTGGTCAATCCCTGTGCGATGACCCTCTCATCTATATGCCATATCAGAACCCCACCCACGAGCGGCACGCCGTTTTCGTCTTTACCACCCGGAAGTGCGAAGTCATACTGATCCACTGAAACCACGACCCCCCCGGGAAAGTCGCTTACACTGGCTGAATTGAAGCCATCCGAACCGTTTTCGAATCGGTGCTCGGTGACTCCTGATGGCGTCCAGACCTGCAGGACTGCGCCGTCGCCCTCAGGGTCGCGGTGCCGGTTCTCAACAAGGAAGTACTCCGCATCAGAGATCCTGGCTCGAGCCTGCGGAGACGATCCTGAGCCCACATAGGCCAGGTCAAAGGTTGCTTCCCCATTCAATTCGATCGGGTCTGTCCAGCCGAGGTAGTACTTCGTCCAGGCCGAAGGCTCAGGTGGAAAGAGGCCGGAATAGGCGAAAATGCCGAGTCCGTCCATGAGTCCGAAGGGACCGATGCCGCTCTCTCCGGTGTGTGTGTCGAACAGGTCTGGAACGCCCAGGTAGTTGAAGAAACTGGCAGCCAGAAGGCCATTTACGCTGAACTCCGCCAGGAAAGATGCATCGTCAAGGAAATTGAACCCCTGCCGTGTCTCGGTTCTCGGGACGATCAAGCCATGCCGGACCGGTACCCCGTTAATTATCGGCCGGGGCTCGGAGTTCAGCCGGTCCATCGCATCGGCATTCATGAACAGCGACGGCAGGTCTTCAGGTGTCTTGTCCAGAATGGTGCCGACGAGTTGCACGTCGCGTCCGACTCCGGCATGCAGAATCATGAACGCGGTCCGGTCGGGATCGAGCGTCGGCAATCCTGAAGTGTCCCCAGCCAAGGACCAAGCCTCGGTCACGAGCGCCGCCAACTTGGACAATTCAGCTTGGGAGCCCGATTCCAGGCCTGTCGGACTGTAAGCGCCCATGGGGCGTGACACCCGAACGATATCTGGCAGCAGGTGCGAACGGATGACGGTTTGTCCGTCAGAAACACGCGCCACATAGTCCCGCAAGAACGAGAGGTGTGCTTCCACATAACCCGCGTCGTGTGGCAACGGGTCGAGGGTCGGTTGAAGACCGTCGGCGAAAAGTGGGCCTGAGAAGGTACCGTCGCCCGTGGTGAACCGCGAACTGTCCGGTTGGAACTCGACTCGCAAAACCACCACATCGTACCACGGCGCGGCAGGGGCTCGCAGGTCTCTTGACGAGACCGCCCCGAGCTCTGCGGTACGAGCCCGGAGCTGGGCCGTCTCAGAGGACAACCGACCGGTCTGGGCGGTAGTACCAGACACAAACATGGTGCTGCTGGCCATTACCAGCAGCACCAGGGATGTTCTGGGAAACTTGGGCAAGCCTGGGCTCAACGGCCGAAGTTCAACAAGAGCGAGAACCGCATCGTATTCGCCAGGGGAGAGTTCTCCTCCAGCGCATAGATGTACGAAAAGTCGATTCCGATGATGTTATACCGAACTCCGGAGCCGAGGGTCATGAACTTCCGATTACCGTTGTACGGGTTCTCGTAGAAATACCCCGCGCGAATCGCAAAGAGCTGGTTGTACCAGTATTCAACACCTGCGCCGATGGTCATCTGATCGAAGACGGAGAGGGACTCGAACTGCGCCTCGTCGTCATTCAGCGCGTTGCTCTGCACCTGAATGGGAGACCACGAAGTGAAGATCGCCTTATAGAACGGATCCGCCTGACGGCCGGTCGAATCTGTACCCGAATAGTTGATAAGATCCTTGTTGAAATCCGTCACCAGTGTCAGTGAGTTGAACTCGTCGACGTCTACGGTGAAGGCGTATCCAAAACGAAGGTTGGTTGGGATTGGGTCCGCTTGCTCGCTGTCCGAATACTGAATCTTCGGACCCATGTTGGCCAGGTTGAAGCCCAGGGACACCTCCCCTTTCATGCTTCCCATATTGAATTTGTCAGATCGGTACAATCCAGAAATGTCAAACGCGGTGGAAATACCTGCCTTCGTTTCCTGAGCACCGACAATCTGGCCGGGGGCGAGGTTCGAATAAATGAACCTCAGACTGGTACCCAATGCAAAATTTTTGGTAACCTTGAAGCCGTAGGAGCCACCGAGCGCGAGGTCGTAAGACTTGAACGTTCCGGTCGGATTGTTCTGCGCATCCCGGCCCTCATGCTCCCCCAGGAAGAGGTACGTCAGGTGTGCACCGAAGGTGCCCCATCCTGGCACATGGCGTTTCGCCGTCAGGTACTCGTAGAAGAGTCCTGCATTGAACTCGGGCAGCCAGTTCGAGTGAGTGATGGAGGCCTCCGTTCCAGTCTGATAGGCCAACCCGGCCGGGTTCCAAAATACGGCGCTGGCGTTGTCGGCAAGGGCAACGCCCGCGTTTCCCATGCCTGCCGAGCGTGAATCTGGTTCAATTTTAAGGAATACGACCGCCGAACCGCCCACCTGGGCGGATACTGTCGTGAGCGTTCCACCTGCCAGAAGGCTGATGGCCAGAGCGAGCAGCGACAGACGGGATACCTTGGTTCCCGATCGTGCTACGTTTTCGATAGAGTGCATGTCGTTCGGATCGACTGATGATTTCAACTTGGCCGTGACGCCCCTTCGCGAGCGTCCACTGTAGCATTCTTTATGTGGTCTCCTCCACTATCGTATCACAGCCAGTTTTTCTATGGTTTCTGATACCTGAGTCGTTCCGTCTGCGTGATCTACTTCCACGCGTAACTGGTATAGGTAGATCCCGGTGGCCAAACGATCCAGGTCATCATCCATCCCGTCCCACAAGATCTGTACCGGTCCCGATGTGAGAATTCCACCTGGTAAGGCCTCTGAGGGCTCAATAGTTCGAATGGGGGTTCCATTGAGGGTAAATACACGCACCCTCACGCGAGCGGGGGTCCCGGTCGGTTGATTGTGCTCGAAAACGAAACGAGTAACCCGGTTCATTGGGTTGGGATAGTTATACACATTGCGGAGCCGAAGCACCTCATCTTCCGCGACTACATACTCGAGTTCAGCCGTGGCCGAGTTGTTCAAAACATCCCAGGCCCGGACTGACAGCGCACCGGGCCCAGTCTGGTCGAATGTGATGGGCCAGCGCACTTCGCCTCGCTGGAAGGAGTTCGCCTCACTCGCAAAGGCGGAGCCGATGTCTTCCGCCGCAGACTCGTCCCCGTTGATCACGAGAAGCATTTCGTGCCCCACTCCGGCTCCAACCGTGTTGATGCCGCTCTCGTCGAAGAATCGAACGATCAGTTCGGCGTCCGGAGAAGTGGTGTCTCCCGCCGCGAAGGTGGTGTCATTGAGCGATAATCTGATCTCGGGACCGACCGCGTCGTTCGGCGGACTGTCTGAGGTCCCACCGACATCGAACGCCTCTGAATAGCCGATCCCGTGCACGGACGCCGACACCGCGTAGGCAGATATGCGACCGGGCCGATCGCTATATGCAATGTCCTTCGGCACCACAAACGTCGCACTCCATTCGCCGGAGGAGGCCTGCGCCTCACCCCTCCAAATGAGATCCTCCCTGATCCGGTAAAAAGGGGTCGGCATAAACCGCTGTTGTAGCACCGGCACCTTTCGCTCGGCATCGAAGACGGTCACACTGACTACACCATCGAACGTCGGGTCTGTCTGACCGGTGGCGTCCTGGACCGTACCCCGGATCGTAGCCCGGTCCAGCGCCTTCATTTGGCCCGACTGTATTGCCAAGTCAACACCGTTCAAAGATTCCACGTCCACCTGCAACGGGGGCAGTCCCAATCGCATGGATGGGTCACCCAGAAGGTTGAACTTGCGGCTATTCCCTTGGAGCCCGACAGCCGTGTTCTTCGTGGACCTCAGCGCATCGCCCAGTCGCCGGGGCTTTCCATCGTCCGAGCGGAACAACTCGATATTCAGTGCCCGGTTGAGGCCCGCGTTGAGAGAAGTATTCGAGCCCGAAGTGAATACCAATCGAACCGTTGTGAGGAGTGCTACCGCACCGCCATTCGGATTCAAAAGCAGCGTCTCTGCACCGCTCTGAAACTCCTGTAGGTCCCACCATCCAAAGGAACAAGTGGCCGTCACCCACACCGCCAATTGGTCCCTGTTGGTCAATGCCGCCGCATCCTCTCGCGTGAATAATTCTTCCTGCGCAAGACCGTCCGGCCCTCCGTGTCCGCTGTAGTTGAATAGCAGTGTGCCCGCTTCGAGCGCCGCCAGCACTTCCCGTCTGGCGTCCGGAATCCTGAACCCATTCAAGAACACTCGCTCAAAAGACTCCCCGTAGATCTTTCGAACATTGATCTTGGGAAAGACGCTACCCCGAATCAGTTCGGCCACTTGGTCCACATTGGAGAGGTGGAGGTCCGCGTCGTTCTGTTGACCGGACAACCCTGTTGGCCCATCATCAGCCAAGAAAGTATACTCGGTTCTCCACGACCCAAACGTCTCGGGAGACTCATACCTGCGTATTTTTTCTACAATGGTCCGGGCCTCGGACGCACTCTGGGCGGGAATCCTTCCGATTCCGATATCGACTCGCTCGTTGGATACACTGATATAACTCGTGTACTCCCACTCTCCTTCGTTCGCGTCCAGAAGACCGAAGTAGTCGTCACTGGTAAACGAGTCATCCGTACTCAGGCTCTCGTCTGTCTCGTAGGGGAACACCCAGTTCGATAGCGATCCTTCCCGGGCCGCGAGGTCCCTGAAGTCGTAGTGGCCATCGCCAAACATGAGTCCGTAGCGAAGCATTAGAGCATCGGTCGGGGCGCGATCGTACAAGAACCGAAAGTAGTCCCGTACGGCCCGCATGTCCGGTACCCCTCCTGAGAACTCGTTGTAAATCTGATGGGTCTCCGCCACGACCACAGTCAGGCCGTCGGCCCGGCGCATCTCCGCCAACTCCTCTGCAACCTCACGAAATTCTGGGGGCGTGACGATGGCGAGGTCGGGAAAATTCGAGAGCCCGTGCAGGTTTTGGGGTGTTACGGGGACGATGGTATCGCTCGAGAGCGGCCGGGCCGCGGATTCGACGAAGGCGACAATTTCGCGCGGCTGTTCTCCCGGGGACCTGTCAAGACGGACACGAGAGGAGCCGAGAAAACCCTCCAGACCGAACCCTCGAATCTCGCTCGGATCCGTTATATCCCAGACCATCGGCATCCCGCTGAAACCGGGAAACTCGAGCACGTAGGCACCGGTGACCTGGTCTGACGACGCAAGCCGGACATAACCTGACGCCCCATCCAAGGACTGGTCATAGAAAACCCGAACGTAGTCGGCAGCCGCCTGCGGCTCGTTGATCTGGTTTAGGAGTCGCATCGTCAACGTAAGTGGCGAACCTGCAGCCAGGGTGGTCGAAAACCCGGCTTCAACCGGGACGGCCGCGGGCTCTACCGACGAATTTGCGACAACCCGCGGGGCGACGCGCTGGGCCAATACCTGCCCACCTGACTCGAAATTAATGGTGGCCCTGGGATTCGATGCAATGGCGGCCCTGGCCCGAAACTCGATTTGTCCGCCAAGGTGGTCGGCCAATACCAGGTCTTCCAGCAGGTTGCGCGTGCTCCCCGCCCGGATCGTGTTGCTCATCCAATCCGAGCCGGAGCCATACTCGCGAGTCCAGGTTTGCTCTTCGAAGTCCACAACGAATCGCCCCGTGGCACTCGTCAACACCGGCATGCCGGGCTGCGCCAAGAAAGGAGCGGTCTCGACGCGCCTGCCCGACTCCGACCCAACCTTGAGGAAGTACGCATTCTCATTCGAATAGGGATGCACCACGTGGTCCCACTCGCCCGCTCTCCAGTTCCAGCTCAACAACCCCGCAGCATAGAAGAGGAGCACATCGCCAGAATCAAACTGCCCGTCCCCACCCCCGCGGACGAACACCGGGTTCTCGACAAGGTCTGCGAACCTTACTGCCGAATTGGCTGCGGGCACAGGCCGTCCTCCGTTCCCGAAAATCTGGAGGGTGTTCGGCTCGAGGGCGTCCGGGTTCAGCCCCAGCGCACTGAGCAGGTCTCGATCAATGCGATATACGCCCTCTTCCGTGATCGGGATTCGGAATACAGTACCATCGGCGAGAACGCTGGTACTTACGGCCAAATGGGGGTTCAAGACTTGTGATCCGCCCGTTTTTGCAGCCGCCCTGGCCGCCCCACTAACCTGGATGGTGATGTGGTTGTACCGTCGAAGTGTCTGGGCGGCGACATCATAGGTGACCACCGGCGCGATAACCGAGGCCACAGGGCTTTTTCGGTACATACCCAGGCCCACGGCCCGGGCCCCGGGAGTCGGAAGGTCTTCGGCCTTCAAAGTTGGCGCTGGGGGAAGGGCCAGCTCATCGTAGTCAGTCGCTACAATGCTTACCCCGGGCTGTGACAGACTGGACAACACCGCCAGATAATCCACTTCGGTAAGGCCACGACCGATTCTCGAGACATCGTCCAGGTCGAAGACGGCCAGTTGAAGCGAATCGACCGTCTGCCTCAGAGACCTCGTCCAATCGATAGTAAACCGGACGTCGGCCACCCCAGCATTCTTCCAGTCCACCTCTACAGCGACGTGCTGTGCCATTGCCCCAGAGGCCATGGCCCCGAAGTGAGCGCACCCCACCAAGGCCAGTCCAGCTACAATATTGTTTAGTCTTCCGAACACGCTATGGAGCTGGAGCTTGAAATCGTCCTTACTCGTCACAACCGCCTCCGTCCTTAGGAGAGTCTCGGCCGGTTTTTAGTATCCAAAAGCTCGATAGGCGAAGACTCTGCCTGTTGGCAGTTGATTGGGAAGAGAAGCGGACTCCGAGGACCTCAGCGTAACATACGCTGGCCGGAGCCTCTGCCCCGGATCAATACGTCGTGTTCAAAGGGGAGAGCGCTGGTTGGTTCCGTACTACAACCGAACGGCGAGGAAGCGCAGGGTGCAAGGCCGTGGTCACCCTCCGCCGGGGCCCTAGCCGTCATTTCGAGCCAGAAGGGCCAGTCGCTTGTCCAAGGCCGCCCGTGTGTCGACGAATTTCTTCAGAGGAGGGCCGAATCCCTCCATCGCGGCCTGAGCGTCGTCCAGCGACTCGCCAATTTCGTCCATGCCCAGGTTTGCTTTACGGAGTTCGGTCACCAGCTCCAGATTCCCGGAGACCACGGCCAACGGGTTGCTGATGTCATGATAAATCCGTGCGAGCTCGCTTCGCAGCTGGATCAGGAATTCGGCTTCGGTTCTGGGATCGTCCATGGGCACTCCGTTCCTCGTGAAGGCTAGTACCAGTTTCCGGGCCCCAGGCTCCCTCAAGCCGAGCGGCCGGCGTTCTTGCGCTTTCGGCGTCCTCGCGACAGGCGCCTCTGGGGCTTGTTCCGTCTGGCTCGGACAGACTCGACGGGCATCGCCGTCCCGAAGAGGGCTCCGCCAAGCGTTTGTCCATTACCTTTGAGTTCTCGGGCGGTCCAGGAGATGGTGTATCGGGTTCCGTCCCGCGAGACGAACTTCAGCACCAGAGGCGCCTCTTCCGGGGCACCATCCATCCACTCGGCGAACGATGACACCGCTTCGTCATCGAGAGTCAGGCTCTTGATGGCCGTCTTGAGATCTGGAATGTCATCTCCGGCCACGCCGCTCAACCTCGTTGCGGCCTCGTTCCAGACCAACGTTCTCGTGGCGGCGTCGAACGCGATGATGATCTCCTGAGCTCGTTCGACCAGCTCGAAGTGTATCCCAATGTGAGCTGGCGAAGGCCTCGGCGGCGTTCGAATTCCCGCGTCATTGATCGACTCGATATGGGCCAAGTATGCCGGGACTCCTTTGAACAGGACTGACCGCACCGAAACCATCATTCCCGGCTCGTCTCCACTCTCCTCACGAATGGGAAGATGGTCAAATGTTACACCCCGGGTCTGAGAACGAGATGCGGCGGCGTGCACCCTGTCAAACGGGATCTCCCTGAACGGGCCGGTCACCGATCTCCCCATCCATGACTCCCCACCCAGCCTCTGTCTCATGAGAGGGCCTGCGTAGAGCAATTTTCCCTCGTAGCTGGCCAAATAGGCCAGGCCGGGCAAGAGCTCTACCGTGAGGCTGAATCGGCTCTCGGCTTCATTGGCCCGCGAAGCCTGCTCCTGCATTTTTCCGACGAGTTCGAGCGTTCTCACGCCCGGCCCGCACTTGCCTGTTGCCGCCTGAGTTCGTGCCAGGGACGCCATCGATACCGCCTCGCCCTGGAGTGCTCGCCTGGCCACCATATCAGAAGCGTCCAGGGATTTGCCCAACCGCCGCTGAACCACGGCGACGACCGACCCTAACATCAGCATCCAAACCGAGCCACTCAGGATCAATATGGCCAAGATTCTGGCAGACCATGGACCCGCCTGACTCTCGACGCTGGCGATGATCATGGACCAGAGTCCTCGCTCGATGTCGTGATAGGCCACCTGGACGTATTCGCGGCCTCCCCAATTTGCCAGGCGCCGGAAACGCCGTTCGGTTACCGGCAAATTCTGCCACCAGATGTCGTCCACGAGTCCGTCTACTTCCCCGGCTCGATTGGAGGCCAGAATGCGGCCAGTCGCCGAGACGAGCCATACCCGGTCCGCCCCCAGATTACTCGCGATTCGAGAGAAACCGGGATCGTCTGAGGCTTCCGTGGTGGCCAGAGCTTCGACGATGCCTTCAACTCGGTCGAACGCAATAGAAACCGACGCCTGGTTCGTCACAACCAGGGCGTATAGGGTTACCGCAACGTGGATTGCGGTGAGCGGAATAAGAATGGAACGTGCCAGGCGAAGTGAGGGGCGCTTCAGCAGGCGGCGGAATCGGGACACAAGCAGGCGAACGTTTCAGTGGCTCGCCCGATCAATAATCAAACACTATGCCGGCTCGGCAGAGACGTGCTCTTCAAGCGCGGCTCCGCGAGCCCCCTCCACGACAACCGCACTTTCGACGAACGCATCGTGCTCGAAGAAAAGCCGCCACCTGCCGGCGATCGCCTCTCGTAAGAAATCGGTTTTTTCCTGGATCGTGACCATGGGCCTGATATCATAGGCCATACCCCAGACCGGGCGTAGATGCGCCGAGGTTGGAATAAGGTCGGCCACGAACACCAGAGGATCGGTACCTGCGGCGTCAATATGCACGATCTGCTGCGCTTCGGTATGGCCATGCACCGGCACAGCCCGTATCCCCGGGAACAGTTCGGTCGATCCATCCAATAGATTCAACGCTCCGGATCGGGCCAGCGGATCCAGATTTTCAGCCAGAAAGGAGGCCTGCTCCCTCGGGTTCCGCTTGTTGGCCCACTCCCAGTGTGACCGTTGGACATGGTGCATGGCTTGTGTAAAGACAAGCGTCGCAACATCCCCCTTCCACTCGGTCGCTCCTCCGCAATGATCGAAGTGAAGGTGCGTCAAGATCACATCCGTGATGTCTTCGGGCTCGAATCCGTGAGCCTGGATTCCTTTGACTACTCCCCGATCTTCCTCCATCCCGTAAATGCCGCGGTGCTTCGCGTCAAACTTGTCCCCGATCCCGACATCGATCAGAATCACTCGCCCTTCTCCCTCCAAGAGCAGACACCGGGTGTCCAGGAGGATTCGGCCGAGATCATCCGGAGTTGATTTTTTGCTCCATAGGGGCCGTGGAACGACACCGAACATGGCGCCCCCATCCAGTGCAAACCGACCTGCTTGAACCGAGTAGGGAGTGTATTGAGGTGTTGTCATCCGGAGCGCGGAAAATTGGGGAAATGCCCGTTGGAGGTGATGGTGCTGCGCAATGCCTCTGCCTGCTCAACCCTCGGAATAAACTCCGCAAGATGCTGGACCAGAAACTCCAATCGACTCGGCTCTCCTATGTCTGTCCCATGGAGGGGTTTCGGGATTATCTTGCCGGCCCGCTGCTTGCATTCCCAACCGTCCTCCAGTTGACCATCGCCTCTCCGAACAAGCCGCTTCATCGTGCTGCGGCGTTGGCCGGAGTCGCCCATTTGCTAGTGGTGGCCCTGGTCTGGACCTGTATCGCCACCGTCGTCGTCGCCCAACCCAGGCTCTTCGGAAGCCTTGATGACCCCGCCGAACTACCTCATCGAGGGTGGTGGCTGGCCGATCAACACCTGGAGGTTCTCGGCGGCTTCTCCCTTATCGGAGCCCAATGGAGGACGGCCACTCGGATCCGGGCCCACTTTGAATCCGAGGAAGCCGCTTTGGAAATAGACGGTAGCCTGAGGGCCGGAATCTATGGCCGCTACGGGATCGATTCCGACGAACCATACGACCTGTTGAGGGTGCTCAATTACGCCCGCATCACCAAGACCAATGGCTATGCGCGGGTCGGCACGGCGACACGGCTACGCCTGGGCCTTGGGCACCTCCTCGACTTCTACAATGGTGGCGCGGATTGGGACGAAAGACGCATCGGACTCGAGGCCTCACTTGCTGGCTCGCGCCTTCGAGTGTTTGGGATGGCATCCGACCTGGGCCTGGGGAGGCTGGTGGCCGGGCGGGTCGAACTCAGACCGTTGCCAATGAGGGGCCGCGCCGGAAGCTTTTGGATAGGTTTCGCTGCGATAACGGATCGCCGGTTCTCTGGGGAAGCAGGGCCCTCAGAGCCTCCAGGACCGACCGCGTTCGAAGTGGATGTCAGGTTCACGGCTGCAGAATCCGGAGCCTTCCTGTTCAAGCCTTTCGCCAGTCTCGCCTCCCTTCACAACTACGGAAGGGGCCTCATGATGGGAGCAGACCTTGAAGCCGACAACTTCATCGACCTGGCTCGTGTGCATGCGCGACTGGCCGTCCAGTATTCGGAGGCGGGCTTCCGACCGGGCTACTTCGGCGCATTCTACGAGGTCCAAAATCCAGTCTCGGCTATCGCGTCCAGTTCCGTCGACGACGCTGTAGCAAGCATCCCCTTGCGAGCGACGTCGAAAGGCACCTATGTCCTGTCGGAGCTCCGCCTTCATTTTTTCGATCGCCTGGAATTCTACTACGCGTTCCGTCGACACTTCGGAGCGCAACCCCTCTCCTCCTATCACTTGCGACTGTTTATCGCCGCGGACCGGTTTCGATTCTACTTCTCAGAGGATCGAGGCGGCCTGCGGGGCTTTCTCTCGCTGCTGAACAGCATAGGAGATCAGTCGCTCATGTCTTTCAGAACCGACTACCGCGTGGCTGGGCCCCTATGGCTCCGGATCGATGCCCGTTACGGGTACGTACGCCTATCCGAGAACCAGGGAAGAAATCTCTACTCGGTGCAGCGCAGATTCGAGCCCTATCTGGGTCTCCGCGTCTCGCTCTGAACACTAGACGATGGCTGCACTCATTTCCATCATCCTCTCGATGGGTCTGAGTGCTCGCTGCCGGAGTCCCTCCTCCATCATGATCTCCGGAGCCTCGTGCTCCAGGCAAAGGTACAACTTCTCAATGGTGTTGAGACGCATGTGGGGGCACTGATTGCAGGCACACCCACTCTCGGGAGGCGCCCCGATGAACGTCTTCTCCGGGTTGTCCTTTCGCATTTGGTGCAGGATGCCTTCTTCGGTCGCCACAATGAAAGTGTGGTGAGAGTCCTCCGTTGCGAATTTTCGGATCTGACTCGTCGAGCCTATAAAATCTGCTTGCCGAAGGACATCGTCTTCGCATTCCGGGTGGGCGAGGACGGGTGCGCCGGCATACCTCACTTTCATCCGCACCAGCTTCTGCTCTGAGAATGTCTGGTGGACGATGCAAACTCCGTCCCACAGAACCATATCGCGGCCTGTGACCTTGATCAGGTAGCGGCCCAGGTTTCGGTCCGGCGCGAAGATTATCCCCCTTTCTTCCGGGATTTGACGGATTAAATGCTCCGCGTTGGAGGAAGTGCAGATGATGTCGCTGAGCGCTTTGGTCTCGGCCGAACAGTTGATGTACGAAACCACCACGTGATCCGGATAGAGGGCCTTGAAAGCGCGGAATTCGTCCGCTGGGCATGCGTCGGCAAGGGAACATCCGGCGTTCAGATCCGGGAGTAGCACCGTTTTTTCCGGGCTCAGAATCTTGGCGGTCTCGGCCATGAAATGAACCCCGGCGAAGACGATGATGTCTGCGCTTGTCCCGGCGGCCTGTCGAGCCAGCCCCAAGGAATCACCGATATAGTCAGCGATGTCCTGGATATCGGGCTCCTGGTAGTAGTGGGCCAGGATAATGGCGTTCTTTTCCCGCCTGAGGCGATCTATCTCCTCAAACAAGTCCAGTGACCGATCAACAGGCCTCTTGACGTATCCGATGTTCGGATCCAGGATAGCTTCCACGGCTTCGACGTTGGTTGAGCGCACTAATTCGCCATTCCCGATTGCGTTCCTCAGCCCACAGTCCTCCAACTACCCATTTTTTCGAGGACAAAAGCACCCACCTTTTCGGCGGGCAGGCGGTGCTGTTCCATGGAATCGCGCTCTCGCACCGTGACGGTTCCGTCCTCGGTGGAGTCCCCATCGACCGTGACACAGAAGGGCGTTCCAACTTCGTCCATGCGGCGATAACGCCGCCCGATCGCTCCCTTCTCGTCGTAGAAGGTGTGGAAGTGCTGTTGCAGGTCAGCCTCAATCTTGTGGGCCAGCTCTGGCATGCCATGCTTCTTGACCAGCGGAAGAATCCCAACCTTGATGGGCGCGATAGCTGGATGGAATTTCATGACCGTTCGGACTTCTTTCTCGAGCTGCTCCTCGCAGTAGGCCTCACACAGGAGCGTCAGAATGGTTCGATCCAGCCCAACGCTCGTCTCGACCACATAGGGCATGTAGCTCTCGTTCGTGTG
>CAYXSE010000036.1:0-21064 GCA_964466675.1 uncultured Rhodothermales bacterium | reverse complement strand
TGGCGGGCTGGGAATGAACACGGCCGTCCTGAAGCTTTGCTCCGAGACCCGGGCCAACGCCGAGCTGTTGTCGATTCTCCGGCTCGCGGCAGTCCGAACCTTGTCGTTTTCCGTCCTCGTCTTCGCCGTCGTGGTACTCGGAACGAGACTGGACCTGGTTGAGGCTGATCCCATCGTGACCCAGTGGCTCCCCGTATACGCCGCCATCATCCCCTTCTCGGCCCTTGCGCTTCTAGCGGCTTCCTATCTGCAGGCTCGCAAGCGGATTCGGGAAATGGCGCGTGCCCAAATCCTGGTCAAGATCCAATCGGTCGCGTTGATCGTCGTCGCTACCTGGCAATTTGGTCTCCCCGGGTACATTTTTTCGAGTATTGGGGCCTTCGCGTTGGCCCTTTGGCCCTTCGCGAGACTCATCGGGCCGGAATTCCTGCGCGCCACTCGTGTCAGGGCTACGACGGCCTTCCGGTCCATCGCAGGCTATTCTGTGCTTGGCAATCTTCTCAATTCCGTGGGAAAGTACGCCGATATCTACGTCTTGGGCCTGTTTGCAGCGGACCCGGTCCACGTGGGATACTACTCTCTCGCTACGATATTTGTGATCCCTGCCTCGGTCGTCACCTCATCCATCCAGACCATTGTCACGCCATACCTCTCGGAGCGCTCGTCGGATCGCGAGTGGTTCTCGCGGTCCGTGGTCCTCACGCAACTGCAGACGTTCGTTGTTGCCATTTTCGTGGCGATCGGCGTGCGGCTGGCTGCGACCGGAGTAGTCATGGGTCTGTATGACCCTGGGTACGAGGCGACCCTTCCCTATCTGGATGTGCTTCTCGTCTTCTATGTGCTCCGGTCTGGTTACGCCGTGCTGGCGGCCGGACATATCGCCCTGGGGCTGACCAAGTACAACTTCATCGCGAGCGCCATCATGGCGCCGGTCGCATTGGGGCTCACCTACACGGCCCTCATGAAGTACGGATTCGTTGGTGTTGCCTGGGCGAAAGTGCTCACTGCCGGGCTCATGATTTTTGTCTACGCCTATCTCTCCAGGCGGGCCATCCGCACGGCGCCTCTGGATGCCGACCATCGGATCGCTTAGATACTATCAGCCCTTTCACTGGCCGACCGGGCTCCCGAATATTCCTGGCCCGTAGAGGATGGCGCGGTGCTCGGAGGGAAATTCGCTCCCGAGTCTCAAGTAGGGCGCTGCGCTGGACTGCCCGATGTTGCCACCAATCTGTCAACTCGGCCGGTGTAGGCCACCAGATGTCGGTTTTATCTCGGATCGAGTCGAGGGCACCCAGAAGGGCCGGCCCCGCCTGGTTCAGTCGGCTTGGATTGGATTGTTCGAGGTGCCAGTCCAGGACCGCCGCACCACCGACGCTGATCACCTGTTCGAGGTGATCCTGAATGGCATCCTGCCCCGCGGGCGAAAAGGCAACGCCAGCTCGCCACCACGTCTGCGTCTGTACAAGGGATGCTCGGTCCGCAGTCGTAAAGCTGGGGCCTCGCGAAGCTCCGTCCCAACTCTGTCGTTTTCGTCCAGAAACGTGTACTCCTGCTTTATGCACGCGATTCAAATTTGGCGCTTTCGGCGACGAGTTGATGAGGGCATTGTGAGGGCGGGGGCGTCTACTTGTGAAGGAGTGATGAAGAGCAAATTCTCGTGGGTGCTCCGGCTGCGCATTTCGGCCCTTCACGGGCCCAATATGGAGCGGTTGGACGTACCTCTTCGCCTCGCCCGTCTCCGAGTTACCGCCTGGTCTGTTTACGCCCGCGCCGTTCCTGCTCGTCTCTATCCGGACCGGCACAGGGCCAGTCGTGCGAAGCTCTGGTGGAGTACCGTCTGGACCGGGCAACTCGTCGGCAGCTCGATCTTGATGCGGGTCTTCAGCTCACGCACCCGCGCCCCGAGTTTGATCAGTTTCAGACGAAGCGTCGCGAAAGTGGCGTGCTCATACCGGGTGCCGCGCAAGAGATCCCGGCGCAGCGTATCGAAGAGCACGTAGGCCATCGAATGCAGAAACAGTCGAAACTGATTGGCCTCGAACCGGTGGCACGAGGCCTTGTCCGAACGCAGGTAACGTTTGTGATCCTTGATGTAGTTCTCCGCCTGTCCGCGGGCGCAGTAGAGCTGCTGGTACAGCATCTTGGGGGAGGTCTCCTCCAGGTCGCTGACCACGAACCGGGTGTTAAGGCCCTTGGGGGTCACCTCGGTCTTGACCGCCACGCGCCGGGCGCGGCTCCACGAGCGGGCCCGGTATTGCACCGTACCAAAACAGACGACCTTGGAGGTGGCGCCTCCCTCCGGATAGCGTTCCTCATAGAGGCGCTTCGCCTTTTCCCGAAGCCCCTCAGCCAGACGTTGCAGCACCGGATTGGTGGGTAATCCGGTGATATGCCACACTTTAGGCTGGGCCTCAATCCAGTCCATGACCTCGGGCCGAGCAAAATGGCCGTCGCCGCGGAAGAGGATCTCGGTCTCAGGCCAGGCATGCCTGAGGTGGGTCACCACACGGCGAACCACCGCGCGGAGCGCCGTGCCTTTGAGCTGAGACGACTTGAGAATCGTCGTCACCAGGCGTCCCGAGGTGCCCTCATACACATGGAGCGGCATGTAACAGTAGCCGCGGTAGTAGGTGTTGAAGAGCGCCAGCTGCTGCGCTCCGTGCGTCCTGGAATCGGTGTCGTCGAAGTCCAGGATGATGCTCTCGGGGGCCTCGTCGTAGGAGGCTATAAACTGGTCCACGAGCAGGCGGGCCACCCGGTGGAGATCCGCACGTGAGGGCGCATTCTCAAAGCGTGACAGCGTCGGCTGGGAGGCCAACGCCGCTCCAGAGATCGGCTGGCGCTCAGCGACCATCTTGTGGATGGGGTCGTGACGGAGTTCGTCGCAGTCGTTGGTGTCCTCGTAGCCGGCGGCAATCGCGTAGATGCGCTGCCTGAAGAGCTCCAGCATGCTGTGATGGGTATAGCGAGCGTCGCGCTTGTCGAAGAGGATCTCGGCCGCATCGCGTGTCAGGCCGATCTGTTCATCGATCTCCCGGAGCAGCAACAGGCCTGCGTCTGAGGTGATGTTACCGCCGGTGAAGTCAACCAGGACCGGCTTGCCGTCGATGCCCAGCGTTTCAAAACCCAATTCGGCCTGATGAAAACACGCTGGGAGCGCTTGATTTACTCGTCCGGACGACCGTTCTTTGCTGGGAAGAGAGTTCATGCGGAAAGCCCCTGTATCCTTTATTCTAACGCTTAAAGGAATATAGCTTTACAGGGCCTGATTCATGGGCTCTTTTTTATGCGCGTGAATTATTCAGGTACTGATACATACCGCCCAAAATAGTGTCAAATGCCTATTGCCGGGCCAGCTACAGATTCTTAGCGTTCGCCTTTGGCTTTCAGCGATTCCCGTCCGTGGGGTACAGCATCAGCAAATGAGTCAATGACGCACTTGGCAACAGCACTGACCATAATTGATAGTTACCGTTCAAGTGAATTGGTGAGGCCACGCCAACAGTGGCCATGGGATGTTCAGGCGGTCCTTGTGGTTCTGAACAGGAGAATGTTGGAATCGGCCTGTTCGATACAAGACGTTTTACAGGAGGCCGGTGTCCGAAACCGAGCAGTATCTGGGCGGCTAAAGCACCACATCGGATATTCGCCAAAGACATATATGTCTCACCATCGACTCTGTATTGCCTTACAGCTCATCCGCGAGACCAAATTACCCTTTACTAGCATTGCCTTTCTGGTCGGATTCAACAGCGAGGCCGCCCTAGCCATGGCAACTCGTCGGTTCATAAAACAACCTCCGACGCAGGTGAGATTGGAAGCGGATCTGCCGCCATCCGTCCGCTGAGCCCCATCTCTCCCACCTAGCTCTTGGCGGAGAACTTGAGTTTCAAAAAGGCCGAAGCAGCGCGAGTCCGAAGAGATGTTTCCAGTGATAGAGCGACACCTGGCGAGCGGTCAGACCCAGAAGGCAATATTCTTGCGCTTCCCTTCGGGCGCTCACTACACATTTGCCACTCGCCAAAAAGTAAACCCGACGGAAGGCGCGTTGTTCGTTTGTTAGGCAGGATGTTAATCGAGAAGTTTGAAACTAGGCCGACGAACTGCCTAAGCAGCCACTGCTATCATAACCTACTAACCACTCAGCAAACTGCGTCATGAAAACAAGATTCTTTAGCATCGGACTTCTATGTCTGTCATTCTTTGCGATGGCAATGACAGTGGAAGACTACGAAACAGAGTCCGTAGAGATCGTTTATTCAAGCGATTCGGCTCCGGTCAGTTTCGTCCTCTCTAGTGATATTTCCGTTGAGATCCCCGTGGGGAATACGGTCAACATGTGCAATCCTCCTCAGTGCGATTGCGACATATGGCAAGTCACCACCGACCCCGACAAATGCTGGTGCACTACGGGTCAGAGTTACAAATGCCCCAATGAATGTTGCAGCCTATAATGAGGTTCGCATGACCAGTCGACTGTGGCTTAAGACGCAGTCGGCTGATAGACTCTGCAATCCAGTCCCCAACGAATTCAAACAAAGATGCGAATAGCACACTACTGCTGCCAGGCCACTTTCCTCTTTGGGCTGTGTACGGCATCATCAGGACTTGTCGAAGCACGGCAAGTGTGGTCGGGCACCCGTGGCGTCTCGGAAATGCGACTAGCACAGTCAATGATCCTTGACGAATCGCAAGAATTGCTCAGTGATGTTCACAGCGTTGGAATTCTGCCGTCCGGTGGCGTAGTTGTTACGTCTTCGCAAATAGCTCAGGTTCTTGTTTTTGGTGCCGATGGACGTTTCGTTCGGAAGCTCGGGCGCTGGGGAAGTGGACCGTTCGAATACAATATGCCCACACGGGTGCACGTTTTCGGCGAATCCATTTACGTCTTTGACCAGAATGGGCTGAAGCTAATCCAATATGATCTGGGTGGAGAGGGAATTCGGGAAATTAAGGGGTTCATCACCGGAAATCGGGATTTCTCGGTGAGCGATGATGGGGCCGAGGTCACTTACATCATACCCGATGCTCCGGAGGGCTTCATCCGAACCCTTCGGGCAAGGGACGGTTCGGTGACCGGTAGGTTCGGGAAAGAATCCTTCGAACACGTGATCGGCATGAGGCTCGGTGGTACCGGGCTCTTTGTTCGAGAAGGCCAATCTATCTTCTACGCTAGCCCTATCAAGCCCATAGTGTATAGGCTGAACCTGGTTCACAACGAATTGTTTGAAGCCAGCATTCCGGACGCGGACTTCAAATACGTAAAGACCGGCTATGAGAGTGTCGGAGAAATCAATCAGAATATGAACAGAATTCCAGAATACCTGTTTACGAATAGTACGGTTTTGGGAGTCTATCGCTTGGCAGACAACTTTGTTGTCGTTGTGGAGGATGGTAAATATCCACTCGAAGCGATTTCATCTTCTTATGGACTAACCTACTCGGTTAGGGCAGGAAATGAGAGAAGAAAGAAACTGTTCATTTTTAGCAAAGATCTTGAATTCATAGATGTTATCGAACTGAACTACCCGTTTCATCAGCAGTACGGAATGCGCATTGTGGGGACTACCTCGTCTGAGATCATATTCTTTAATGACAGCATTGCGCAGCATGGCGAGAGCATATCCCGCATCCTAACATTCTTCAAGATCACTCTCACTGCAGATTAAGAAAGACGATGAACAAAACTCTTCGGTTGACTATGAACGGGGTTCGAGGGAGCAAGCTGTTGGCTGCCGTGCTTCTGACTATTCTGGGTGCATGCAGAGGCGAAGAAAATCTGCCCCTCGCTTCTACCGATGTAGTGGCAACCCAAGACCTCCTTCGTGAGGTGGTCCAGGATTTGTCTGCTGAAGCGAATGCTACTTATGTCTTCATTCAAGACTCGGGATGTCTCTCTTGTTATAGAGAGACGCTCAACCTGCTAAACGGCGAGCCTATGAAAAGCCGGCTAACCGTATTCACCAGGGGCCAGGAGTTTGATACTTGGCATAGACTGGGATCTCTTAGAGGATTCGACGTGGAAAGATTTCCTGATCCTCGGTACCTCTCGGTCCTTGAACTGGGGAATCCCATCATCATCAAATCCGACGATGCCGGCCGGAAGACAGTATTCGTGAATGATGACCCGAGCAGATACAAAGAGTTGCTTGCTCGGGCCTTTAGTACGCCCGAATCTTAGACAGAGGGAGACCACACACGGACACACGGGAATGGATCCGAAAGTGCGAAAGTGAGAGTTGTGTACTGGGCGTAGATCAGTCAGCGACTTTTGGATGGGTGTGATCTGACCGCAGTTTTGGGCCACTGTATATGTTAGACGTGAGCCTGTTGGGTAAAATCTAAGATGAGGCAACGACCCAATCTGGGTAACATTTTTCGCGAAGCAACGCGGTGGCCGTTTCGCAATGTCGCCAATCAGGTGAAGCCCACGATGGGCATCGCTTACAGGTATGAGGGTGCCCTGACATTCGGTGCGGCTGCAGAATCAGGGTGCAGGAAGCGATATTCGTTGCCAAAAACAGCCGCGTAGAGACCTCTTTTGTTGAGCATAAAAGACGCCGGAATCGTATCTTACTGACATGGCACCGGAGACACTAATCACAGCTTATGACGGCTTAAAGGCCGATAGTGCCGTGCTCCGGACCCGCGTGATTCAGGGCCAGAAAAGGGCCGATTCCGCGCGTGCCCAGGCGGCCCTCCAACTGGAGCAAGTCTCCCACATCCTGGTGCAGACTCAGCACGAGCTGGCGTAGTTGAAGCGGCTCGTCTTTGGGACCACCAGCGAGCGCTATGAGCCCGAGTCACCGGACCAGGCCGATCTCTTTCGCTGCACCGCTGAAGAGTATCCGTCCGCCCAGCTAAATGGTTGACAGAGCCGGATTCACCGTTTCGCCGGATCGCGCAGGAGAGGATGACCTCAGGTCGGCTTACGCCTCGGGGCTCCAGCGATGGGGCAGCAGTTCGGCGACCTTGCTGAACTTGTGTTCCGGGATGCGGCCCAGGACATCGGTCAGCCAAGCAAGGGGTTCAACCCCGTGCTTCTTGCAGGTCGCCAAGAGCGAATAGACCACCGCCGCTCGCTGGGCCGCGTCGTGGGAACCGGCAAAAAGGTAGCCTTTGCGATTATGGTCATCTATCCATTGTCGCCAGGCCACGCCGAAAGCCGGCCGAATCGTTGGCTCCCAGGGAGGAGTCGTAGTCCAGCCCGACGCCTTTGTGCGACAACCAAGTGTCTTGCTCAAGTCCGTTTCCCAGGTTCCAGTAGTGATGTCTCACGCCCCGGACCGGATGTCCAATGAGGCGTTCCAGTATCGCCTTCTCTTCCGAAAAACGACCAGGATCATGGGCGCAGTTTATGGATGCATGCAGCCCGATCTCCCATCCGGCCTCGATCGACTCTTGCATGGCGCGGACGATTTCAGGATCTGCCGCGTCATACACTACATCGGCGGGGTGGGCGCCACTCTCCGCCGAGGACCGGACGGCGACACTGCTGGCAATCCATAGGGCGCAATTTTGGTTGTCGATCGGAGGAACCGGCGCATAAACCAAGTCAGCATCCCGGGCCGCGTAGACCTCTCGCCCGGCGGCTCCGAGGCCGTCCAGAAGAATCTCAAGCGCCGCTCGAGCCTTTCTCCGCACTAGAGGAGACACATCCAGGAAATATTCTAGAATCATACCGTCACCTTCAGTTCGGCGACCGACTTCAGAACCGACGGGGAGAGATCAGCGGACACACGCTCCGTGAGCTTCCCCAGCAAAGCCCTCAACTCCACCAGATCTCTCGCGGGAAGCTCGAGGGCGCGGTAGTCCAGAAGACGTTGCTCCGCGCCGGTTGCCACCGCTCCCAACTCCCTGGCGAACTTGGCGAGATGGACGATGATGCCGAGGAGGGCTCGCGGATCGCGAGCCGCCAGTCCGTCGGAGACGAGAGCACGGACATGATCGCGCCGCATTCTTCGGGCCTTCCCGAAGTTCCACTGGTCAATGCGATACGCCTGCAGAATGTCGGGTAGCCCCGCAAAATGACTGCGACGGTAGGAGCGGAGGAGCAGATCCTCGTCCTCGGCCGCTCGAAGATCCTCCCGGTAGCCATATGCCTTGAACCAAGCGGTCCGACCTACCCATGTCGGCGAATTGAAGTGAAATCCCAGCCATGGATGTCTGACGATGGAGTCGTGGCGGATTCCCAGACGACGCCAGAGTCCGAGCCTGCCGGCGTCGTCAAAGGTGGCCATCCCGGTGGCAAGAAGGTCGATGTGAGGATAGGCCTCCATGTGCTGGACCTGGAGCCTGAGACGCTGCGGATATGCGATGTCGTCCGCGTCCATGATCGCGATCAAGGGCGCCCGGGCGACGGAGATCAGCTGATTCATCCGGGTCGGCTTGCCGAGGTTCCGGCCGTCTCGAAGCACGCGTATTCTTGGATCGCGGATGGTAGCCAGGATAGCGGCCGTGTCGTCATTGGAGCCATCCTCGGCAACCAGGAGCTCCCAGTCGGACAAGTCCTGCCACAGAATACTGGCCACCGCCTCGCGGATGGTGGAGGCGGCGTTGTAGGCCGCCATGGCCACGGTCACCCTGGGACGTGCGCGGACGGTCATAGGACTCTCGTGCGGCGGGCGTGGGACTTCGTGGGACAGGCGGCGGGCTTCGTGAGGCTGGCGTGGGACTTCTCCCGGCCGCGCTGCCGAATGGCCGGACGATCGGGGGCATGCGTCTTGACCGATGTGATTGGGGCGTCTCGCCATTCGCGCGTGACCCGGTCAGGGGTCATAAATCGGTTCAGTCGATCCAGGAGGTAGCCACGCACCTCCGGATCGAGAGCACGCGTACTAAATGATTTTTCCCAAAGTCGATCCCTCAGGAGACTCAGCACGGCAGCACGATCGAAGCACATCTCGCCAACGTCGAGAACCACCACCCTGCCCTGCTCGGTTAGTCCGTGATTGACGGTGAAATTGAAGCTGGTCTCGGCGAATCCGGATCGCCACCCCAGTCGGATGGAATCCAGGTATCGGTCCATGAGCCAGAACGGGTCCCGGCCTGAAGCAAGCGCGGCATCGAGCGGTGTAACCAAGTCTTGAACGTACCGGCCATTTTCCGTACGGAAGTTTGCGATGAGCTCCGAGTCGACCTCCCGGCGGGTCAGCTTGGCCAAAGTCGTCTCCCTCAGGCGCAACAACTCTCGCACCTTGCGCCCCAGTCGAATGGGCTGCAGCGTCAGGCCCGGATAACTCTTCAACACCCGCAAGGCCATGCGAACAGGGGTCGTTGTGACCTTGATGACAAGGTTGCCCCTGGCATACGCATCAAACTGCCAACCGCCGCCGATGTGGTTCAATTGAGTCTCAGATAGGGATTTCGGGTGCCGAATTGCCCGACAACCGGGTCAATCCCAGCATGACGAAAACTATGCCGGCTTCGGAATGGGACACTTTTGGTACAAAAAAAGGGATGTTGCCAGAGCATGCGCGTTGCTATCTTGACCCATGGCGAGGAAGCGACAACGCGGCCATCTCCGGCCTCGGCCCTCCCGATCCATACCCCCTCCCCTCGATGCGACTCCCATTTCTGGTGCTGAGCTTTGCCGTTCTCTTGGCCGCGTGTGAGACAAGCGTCGCGCCACGCTCGGACGCAGACCGGCATTTTACTCTCTATGGGGTGATGAACCCCTTGGCGGACAGTCAGGGAGTGATCGTGTTTCCCATCGAGAGTGATCTGAGGTCCCTTCCTGCAGAGCCCCTTGAGGCGCGATTTACTTCGACCAACCTGGACACCGGGGACCAAACCGTCTGGACGGATTCGATCGTTGTCGGGGGTGACGGTGCGACGCACGTTTTTTGGGCGCCTTTTCGAGCGGTCCACGGAGATTCGTATCGGTTGGAGGTCGAGAGTCTCTTGGACGACGGTGGTAGCACTGTAACCGTCAAGGTCCCACCTTTCGCCGAGATCGTTCCTCAAGAACCCGTGGACGGTGTCGGGGTCACGCAAGATGTGTTGGTCACGGCTCCGATCGAACGCCTGAATTTCCTCCTGGTCCGCTACGTGATCAAAGCGAGGCTTCCGAGCACGTCGCTGGGCTTTCCGGTCCTTCTCCCGGGCGGCAAAGGCGGCGGCAGTTCGACGGTCGGTGATCTGCCCCCCGGTGACAGTCTGGTCGTTCAGACATTGTTCGTGCCGATCGATTACGCTCAAAAGGCCACGCTTGGCCCCTCTGAGTGGACCATCCCGATCAACTTTACCGACGATTTTCGCGAGATTCGTCGACGGGTCAGTAGCCGAGGGCGTCCCGACGCCAGTTTCGGCATCCAACTCCTCGCCGTCGAGGTATCCTTCGTGGCTGCGAATGCCGCATGGGCGGCTCCAGATGAGCGCTTCGAGGCAGACGTCCTCGTCCAACCCGGGACCATGTCCAACGTCGAGCGCGGATTCGGCTTCGTGGGAGCGGGTTACCGACTGGCACATTCCTACACGCTTTCCGATGAAATCTTGATCCGCATCGGATACCGGCTGCCGTCAAATTGACCCTACCTCTGGGGCATTATCCAATTGGCCGTATGGCGAGAACCGTGACCCTCTTTGTTGTGGCCGTGCTGTGTCTTTTTGATGTCGGCACCGCGCTTGCGCAATCCGGCTCGATCCGGGGCTTCGTCAATGATGCGTCGAACGGAGAGCCACTGGAGTTTGTAAACGTCGTTGTGCGGCGAGACGGAAGTTTGGTGAAAGGTGCCGTGACGGACGCCAATGGCTTTTACGCCATCCCCGAGTTGGATCGAGGACCCTATGTGATCTCCGCCACCTTCATTGGGTACATCACGTTCACCGATAGCATCCGCGTACCGACGGGGCAGGCGATCACCGTGCACGTCTCCCTGGAGCCCGACTTGGAGGCACTCGACGAAATTCTGGTCGAATCAGAGCGATCCACCGGAGCCGCAAGGGTGATTGCGGGACAACAAACCATTCGGCCGGAGGATATCGCTGTCATCCCCTCACCTGATGTGTCCGGCGACCTGGCTACGCTTCTCCGCACTTTGCCTGGCGTCGTGTCCTCGGGTGATCGCGGAGGGCAGTTGTTCGTGCGCGGGGGCGAGCCCTCTCAAAACCAGGTGTTCCTGGACGGTATCCTTCTCTACCAACCTTTCCACATCCTCGGTTTCTATTCCGCCTTCCCGGCCGAAATCGTTAACAGGGCGGAGATCTACGCTGGAGGATTCAAGAGCCGGTTCGGCGAGAGAATCTCTTCCGTGATGGACGTATCAACGAGAAACGGAAACAATCGCCGCTTCGAAGGCTCGGTATCCGTATCACCGTTCATGAGTGCGGCCCATTTGGAGGGACCACTCGTCCCGGGGAAGATCTCGATCCTGGCGTCCGTCCGGCAATCTCTGGTGGCCCAGGCCGCGTCACGCATCATCAACCAGCCGCTGGCCTTCGACTTCGGCGATGCCTTCATCAAGCTTAGTGCGAGCCTGACCTCGAATCAGAGACTTTCGATCACCGCTCTGAGAACCAACGACCGCGGCACTCTGGGAGAGGACCTTGGAAGCGAATTGCAACCGGAGGAAGTGCGCTGGACGAATGACGGCATCGGTGCCCGGTACGTACTTCTGCCACGGCTATTCCCCGTGTTTTTCGAAGCAAACGTCTCCTATTCCAGGCTGGAATCGTCTCTGGGAGCAGAGGATGACCCGCGTCGGACCACGTTCATCGAGAACGGCCACGCCATGATCGACCTGCAGTTCTTTTCGGATCGGGTCACATGGAACGGCGGTGTCTCGGCCAGAATCGTGCAGATCCAGTCCGATCTGGGCGGGCAGTTTCAGAATTTTGAGACGCAAGCGGACCGGTTGCTCCATTTTGGACTCTATCTCGAACCGGAGTATTCCATCGGAGATCGCCTCAAAATTCGGCCGGGTCTGCGCGGACAGTTTTTTGATGTCCGCTTCCAGCCCTTCCTGGAGCCAAGACTCCGCATACTCTATTCTGCTGGGCCCCACGAATTCTCAGCCGCCGGTGGTTTTTACGAGCAGGCCGAAATCGGCCTGTACGACCGACGGGATGCCGCGAGTGTGTTCACAGCCTGGACCAACGCCATCGCAGAGAGTGACCGTATCGAGGTCGTCTCAGAGGGCCGCGTACAGGCCGCCTGGCACGCCATCCTAGGATACCGGACCTCGCTCCCAGCAGGCATCGAAATTTCTGCCGAGTCCTACTGGAAGCGGCTGCAGAATCTCTTCATCGGCGAGTGGACGGCGTACCCCCGTTTCACTACCAACATTCAGCCGGCCAAGGGTCGCTCTTACGGCTTCGATCTCCGGGCCGAAATCCGCCGTCCGAGGATATACAGCTACATCACCTACGGTTTCTCAAATACACGGTACCGCGCGGAGCAAGCGGAGCTGGAACTCTGGTACGGAACGGAAACGCTTGATTTTCGCCCACCGCATGATCGGAGACACCAACTGAATATGCTGGTGTCCGGCACCATCAAGGAATTCGACGTGAGCGCAAGGTGGGAATTCGGCTCCGGCCTTCCGTTTAGCCGTGTGGTGGGCTTCGATGGATTCGTCTTGGTCGACGACATAATCGACCCGTTTGACGTGCCGGTGGACCGTAGGGTGATCTATGAGCGGCCGTTCAGTGGAGAGTTGCCCGCCTACCATCGGTTGGACATCTCGGTGTCCCGCAAGTTCACATTTACCAACGTGGACCTCACGGTGCAGGGTAGTGTCATCAATGCCTACAACCGAAAGAATCTGTTCTATCTGGACGTATTCACGCTCCGACAATCGGATCAGTTGCCCATCGTACCGAGCCTTGGCGTCAAGTTGGACTTTCGCTAGGGTCCGCTCGCCTACCCTTGCGCTGGACGGGCCCTGGCAGACGTCAACGACGATTGGATAGCCGCCAAATCAATATGGCGGCCCGCTTGGTCTGCATCTCAAGCGTCGGCAAATCAATCCATTCTTCGACAGTGTGATCGCTTCCTCCGCCCGGCCCCAAGCCGTCCAGGGCCATATCCACCAGCCCAGCGGTAAACGAAACATCGGCCGCGCCCGCATTTCTTGGATCCACCGGTGTAACCGGGCCATATCCCAGGTCTTCGCTGGCTTGGCTGAAGAGCGCTAGTAAGTCGTAGTTCCCCCTCGTCGGAGCCAGTGGCGGGTAGCCATCGTCGAACGTCAATGTCGCCGAGGTACCCGGAAGATTCTGAAGGGCGATGAAGGACATCTTTGAGCGGGTCTGCTCGACTTGTTCCGACGAAATAGCCCGAAGGTCACCGCTGACCACAGTGCGGCCGGCTACGACATTATTCTTTCCGAATGCGCTGCCCGAGGCCGAAAACGAGTCATACTCCACGTCTGTGCCACCCAGAAAAGTGCCCGGATTGAAGGTCAGATACTGTTCGCCGGCAAGTTCGCCGTAGAAACTGGTCAGAATGCGCGCGGCCTCGTAGATGGCCCCTGCGCCTACGTCCGGCTGGAAGAGCTGACTGGAGTGTGAGGGATTGCCTGTAACCTCCAGTCTCCAGGAGGTGGAACCCCTCCGCGCAACAACGGCCGTCCTTGGATTCGAGTCTCCGTTCTCGAAAGCCAGGGCGATATCCGCCCATTCGGCCGCCCCGACCAGATCCGCGCGCGCATCCACAAGCGGCCTACCACTCCGTTCCTCATCGCCCGTCATCACAATGGTCAGCGCGATCTGGTCCAAAACACCCACGGCCTTCAGCGCCTTGAGTGCGTAGATGATAACCACATCGCCGCCCTTCATATCGACAACTCCCGGCCCCGAGGCTCGGTCTCCATCCCGCGCAAACCTCTGAAACGGACTCGACGGCTCGAAGACGGTATCCAGGTGCCCGATGAGGAGTAGCTTGGTCCCGCTGCCCGACGAGCGGGCAATCAGATGCCCCGCGCGATCAAAATGCGCCCCGTCTCGCCACTCGGTTTCCAGGCCAAGACCCTCGAGTTGCTCCGCGAACAACATTCCGACGGCACGAACCCCATCGAAGTTCATGGAGCCCGAGTTGATGTTCACCGCCCGCTCCAACAAGTCGATCGCTTGACCGGCGCCGGCCGCCACCTCCTCCGATATTTGCTGCTCAACTGCCGTAAGAGACTGACCGGCGGCGGGAATCGCCACCAGGGTCAGAACGATGAGAGCGAGGCGGCCAATGAAAGCCGGTTCCTGTCGATTTTTTCCTTGTGTCATGCTTGGTCGCCGAATGTATCCTGAAAGCCTGAGACTAGGTCGCGCGGCGTGTAGCCCAGCTCCCGTCTCGCCTTGCCGTTGTCTCCATAGTAGGTCGTCCCGGCGGCGACTCGCATCGCCTCGCCGGAGAGTTCGGGCGGGATTGGGAGCAAACGGCCCAGAACGCTCATGATGTGTGACATTCCAGAGAGCATCCCTGGCGCCATCCATATCGCCCATATTCGTCTCCCGGCCGCCTCTCCGAGCGTCTTGAACGTCTCCCGGTAGGTATGGCACGGCCCGCAGATGATGTACGATTCACCCAGCTTTCCCCTGTCCATGGCCAGAATGTGCGCGCGTGCGACATCCTCGACATGAGCCCAAGCCAGGCCTGAACCTCCCCCTGGAAGCGTTGCTAGTTTTCCGCCGGCAGAATGCTTGAGCAAGCCGCCCAGCAGGCTTGTATCCTCAGGACCATAGACGGCCCCCGGCATAACGGTAACAAGCGGCAGCCCCTCAGCCGCCATCGGCATCGCCACCTCGAAGTGTGCCCGCCACTTGGTGTGCTCGTAGACACTGAGAAAAGGCCCGTCGTGCCTGAAGTTTTCATCGACTATCAGGCCTTTTGTGTGCGAGTTCACCGCTAGTGTGCTTGTGTAGACGATCTTGGGAATCCCCGCGTCATGGGCCGCCGCCAACACATTCCTCGTACCCTGAACGTTTACGCCCTCCGCCGCCCGTCCGGGGACACCAATCTTGTACCATGCTGCCAGGTGGAAGACGCCGTCAGTCCCCTCCATGGGTTCGCGGAGTGTATCGGGCTTGGTGATATCGCCCACCGCCAGTCCCACTCCCAGATCCGCCAGGTGGGCAGCCTTGCTGGAATCTCTGACCAAGGCCACCACATCATGATCGGCTTCCCTCAGTTGGCGAACCAATTCCCCGCCAATGAATCCGGTGGCGCCGGTGACGAAATATTTCATGAGGCTGGACTTCTGACGGTAGTGTCGGAGGATAATAGCACACAATGCACGGGTTGGCCCGGCGCCAAGAAAATGACGTTGAGGTGACGAGTTATGTCTGTGCCACCCCATGGTCTATTGGAAAAACACCAACGCCATGCCGACCATCGCCAGATTTTACGGGATTCTGATCAAATTGTATTTTCAGGATCATGGAACGCCGCACTTCCATGCGGTGTATGGAGAATTCAATGCTGTTTTCGACATCGACACGTTGGAGATGATGGAGGGGGATCTACCGCGTCGCGCCCAGAAACTCGTTCGAGAGTGGGCCGAACGTCACCGAGCAGATCTTCGAGTCATGTGGGAAACCCAGGAATTCAGGAAGTTACCTGGACTTGATCAATGAGCACTCCTGCCCCATTCCCAAAAATCGCCGCCGTGCAACCGTTGGATGGCAAGCGTCTTCTGGTTGACTTCAGGAACGGTGTGAGCAAGGTGTACGATTGCACACCGCTGCTGAAACGGCCGCCATTTGAGCCGCTCTCTCACGAGCCTCTTTTTCGAATGGTGCACGCCGATCCGCACGGCTATGCCGTTATTTGGAACGACGCCATCGACCTGGCGGAGTCCGAGCTATGGCTGCGCGGGCAGCTGGTAAGAACCTGAGGACTCGGGTCAGCGCCCCGCAGGAACCAGCCAGAGGCGCCGTCCGCTCATCGGTCTTGGCTTCAATGGCAATGGAGTCTTCCGCTCCCAATTCGTCTACGTCTGTCCAAGGCGATCCGCTCCACAGGCTCCTTGCCTCTTCCGGAGGTCGGCGTGGCCCGCTCGAAGTTCCAGTTGACGACGCGCTCGGAGGCCGGGTCAATCACTGCGGTCCCAGATCTCTCAAACCATGCGCTACGCACACCTCAATCCCAACGCATTTTGCACTCAAGATGGCTGCCGGCCTCGAAGGCATCAACCTGAATATTGGGCGCCCACCATTCGAGTCCTGAAGTAGAGCGTGTTCCAGAGACCTGCTAGGCGTTGCCTGTCTACTGCCCGGCTAAGATGGAGTCGAGACGATTCATGGCATTGCGTCGTCTGATTGAGCGGACTGACAAGGCCCAAACTCTCGAGTTTACAATGGCCCAGTTTTTTGGGACAATGTCGATGCGTTGCAGAATCAATATTGCAGTCATTATTCTTGCTGATACTTCTATTTCCGCTGGCGTGCGGTGGAAGTAGGGAACTCGCATGAGAATGAAGACAGGCATCATGAACACACACGATCCACGAGAACACATCCGAGGCATCCACCAAATCCTGATTTCGGACAAAAAACGGATTGGCTTTCTATTTGGCGCGGGGACTTCATTAGCTACAGGGTTGCCATACTGCACTGTTCCTGCCATCGAAAAGATGACGCAAATCATCGTTGATAAGGTGGAGGGAGCGCGTCCAGAGTTTAAGTCCGCCATTATGGAGTTCCGGGAAGAAGCCAAGCTTTTGGAGGAAGACTTCAACATTGAAACACTGCTCTCGCGTGTTGAGGCAAAGCGAGCAGTGATCGGTCAAGGGACACTGAACGGGCTAAAACTGGATGACTTCATCGAGTTGGCAACGCTCCTAAAGACCGAGGTGATAAAGCTCGTCTCAGTGCACGACAAGCTCAAGCCCGCCGACAGAAAAAAATTGGCTCACGCTCGCTTCGCCGAGTGGGCTCGTAAGGCCGAAAGGCGGCATCCTGCTGAGATCTTCACGATAAACTATGACTACCTGCTTGAAATCGCTCTAGAAGCCGCTGAAATTCCATATTTCGATGGCTTCTCGGGTAGTTTCGAACCTTTTTTCTGTCCGGGGGCCGTTGAAGATATGGAAGCTTATCCTCGCCTCTTGAAACTCTGGAAATTGCATGGGTCACTTGGCTGGAAGGCTGGAACGTCGGACAGGTCGGTAGTTCGGCAGCAAGGCACCAGTGCCGATTCCATTCTCATTTATCCATCCCATCTCAAATACAACGAGTCAAAGAGGCAACCATATGTCGGACTCATCGACCGGCTCTGTGCTTTCCTTCAGCAAGACGATGCTGTTTTATTCACCTGCGGATATTCGTTTGGCGATAGCCACATCAACGAACGGATTGAGACATCGCTCAGACGAGGAGCAAATGCTCATGTGTTCGCGATGTATTACGACGAATCCGAGTCCGGCGGTGGTGAAAATGTCTATGGGCTTGCCGACGAAACCAATCGTGTCCGCGTCCTTGCCGCAGACAAAACTGGAGGTAAGATGTCAGTTTACGGCCGTCGCCATGCCATTATAGGCGGGAAGTTTGGAACATGGAGAATAAGAGATGAGCCAAAACCAATGGAATCACTTCGTGTCAGCCAATACTTTGACGAGGACGCCGCAATTCCGTCAAACGAGACTGGATTACACCAGGGCAATGAAGTCTGGAATGGAACGGGGCGTTTCCTTCTCCCAGATTTCCGAAGATTCACAGAGTTCCTGAGCGATTTGTCCACGTTCGCAAGCCCGAAAGGCGCCTAATAGCCACGATGAAACACAATCCAACTCACATAGGTCAGATTGAAAGCGTCAGCGGGAACTCTGTTACAATCAAGATGGCGAGCGCCTACCCGTCAAACATGCCTATAGTCGACGGCGCTGTTTATCGGATTGGGCAAATTGGATCCTTCCTCAAAATTCCTCTTGGATACGCCAGTTTATTCGGTCTTGTAACGCAGGCGGGGGCCTTGGCAATGCCCGATTCTTTGCTCATGGCCTATGCGCAGGATCCGTCGACGGTGGAGGGCCACCGTTGGCTAAGAATGATACTGATTGGCGAGCAAATCGGTGAATCTTTCGAACGAGGAGTTCTACAGTCGCCAACCTCGGGTGACCCGGTCCATTTGGTCACGAATGAGGATCTTCGAATTGTATACGGTGGCTACAATGCTGAGTCTGATATCACCATCGGAAACCAGAGTGCTTCAGAAGGACTGAATGCTCAGTTGGACCTGGATAAACTCATCTCTCGTCATTGTGCAATTATCGGCGCTACTGGAAGCGGAAAGTCTAATGCGGTTAGCATTATCGTCAATGCCATTGCAGAAAAGCCGCTTCCTGGCGCACGCATTCTGATGATCGACCCTCACGGCGAGTACGCAAGTTCGCTGCCAGGCAAGTGCAGTGTCTTCAGAGTGGGAGCCGACGGGGCAGGCACCGAGCAGGAACTCTGCGTTCCTTTTTGGGCACTTCCCTTCAAGGAGTTGATGGCAATTTTTCCAGGTAAGCTGACGGACCAACAGGAAGACTATGTCAGAGCAAAGGTGTTGACGCTCAAGAAAATCTCAGCCGTCGCGATCGGCCAATTACGGGCTGATACCATAACAGCAGATAGCCCAATTCCCTTCTCAATCAACAAATTGTGGTTCGATTTGGACGACTTTGAACGGACGACCTTCGGCACGGACCGCAAGACGCCCGAGACACTAGTTGAGGGGGGAGACGCAGAAACGCTTCGGTCAAAGCAATACCCGACAGCAGGGTTGGGGTCGAGTGCGCCATTCTTGAACAATCGGGCAAAAGGTATTCTCAGCTTCTTAGACGGAATGCGGTCACGACTTCTCGACCAAAGTTACAACTTTCTTTTTCGCCCCATTGGCTATTCACCAGAGTTGGATGGCCACACAGAAAATGACCTACCGCACCTATTTACGACCTGGTTCAAACCGAGAGTTCCGGTTTCCATATTAGACCTGTCGGCCATCCCATCCGAAATCATGCAAACAATTTCGGGCTCCATCCTTAAAATTATTTACGATGCTTTGTATTGGGGGCAAGGCACGCTAGTCGGGGGTAAGAAGCAACCCCTTTTAATCGTCCTGGATGAAGCGCATACCTACCTCAGTCCTGGCAAGGACTCAATATCTTCGCGGACAGTGCGGGTAATTGCCAAGGAAGGCCGAAAATACGGTGTCGGAATGTTGCTGGTCACCCAACGTCCCTCGGAACTTGATGAGACGGTTCTCAGCCAATGCGGCTCAATCATCGCACTTCGGATGACAAATACCCGGGACAAGAGTCACGTTTCTGCGGCCATGCAGGATGAGCTCCACGATATGGCGGACGTCCTTTCAAGTCTACGAACAGGCGAAGCGATTCTGACCGGCGAAGCTGTCCGTATTCCATCCCGAGTGAGGTTCTTCCAGACCTCCAACGCTGTAAGAAGTTCTGACCCAATCGCGTCTAAACTTTGGGCAAACGACCATGCTGACGCAGCCGAATACCAAACCGCCATTCGCAATTGGAGAAATCAGTCATTTAACTAGCGAGGTAATATCCACATGCTCGAAATGCGACCCGTCAGCTCATCAAACATCGCCGCAGTTGGCTTCGACCCAGAAAATCAAAATGTACACGTTGAATTCCTGAACGGATCAACGTACGCCTACATGGGAGTTCCTGAGCACGAATTCCAAAATCTACTCTCGGCTTCTTCCGTCGGCTCCTATCTCAACCGACACTTCAAAAATGTCTACCCATACCAGCGTGTATCGGGATAGAAGTGGATTCGAGGATGCGTGCCTTCCCACTTTGGCAGTGGACAAGATTCCCAAACCGCCCTGCGACCTTCCTCGAAGATTGTGTCATGTCAATTCTTTCGTTGCGACCGGGCCGCCCCCTCTTCTGCAACACCTGACCGCTTTCGGCAAGACTTGAGTAGCTCCGCCACCGGACCCTCACCTCGGGACCCAGGCCTTGATTTCCTCTATGAGCAGTTCTAGCGCTCTTTCCGTGACCTCGTCTTGGACGCAATTCCTGTTCGACGACTCACAAAGAAGGAGTTCGGCGGGGATTCGCCTCTCAGCCTTATTCTTGACGAATACCGATATGTAAGCATGCGGCTGAGGAATAGCCTTAGATCCTCCGTTGGCAAAACCGGTGGTAGAGATCGAGATGTCTGCTTTGAACATCCGGCAAACATTCTCTGCCATAACAATTGCAATGTTATCGGAAACGCACGCGCACGACCGGGCCTCCGTATCGTCGACCTTCAATAAATTGACCTTCGCCTCGCGGTCGTAGGCAACAATTCCACCGTGAAACGTCGCTGACGCACCCTGATGACTGGTTAGAGCCACCTGAATACGTCCCCCGGTCAGACTTTCGGCGACCGCGCACTTCAGCTTCTTCCTTGCCAGGAGTTGGTGAGCCTCCTGCGATAGGCTCTGGATTTTGTCTTCTAGCATGGAATAGTTGCATCTTTTTCCTCGGGACTAGCTTCTCCCTGCGCTGGCGTCTTAATGAATGTAAGACTCTTGCCACTTTTGGTCTCGCCCAGTGCATCAGTGCATGGACGCCGATCAACTGAAGACCGGCCTTCAACTGTTACTGGACGATTGAACCCGTTTTCAGTCAATCCCGACAAGGCTATTCTAGCGCTCACGACTGGCGCCCCCAGGAACGAGTCGGAGCTCGGCTAACGGCCACAGTGCATTCACTTGGGCTCCGAGAGGGCCGACCGCGTCGTCATTGGGCACCTCTTGGGACGCCTCCGAACGAACACAACAAGCCCTCCCGTCAACCCCCTGCGGTGCAGGGAGTTGCCGAAAGGGCTTGCCTTTGCACCGCGTACGGGATTTATTCCGGCGCTACGCGCCTCGGTGCGTCGCATGCGCAAGCTGCGCTTGCTTATTGCTCGTCTGAACCGCTACGGGTTAAAATTTCTTAGGCCTGAACATGGCGCGCCCAAGGTCCGCACCCAAGATCCATTGCTGGCCCAGGGGGAATCAGGTAGATCGAGGGTACGGGATTTACTCCGGGGCTGCGCCCCTCCGTTAGTCGCGGTTCACTCGCTGCGCTCGCTCAGCGCTCCTTTGAACCGCTACGGGTGCAAATCCTCTTAG
>CAYXSE010000035.1:14908-21079 GCA_964466675.1 uncultured Rhodothermales bacterium | reverse complement strand
ATCCCGCCCCCGCTACAGAAAGAAAGGGCCGTCTTATAACAAGACGGCCCTTTTTGCTGGGCTGTGGCTCTGTGCTGTGGCTGGGCTGCGGCCCGCCGACTAGTCGGCAAAGAGGCGGTCGAAGTCTTCCCGACGAAGTTTCGCATCGGCATACCCGATCTCGACAAGTCTCTCTGTGTATGAGGGCTCGAATAGGATCATGGACAACCAATCGGGACTCTGGGTGTCGCTGCTTCCTAGTCCTCGCGCGAACAGTTTCAGGATTCCCTTGAGGTCCGCTTGGTATTCACCAGACATCTTCCCCAGATCGCAGCTCGGTCGTATCAAGACCATCTTGATTTCCTGCATCCCATCTCGGTCATGGGTGGGGATTTTCCGCAGCAGTCGATTGTAGCGCTCCAGAACCGCGGCATCTTGGTCAAGTCGATCCAGAAAGACCGCGTTTAGCAGAATCCCGAAGATTTGAGCGGCGGGAGGATACCCCCGAATCAGCGGGACGTCTGCCTCCTTGCGGCTTCGCCCATACCGAGTGGTGACGGCGATGATTCTATTGGCGCCGAGGTGAATCGCCGGGGCCAACGGATCGGCGAGCCTGATGCCCCCATCGCCGTACCAATCTTGTCCCAGTTGAACGGCTGGGAAAAGAAACGGGAGCGCCGTGGATGCCATAATGTGATCCACCGTGAGGTCAGATCGAACGCCAACCCGATTTGGCCTCTCCCAAGTATCGAATTGCCCTCCCTGGAGCCAGGACACCGTCTGCCCTGTGGCATAGTTGGTGCTAATGAGCGCAATCGCGGTCAGAGTCCCGTTTGATAGGTTTTGCCCCACTCCTTCCAGGCGACCGTCCGGAGCGTCGAGAATGCGGCACAGGTACTCTCTGAGCGGTGCGGTATCGACGATCCCATGCCTTGGCATGAACTCTCCAGCATGCTCATCAGGGCCACCCCTTAGCGTCCGCCATAGATACCCAATGCTGGACGGCGTGTCGAAGACGTCTTCCGCCTGGATGCTGCCCCAGCAATGAACGAGCTTCGATGTTGCCGAGTCAAAGGAGGTCTCGTCATTGGCCAACGCCGCCGCATTGATGGATCCGGCGGAGACCCCGGTTAGGATGGGGAAAACTTCGTCCGGAAAGGCATCGGACAGGAATCGGAGAACGCCCGCCTGGTACGCGGCTCTGGCCCCTCCTCCAGACAAGACCAACGCCGAAACTGGCGGAGCAGAAGCCTCGGGACGGCCTGCTGCCGATATTCCCGAGCGGAGTGCGTCCAGGACTCGTTTGAATCTGTTCATGAGCGGAGGGGAGAATCGGGCGGCGGGTTGACGACGCGGAGTGTCGCGGGAATTAAACTAGAGTTGAATGTCCTTGAAAGAGTCGAAAGGTTTTCGTCCACGTATTCTGATGATCTTTGTGGATGGGATCGGCCTGGGAGTCGCAGACCCTTCCTTCAATCCGTTCGCCAGGAGTCGTCGGGGCTTCGAGGTGTTGTCCGGTGGACGTAGGTGGACCAAGGACGCAGATTCGTTTCAGTCGCCGCACGGACTGTTTCGTGGTATTGACGCCTGCCTTGGCCTCGAGGGGCTCCCACAGTCTGGAACGGGACAGGCCACGTTGTTCACAGGAGTCAATTGCGCCGCCGTGGCCGGTCGCCACTATGGACCATTCCCTCATTCAGCGACTCGCGAGATAATTCGGACAGGTAGCATTTTTGCTCGACTGGGAGCTTCAAGATCCACGTTCGCGAACTCCTTCCCGCCGAAATTCTTCCAGTGGACTGGCAGGTCCGGCAGGTGGCCGGTGATCACACGTGCCTGTCTGGATGCGAACGTCAGGATCAGGACCCTGGAGGATCTCCAGCGAGGACACGGGATAGCGGCAGATATTACCGGGCGCGGATTGTCGGGCTTCGCGGATGTAAAGGTCATCTCGCCGGGAACGGCAGCAGAAAGACTTCTCCGAATGACCGAGGAGGCCGATTTCACGTTGTTCGAAATTTTTCACACGGACAAGGCCGGACATGCTCAGGACTCGGAGGCCGCAGAAAGCATCATGAGACCGCTGGATGCGCTCCTTGAAGAACTGGCGGCGGGCAGACCAGCTCGACTGTCCATCGTCTTGTGCAGCGACCATGGAAATCTCGAGGACCTCAGCGTCAGAACACACACGCGCAACGAGGTCCCGTTGGCGGTACTAGGCCCCGCCGCACCCGCCTTCCATCGAGTAAGAAGCCTGACGGATGTCGCTCCCGCGATTCTCCGATCGTTGTCCTAGTTCATGTCGAGGAGCTTGCCTACTCTTAACTCTTGAGCGAGTCTGCCCGCGCCGTAGATCTCTTCTAGCGCCTCCAGAATACCCCGCGCGTCTACGGAGACCGTGCGACCTGAAATGTCCGAGAACAGGTACTCATTTGGCAGCGCTTCGATATTGGAATCGAATACTAGGCCGACGACCTCTAGATTCTTGTTCAGCAAAGGAGAGCCCGAGTTACCACCCGTGATATCGTTGGTGGAGACCAAATTCAATTGGGTCGAGTAGTCGAAGGTGACAGGGGGATCCAACCAGCTATCGGGCAAGGCCCATTCGCTCCTGCCGGCCGACGCGTAGTACCGGTCGTACAGCCCGTAGAAAGTGGTATGAGTCGGCGACTCGGTCCCGTTGTAGGAGTAGCCCGCCACTACTCCGTCAGATATTCTGAGCGAAAACGACGCGTCCGGGGGCTCAGAGTCGCCAAAGACGGCGAACCGGGCACGGGCCAGACGGGCATTGAGGCCTTGTTCTCGTTCCTCGAATCCCTCTAGTTGCTGGTTCAGCGTGAAGTAGAGGGGTCCCAGAGCCTGGATAATTGGCACCGTGGCGTCACCACTGAAGAGGTAGTTCTCGTCCAGGAGCGTTCGAAAACCCGAGGAATCGGCGAGCGCCGTGGAATCCACCATCGCTTTGGCCGCCTCCTCTGGTGTTAGGGACCCCAGGATTCGCTTGACACTCGCGTCAGAGGCCCCGAGAGCCTGCCTCAGTTCACCCAAGCGAAGTGCAATGAATTCCTGTTCGAGTTCCTTCGGCCAGTCCTCGATCTCCAAGGCTTCATCCCGGATTTCCTTGAGCTGACCGGGAGGCGCTCCCCGTTGTTTGAGGAGCGTGTAGACGTACCCGTACATGGCTCGAGAGAGCACGCGGGAACTCATGGCTGGATTCAGGAAAAAAGTGAACGCCCGCGCCGCGCCTTCGGAAGCCTTCTTAGAGCGCTGGACCGCGTCGATTTCGTTGAAAACAGTACCGTACAGTCGGGTCAGGGAGTCAGATTTTGCGATTTCCGACTTCAGATTCTCTTCCCCCGCGCCGCGCCGTGGGATAAGCCATTCGGAATTCAGTCCCCGGAGTTGACCGATCATCGACTTGATCGAGTTCTGAACCGAGAAGTATCCATTTTGCAGATCATATTCGGCCACCTCAGCGGGGTGTTCCAAAATGTACTGCCTAAGGATTCGGGCCCGATTTTCAAGCAACTCGATCGCGACCGGGCGCCCGGTCTCTCGCTCGTACTCCAACTGAGTGACCGTTGTCATCCGACTGGTCGAACCTGGACTCCCCACCACAAAAACTGGCTGTCCGCGGCTCACTCCCTCAGTCGACCAAGAGAAATGGTGCTCCGGAGTGAGCGGCTCTCCGGAAGTGTGGTAAACCCGGAAGAAGCTCATGTCCAGATTGTACCGGGGGAACGTGAAGTTGTCCCAATCGCCCCCGAAAAACCCGATTTGAAGCTCGGGGGCCATTACCAGACGAACATCATCGTAGCGCCGGAATGTATAGGCCGCGTACCGTCCACCCTGGTACAAGGCAATAACTTCGACAAACTTGGTAGAGTCCGCGGCCTTCACCCGGCTTGACAGCCGGGACTGGAGTGCGGTTGCGCGTCTTTTCCGAGCGGCGGCTTGCAGGGAAGGCGTGGTGCGGTCGTCTGCGCTCGAATAGATTTCTTGTGTCACATCCCGAATCGACAGAAGTTGATCAACGAACAGATCTTCGACGGCACGTTCTTCGTCCAAGCCGCTAGCAAGAAACCCGTTTTCGATCAGGTTTTCGCCTTCTTCAGAAACCTCAGTGATGCTGTCACGCGCGCAATGGTGATTCGTCATAACAAGCCCCGAAGCCGATACGAAAGAGGCTGAGCAAAACGTGCCGAAACGAAGCGCGGCCCCCTGTGCTTTTGCGAGCCAAGCTGAATCCGGGCTGACTCCGTAGGCGGCTTGGAAATACTCGATTGGAGGGTTGTCGAAGGTCCACATTTTGCCCGCGTCAAACCGGCCTGTGACGATCCCTTCGTACGGCGATGGTTCGGGTTCCGCCGGAACGACGGGCGGTCGTTCAATCGGACGGTTTCGAACGGGCGCCGAGGTGACCGGGACCAATTGGACAGGTGGCGCACAGGAAGCGAAGACGACTCCGCAAACAAGAAGCAGGGAGACTCGGGTCATTCCAGTCATCGTGATTCTCCGTCAAGGCTGGTCTCGAGGAGGTGCCCGGTGGTAAGCTCTGAAACGAGACGGTCGGCCCTATAAACATGTTTTAGGGCTTGTAACATCCCCCTCACGTCCACGCTGACGGAGCGCTCGGCGTCATCCAGATAGATAAAATCGCCGGAGAGGCTCTCGATGTTGCCGTCGAAAATCAAACCTACCAGTTCGAGGTCGCGATTGACGACCGGCGACCCGGAACTGCCCCCCGTGATGTCCGCGGTGGAAACGAAGTTCACAGGCATGGAGAGAACCAGCTTGTCGGCAGCATCCAGCCATCCATTCGGCAAGCCCCACTCGGGTTCGCCCTCGTGGCTGAAGTGGCGATCGTAGAGGCCGAAAAACGTCGTGAACGCTGGTGAGAAGGTCCCATTGTATTCGTACCCCCTCACAACTCCGTCAGAGATGCGCAAAGAAAACGTGGCATCCGGCGGAAACGCCGTCCCGTAGACCTCAAACCGAGCTTTGCCCAAGCGACTGGCCAGGGATCCCTGGGTAGCGACCAGTCCTGCCGAGGCGCTTTGGTAGCGTTGCAAACGTTCCTGGAACGCTCGCGCCCATTGGATAGCCGGGTCGTCGGATAATACCTCACCGGATTCCATCGCGTTTTCCAACTGCTCAGCAGAATCCAGGACGGTGGATTCTAGAAGGTCAGTAGCGCGATCAGGCGGAGACGCTCCCTCCAGCGTCTGAATTACGAGCGGATCTTCCGACCCGAAATAAGTCACGAAATCTCTCAACCTTGCCTCTAGGAATCGAGCCTCAAGTCCGGCGGGGAGGTCGGGTATGTTGATCAGCGCTTCGAGCGCGGCCGTCGAATCCGTCCCCTGCTCCAACGCATCCAAATACGCGAGCGCGGCCAAGGCGCGCTTCTCGGTGGAAGAAGACAGGCCCGATGCCGTGTTCAAGGATAGAAAGGCACCGAATTCCGGTGCCAGTGTTCGGCGGGTGGATTGGGCCTCGGCCATGAGTTCTATCAAATCGCCGTATCGCGCATTCAGGTCCTCGTCTCTCGATACTGCCGCTGAAAAGGCGAACTCAGACTCGCCTCGCCGCTCCAGGATTGTGGGGTCGGACAATGCGCGCACACGGCCCCGGTAGAGCTTTTGGGCATTCAACAGACCGAACGTCTGATTCCGGAGTTCCTCGGTGGCCTCATCCGGATAGTCGCGGAGGAAATGCTCCAAGGCCGCCAGCCGACTATTGATCAGGTTCAGGACATACCCGTCGAGCACGTCGCGACGGTACTCCAACTGCGCGACGGTCTCCAATCTGAACGTAGATCCCGGGTTGCCAATAGCGAACACGGCGTCGCCTTCAGAGGCCCCGCTCTCGCTCCACGGGAAGAAGTACTCGTTCTCGAGCGGTAGACCGTCCTCATAGATCCGGAAGAAGCTGAAATCGATGGCGTATCTGGGGAAGGTAAAATTGTCTGCGTCGCCCCCGAAGTATCCAATCTGCAATTCTGGTGCGAGAACCAGGCGAACGTCGTCGAACCGACGAAAGACGTAGGCCGAGTAGAACCCGCCGTTGTACAGCGGAACGAGTTGTACCTGATGGTGGGGATACAAGACTGCAAGGCTGTCGGTCACGAAGGTGGTGGCGTCCTGTAGCATGGATGCCCGTTCTGCATCGGTTTGTGCGCCGGCGATGGCC
>CAYXSE010000035.1:9845-14894 GCA_964466675.1 uncultured Rhodothermales bacterium | reverse complement strand
GCAGATATCCGAGCGGTTACATCAACAATGTCTACCAACTGATCCGCGAAAAAGCCGTCCACCCGCCGCTCATCTTCGAGCCGAGGAGCTTGGAAGCCCTCGTCAAGTAGCTTTTCGCCATCACGGGTCACCTGGGCGACCGCACCGCGCGCGCAGTGATGGTTGGTCAGCACGAGGCCGAAAGGAGAGGAAAACGAGGCCGAGCAACCCTGGATTCTGAGCGCGCCCATGCGAGCGTGTCTAAACCAGGCCTCATCGGCTTGAAGGCCGTAAGCCTCCAGAAAATAGTCGGAAGGTGGGCGATCGAACGTCCACATCTTTCCATTGTCAAACCTTCCAACTACGGTGTCCTGTTCCACGGCGTCTTGTGCCAGGACGGGGGAGGCCACCAGGAGTATCGGAAGCAGCAGGCAGAGGCGAATTCGATTCATTGACAGGAGGAGAATGAGCGCGAGTAGGCCCAAGCAACACAGACCTGGATTGGGCGGTTCCAGCCCAGGATATCACTTGGTGCCCACCGGCTCGTGGAGTTACGCGAACGGTCCCGAAGATCGCCCATAGCGATGACTCTGGTCGGCCCGCGCTTTATATTCGAACCACTGCGAGAGTGGCGGAATTGGCAGACGCGCTAGATTTAGGATCTAGTGTCCGTAAGGACGTGGGGGTTCGAGTCCCCCCTTTCGCACGATTGGTTGATCAGTACGCAATCGGCTCCGTCGAAACCACCACCCCGTTGTCTTCCACGTAGGATTCCCAGAGGCCGATCATATTCTGCAATCGCGCGGGTTCGCTTTCTGCGAGATCGTTGATTTCGCCGGGATCGCTCGCAAGATCGAAGAGCTCCCAGCCGTCGGGACCATATGGCGCGGTTGTCCAGACCAGTTTCCACGAGCCTTCTCGGACCGATCGCCGTCCGAAGAGCTCCCAGGCGGCAATGGGCTCCTCGCCATGAACACTCTCGGTCTGGCCGGATAACAACGGCACCATGGATCGGCCGGTCATGGATTCCACCGGACGGCCTTCGTACATGCCCCCCTCGTCCGCCGGATGGATCGCTCCAGCCAGCTCCAACAGTGTTGGCATCACATCTTTTACTGTTGCCAGCCCTCGGTGCAGCCCCCGGGATGCGATTCTCCCCGGAAAACTGGCAATCGCCGGGACACGAATCCCTCCTTCGTTGGCATATCCCTTGTACATCCGGAACGGTCCAACCCCCGCCCTGGCCCAACTCGGCCCATATCCGAAGTAGGAATTGGCCCGACCCATGTTGTCATAGCTGTTGTCGCAGCACTCCGCCAGATATCCCGGGAGCGATTCGAACACACGCTCCAGGTGGTGCCCTTCAGCACCGTTATCCGACATGAAAAAGATGAAGGTATTTTCGTACTCGCCGATGGATTTCAGATGATCAAGCACGCGGCCGACATAGGTGTCTAGGTCACTAATCATGGCCGCGTACACTTCCATTTTCCTCGATTCGACTCGACGGTCTTCCTCGGTTAGATCTCCCCATCTTGGCTCCCCGGCGAGGCCGGGATGAGGCCGAACATCCTCCGCAATGAGACCCAGTCTTTTCATGGCCCCCAGGCGGGAGGCGTGGAGTTCTTCGAATCCAGCGTCATAGCGCCCCGCGAATCGTGCGATCGATGAATCTGGTGCCTGGAGGGGCCAGTGAGGCGCGGTGAATGCCAGGTAGCTGAAGAACGGTTGCCCCCCTTCCCTGTTGGTGCCGATGTACTCGATCATACTTTCGGCATAGTCGCGAGTGGAGTAGAAATCGTCTGGGAGCGATACAGCCTCGCCGTCGCGCCTGAACTGCCCCGGGCGAGCGGTCGAAAACATGCCCATGTCGTCGAAATGCCCCGCACCCCCGTCGAGCAGCGCGAAGGAGCGTTGGAAGCCACGTGCGGCGGGGCCGGTGTGTTCCTCCATGCCGAGGTGCCACTTCCCTGTCATGTAGGTGTCGTAGCCAGCATCCCGAAGTACCTCGGCCAGCGAGGCCACTCTGAAGTTGAGGTAGGTCTCGTAACCCGGAGCGTCCTTCTGCTCGCCAACATGGTCCCCCGCCATGGTGCCCAGGCCCGCGACGTGATTGTCGGTCCCTGACAGCAGCATGGAGCGCGTCGGCGAGCACGTGCTCGCGGCATAGAACTGGGTGAACATCATGCCTTCGCGGGCGAGCGCGTCCAGGTTCGGAGTACCGATTTCCCCGCCATAGACGCCGAGGTCGGTGTAGGCCAGGTCATCGGCGACTATGATCAGGAAGTTCGGCTGCGTCGCTGGCGTCGCTCTGCAACCCAGCAGGGCACAGGAAACCCACAGCAGGACCCCCTGCGCGGACAGATGCCATGAATTGGTCATGTTTCGTTTCTCAATTGAACGGTGTGCCTACCTCGGCGGCGGGGCTCTATTCGCCGATATCCTCGTTCCAGAGCGCCGGCTCGTCGCGAACGAAATTTTCCATCAGCCGAACGCAGCGCTGATCGTCCACGATACGGACATCGACCCCGCGGGATCGCAGGTAGTCTTCCGGGCCCTGGAAAGTCCGATTCTCTCCGACCACCACCGACGGGATGCCGTAAAGGAGAACGGCCCCGCTGCACATATCACATGGCGACAGCGTAGAGTAGATGACGGCCCGGTGGTATTGCGCGGCACTCAGGCGGCCGGCATTCTCCAGGCAATACATTTCGGCGTGGAGAATGGCACTCCCATTCTGGACGCGCCGATTGTGCCCGCGCCCCACGATCACGCCGTCAATAACAAGGACGGATCCGATCGGAATCCCGCCAGAAGAGAGGCCTCTCTTGGCTTCCTCGATGGCCGCTTCAAGGTATTCGTCCATGTGATCGTGTTGGATACTTGGCAATCGCGCCAGGCTACCGCAGAGGGCCGGGTCCGACAGCTCAACTGGTTTGCCTGCGAATCATCCTTATGATACAGGGGACGGCACTCTCCATTTCTACCGAAAAAACCATGCGTTGTGTCCCCGCCCTTCTCCTGATTCTTGCTCTGGTCGGATGTCAGTCAGTTCCCGACTCGGAATCGCCACCAGCCGAGCCAGCTGGCCTACCCACAACGGACATTCACCTGTTTTCGATGTCGGAAGGGACCGTCGCCGCCGTATCCCGGATCACGAATCGAGATGGCTACGACAATCAGCCATTCTTCGCTCCGGATGGCTCGAAATTGCTGTTCACCTCTGATAGAGAGGGGCAAATGGACACGTTCGCGTACCAACTTTCGGACGGCTCCACGGAACGGTTAACCCACACCGAAGAAGGCGAGTACTCGCCGACGACCCTTCCGGCAGACGCCCAGTCTTTCTCAGTAATCCGGATGGACACTTCGGGCGTCCAGGAGCTCTGGAAGTACTCGGTGTCCGAGGAAAGCTCGCAGAAGCTTGCAGAAATAGATCGTGTGGGGTACCACACGTGGGTTGGCGACGATAGAATTCTCTTTTTCCGATTGGGGAGCCCCAACACCCTGCAGCTAGTGACCGCAGGCAGGGCAGATACTACCGTTGTCGCCACCCGCGTCGGCAGGTCCCTTCATCGTATCCCCGGACAGCGCGCCTCATCCTACCTCCAGGTGGCCGATGACGGGCAGAGCGAAATCATGCGATTCGACTGGGATTCTGGAATGTCGACGCCGTTGGCTGCCCCAATTGAGGGGCAACAGGACTACACTTGGACTCCGGACGGTACCATTCTCATGGCGGTCGATGGTGTTCTTTTTGGTACTAGTCCCGGCAGTTCGACGGAGTGGAGTAAGATTGCAGAACTTGGCCTGTCTGGAACTAGCAGGATCGCGGTGAGCATGGATGGACACTACCTGGCGGTGGTGGCGACTCGAGATGGGGCCGAGTAGTCGTTCTTGTGATCCGTGGAATGCCTCGAATCGGACATGCCTCCGTCATATGGGCGACAGACCGGACATTGAGCGCTCTACGTTCCGAATCCTGTTTATGTCCGCGTTCTCACCTACTGTACATCGGCACTCGCTTCCTGTAAAATGGATCGAGGGCGCGGCCCGGGCTCCGAAAGGTCCCCGGGCCATTTTTGTTTGCCCATTTCTGACTCGATCCGACTTGCCGCCAACAAAAAGGCCCCAAAACCGTGGTTCTGGGGCCTGTCCGAGTACATCGACACGCTCTTCTGAGCGTTTTAGTTTCCAACGACGATGGTGCGCCTGAGTGGTCTGTCCCCGACGACCCGAATGATGTAAATCCCGGGCGCGAATGCCGCAAAACTCAACATTTGACCGCTGGAAGCCACAGTGTCCATCACGCGCCGACCCAGGAGATCAAACATGAGCACTCGTGCGTCTCCACTTGTCGGAAGACGAATAGTGGCCTGGTTCGTGACTGGGTTGGGATAGATTGAAAGTTCGTTGTCGGAATCCGGACGAGCATCGGCGGTCAACCCGGTGGCGTAGGCCGAGGCGTTCCATTCTGCAATATGGACGGAGGCCCGACCTCCGGCGGTTGTAAAGTGCCCGCCCGCAAGAAATCCGTCATGGCCTATCGGCAAGACCGTCACCACCGTGCCGTCCGTTCCGGTCTCGAATCCTTCCCACTCGCTGAGGGAAGGCTCCCAACTGGCAATTCTCCCGGAGGGCCGGCCATCGGCGGCGGTGAAGACGCCAGCCACCAAAATTCTTCCTTGAGGGGTGGCAGCCAGGGACCGGACCATATTGGAGACTCCGCGTCCGAGCGGCTCCCAGCGGAACTCTGTGGGCGACCATTTGGCGACGAACGAAGCGCTCACACCGCCGGCTCTCGAAAACATTCCTCCGGCAAAAAGCGATCCGTCCGGCGCCAAGACGATCGCTCGAACAGAACTGTTCGTCCCTCGACCAAGCGAGTACCAAATGCTCTGGTGACGATCCCACTTTGCGATCCCGAAAGATCTGGATTCCCCCGCACTGGTGAAGTCACCTCCCGCATAAACCCCTGTCGAAGTGGCTGCGAGGGCGTACACCACACGATCCGTCCCTCTGCCCAGGGCATCCCAGGTTCCCGAGGTGGGATCCCAAACTGCCAAGTGG
>CAYXSE010000035.1:0-9807 GCA_964466675.1 uncultured Rhodothermales bacterium | reverse complement strand
CGGCAAGTGCAAAGGCCCCCCCGGCATATACCAATCCCTCCGGGGATACGCTAAGCGCGAGAACGGCGTTATCCGTTCCCGGTCCGAGGGATGACCACTCTCGCGACCGAGGGTCGAAGGACGCCGAATACCGGGCCTCCTGTCCACCAATCGCTCGGAAATCCCCGCCTGCATAGAGGCGCCCGGCGGCGCCCAGGGCCAGTGATCTGACAGGGCCGTCCGCATCCCCGATCGCGGTCCAGCTTCGATCCCAGATATCCCAGCTGGCGATGCCCGACGCGGCTTCTTGGCCGGCTCGCGAGAATGAGCCGCCCACGTAAACTGTTCGATTGCCGTCAAAAACCATGGCGTAAACAGGTCCGTCGAGCCCTACACCCGGGTCTTCGACCGGGAGTGCGCGCCATCGAGTGCGGGCGGGCTCCCAGATGGCCAATGCGTCGGCCGATCGGGAACCTGCCCTGGAGAATGCGCCGCCAGCCACGATCTGGCCATCAGAACGAACCGCGAGGGCGGAAACGGTACTATTCGTTCCCGGACCCAAAGATGTCCACTCTCCCGTAGAGACGTCCTTCAGGGCAATTCCGTTCGACGATCCAGCCCCAGAGTTCCTGAACGCTCCTCCGACAACCAATCGGCCCTCGCCATCCAGAAGTAACACATCGACCCTATTGTCCGGCGCGCCCGCCACCGCATTCCAGGTCTCGGTCGATGGCACCCATTCAGCTAGGAAAGGCGCGGGATATCCGTCGGCAAACTTGAAGAGTCCTCCTACGTACAGGCTGCCGTTCGGGGTAAACACCAATGCCCTCGCCATACTGCTCAATCCCGCCCCCACGGGCAACCATCGGTCCCCGACGGGGTCGTAGCGTCCGATGCCCCAGGTATCTGTCGTGCCGCTTCGGACGAAGTCTCCACCTGCGTAAACTGTGCCGTCTTTCGCAATCGCGATGGCCAGCACCATGTTGTCGAATCCCTCACCCAAGGAGCTCCACGATTCGGAACCGAGGTCCCATCTGCCTATCCGGGAAGCCGGTTGCCCTCCCGCGCGGGAGAAAAAGCCGCCGACTATGATTCCCCCGGTCGGATCGACGGCCAGAGCAGTCGCGATGTTGTCCAGCCCAAGTCCGAGACCAGCCCACGTCTCTGAGACCGGATCCCATTTCGCGATAGCAGAGGCGTATACCCCCCCCGCCCTTGTAAAGGCGCCAGCTACGTATAGGGCTCCATCCGGACCGAGAACGACAGCCTCTGCCGCGCCATTGAGTCCGGAGCCCAGAGTGGACCAGGATTCGGTATCCTGATCCCATTTCGCGATGTAATTCGCAGGACTTCCGCCGGCCATGGTAAAGGTTCCAGCTGCATAAGTCCCGCCCAGCCCGTCTTCGGCAAGGGCCGTGACCTGGCCGGACACTCCGCGGTATGGAAAGGAGAAGCCGGGCTCCCAGCCCTCCTGCGCCACACCTTTCAGGAGGACGGGACTGGTACCCTGGAGGCCGCGGGCGCCTAGGGCGTTCAATCGATCTGGCACGTCCACCCAGTCCTGGGCATGCGCGTTTGGTACGGCAAACCACAAGAAGAGCACGAGCCCGACGAGGGTCCGGAAGGTACGGCACAGCATGGAGATTGCGGTTGAGGAGTTCCTCAAGCGCCGTCTACTTCACCAGAGATAGGAGCCTTGTGACCGCCACTCCACTCGCCTCCAGGCGGTAGAGATAGGTACCACTAGGCAGAGCGGAAGCATCGAAGAGCACCTCATGGGTGCCCGCTGACATCGCACCATCCACCAGAACCGACACGGTCCGACCGAGCATGTCGACTACCACGATCCTTACATCTCCTGTTGCCGGCAGCGCGAAGCGGATGCTGGTTTGAGGATTGAAAGGGTTCGGGTAGTTCTGCTCAAGAGCGTAGCCGTCTGGCACGACTTCTGGGTCAAAGTCCCCGTCGACGCCGGTTGCGATCGCCACGATGGGGTTATCCGGATCCATCTCATACATCGCGCCATCGGTGGTGCCGATGTGAAGTGTTCCGCTGGGGGCCACCGCGAACATGGTCACATCTGCTCCCCGGAGTGCGAAGTTGACCAAATCGCCAGGGGTGGGCACTCCGGCGAACGGATTTGGGTGAGTCAGGACTCCGAAACCCCACGACACCGCAAACAGGGGGTCATCCGCAGGATCTAGTGGCAATACGCCGCTTCCGAACGTGATGGATCTGATCTCAGGGTTCACGCCGGTCGGGGTTAGTGATCCCTGACTCGTATCCAGCTCGATCCAGGTGGCCCCTCCTCCAGCAGCGAAGTCTGTACGCCATACGCCCCGACTCGTCGCCGCGAAGAGGTAGTCTTCTCCACCAATCGTTTCGCGAATCTCGAGATCGAAAATATATCCCGCCTGTGCCGCCACCAGTGTCGCGTTATCGACGCTCACAGCCCAGGAGAGGCCATAGTCGGTCGAAACGTAGACTCCCTTGCCGAGCGTACCGGCGAACAGAGTCCCCGGAGTGCTCGAATGCGAGATCAAAGACCAGGGGGTATCGGCCGCGCCCTCGGGCAGCGAGGACACCTGTTGCCAGGTCGTTCCGCTGTTCAGAGACCGGAAAACCAATCCGTTGTTGGCCGAGATGTAGAAGATGCCGTCTGTAGCGTCCTCGGTGATCGCGTAAACGTTCACCCAGCCAGCCGCGCCGCCGAATCCGTCAGACAGGTTGGGCTCAAGAGCCGTCCAGCTCTCGCCGTCATCGTCGGAGAAGTACAGGCCCTGAGAGCCCCAGGTGGTCATGTAGATCCGACCAGCCCCGACTCCTGTCTCGTCCAACCATAGGTCGTTGACGAAGAGCGGAAGGGCGATTCCTGCCGTGTTGGGGAGCCCCTCGGCGCAGGTCTTGTAGACCGTCGGCATTCCGACGACCGTGAACACCACGCCATCCGGTTCCGGCACACGGCACCATACGGCACCGTTGATGCCCGGAGAACCTCCGTAGAGGCCAAGGACCATCCGCTCAAGACCGGAATCCAGCGTCTTGAAGATGGCCGACTGGGCGTGCGCCTTGGCCGGGAACTTGAAGACCGTGCCTACGGTCAGGTCCACGGTGATGTCGTCATTGGAGCCGTCACCGTCTACGTTTCCGGATGAGCTGGTGATGTCGGAGGAGAAGTCGCCCGACAACTGCGTGTCGACCACGACCAGGATAGACAGCGTCTCTGTCGCACCGATATCGAAGACCGGAATGGTCCAGATATTGGTCCCGGCATCATAAGAGCCGATAGACACGACCGCAGCCGGCAGCGGCGGCGAGGTGTCATTGAGGATACTGGAGAAGGCCGAGAGATCGATGAGAACACATTGTGCCTCGTCGGCAGGCGCGCCGTCGTTCGTCACGGTAATGGTGAGCGTGATGTCATCGCCTGGGAAGGCGGGGTTGTCATCGAACGACGCGTCTGTGATCGCGATGTCTACATTGGCGAAACCGAGTACCTCCATGGTGGAGAAAGCGATAGGCCCGTGCGGCGAGGTGAACGTGACCGTCCCAGCGCCGAGGGTGAGGCCTGTCGAAGCCGTCCCGCCGGTCAGGTTGAAGACGTCCCCGGTACAGGTGGTCGGCGCGCCGCCGTTGAGGGTGTAGGTGGTGTAGTCACCGCCCCCGGTCGGATCTGGAGCAACGTTGAACGTGTCGGCGTCATCGCCGCCGTTAACCGTCACGGTAATGCCCGGCAATACGCCTGCGGCTGTGTCCAGCAGCCCCAGGTTCAAAGTCTGGCTCCCGTTTCCAGCGTTGATGACCAGCGATCCCGTTGGGTTCGTGAAGCTGACACTCTCTCCGGCATCCGAATCGATGTAGGAGATATTGTTGTCGGCCGCGCCGTCCGTCGTGCCATCCAGGAGGATGGTTTCGGTGGCCGCAGCGCTGGTGAACGTGAACACGCGGTTAACCGGATCCAAGTTGTCAGTGATCGGCTCAAGACCCGTGTAGGTAATGAGGGACGCACCCACCAGAATCGACCCGTCGTTCGCATTGGTGAACGTGTGCGTCACGTCCAGCCCCGGCGATCCGCTCAAGGTGATCATGTCACCTGGGATGCCCGCTTGACTGCCCGCGTTGAACGTCATGCCGCTCGGGATGGGGTTGCCACCGGTCCAGTCGATGATCAGGTTGTCATTCCCGGCCGAGCCGGTGATGACGGGGTTGACCAAGCTCGAAGTGGGAATACAGAACACATCGGTCGGACCACTGCTGTCCACGAAGCAGGTGTTCAGTCCATCGACTTCGATCGTGTCGAAAACGATGTCCGCCATACTCACGCTCGGCGTGTAGTTGAGATCGCCATCCACCAGCGCTACCTGGTAGTCCTCCACTTCTCCGTTGGCTGACAGGCCTGTTGGCTCGTCGCAATCCCCGGATGCGGAGCAGAATCGAACACGCAAGTAGCTCACGCCAGGATCTGCGCCGGCAGGAAGTGTGATGGCGTAGTCGTCCGCCACCAACGTGCTGCTGGTGCCGACCAGCATGTTGCTTATTACTTCTTCTCCGGTGGCGGTCGCCTCGTTCGTCCAGACTGCGTTCTGGTCGAAATCCATCCACGCGGACAGGTATCCCGCACCGTAGGTCGAGATCGTGAGGCTCGATATGGTGCTGCCGGCCGCCGACACGACGATGGGCGCGTTAAACGCGACTCCGTCCTCGTCGTCGGTTCCGTCATTGTCATCACCCAAGGAGTTCAGTAGCGCCTGGCCGTCTGGATCGATGTCGATCAGCGCGCCAAGGCGATGAGTCACCGTGGATCCGACTGTGTGGCGAGCACCGTCGACGATCTGATCGACAGGGTAATCTCCTCCGAACCCCGTGTCTGCGTTTGCCGGGGCATCGCCGAAGTCGACGCCGATGATCGCCACCAAATAGTCTTCGATCTCCCCATCATCAGCTGGTCCGTCGGGACTCAAGCCTCCGGCGGTAGAGACCCGGAAACGAGCATAGGTTGAGGCAACCGAGGTCAGCGGCGGGGTGATGGACAGGGTGTTGTTACCTGTGTTCATGAGGACAGAAGTGGCGACTTGCTCACCACCGTCCAAGAAATCACCGTCGCCATTCCAATCGATCCAAGCGTCCACATCACCGCCAGCGACGCTGAGTTCGATCGTCCAGTCCATGGGGACGCCAGCAGCGACGTAGGACGGCAGAGTGACGCCATCTTCGTCGGAACCGGTTGTGTCGTCTCCGTCGGATGCCACGCTCGGCTGTCCGTCTGCTTCCGCATCAGGCGCGGTTGAACCGAGAACGGGGTCACCAGCCGTGAAGGCGTGTCGCGCGCCGTCGTTGACAAGCAGTGTCGGGTACTCGCCCGCTGTCGAAGCGAGAGGGTCGGGCGCATCGCCAAAGTCGTAGTCAAGCACCTCAACGACCCAGTCCTCCACTTCGCCGGAAGGCGCGAGACCGTTCAGGCCCACGCCGCCAGACTCCTGGTGGACGCGAAGTCGGGCAAAGCCGCTCACTCCGGGGTCCGACGCGGGGACACTACCGAGGCTGACAGTCTGCGTACCGTCGGAAGCAACCAGAGTTGGCCCTTCGACCTCATCGATCGAACCATCGCCGTCGTAGTCCAGGTGAATCTCAAAATAGACGCCGGCTGCTCCGTTCCGCTGTACGTCGAATTCGAGGCTGGGAGTCGATCCGGCGATGAGTGTGATGGTTTCGCCTGCCACAAGCACGGCATGGTCCGTCTGGACGATCTCGACGCCGTCCTCGTCATCAGAACCGGTCGAATCATCTCCATCGGCGGCTATGCTTGTGCCCGCTGCATCCGTTTCCCGGTCTGGTGCACTACCCATGAATGGATTGTTGGCCAGCAGGACCGTGTGGCGGGCTCCATCGTTAGCAAGAAGGGTAAAAATTGCGCCGACCTCGTCCCCATCACCGAAGTCCTTGTCGTCGTTGTCTTCAATAGTGAATGTGTGCGAGGTAAATGCAGAGGTTCCATAAGCTGGATCGGCGTCAATGCTGACAATCACCGTCTCCTGATTCTCCTGGATCGCATCGTCGACTACCGCAAGCGAAGACAATTCCAGCGTCATCGAGCCAATGCCCGAGCTGATCGGATCGACTGGAGTGTAGTCCGCACCCGTGGCCGTTCCTCCGTAGGACAATTGGATGTCGAATGCCACTGCTGGAGCCTGATCGAAGTTGATCTGGATCGTCTGGTCGGCGTTGAATTCGTCGTCTATCGAGGACGCCACATCGAATGACACCACCACGAGGTCGTTGTCCTCGATGGTGTAGGTAACATCTCCTCCAGCTTGCGCATAGGGGCCATTTGTACTCCCCGCTATGTTGTCTACGCTGAAGATCAACGTTTCGTCCACTTCGTCATCCCCGTCATCCGTGATACTGATCACAAAATCTTGGGAAAGTGTGCCGGTACTCATCGTGAAGCTGACAGCCTGATCGAGGGTCGACTCGTCCGCTCCGTTGGTTGCCGTACCGCCGTTGTTGATGATGTCGAAGGTCAGGTTGGACCCCAACGGCGTGGTATCAAGCGTTGCCCGGACGGTCACATCGGCGCTTTCAGCGCCACTTGCTGCTCCCACCAGGGTGAGGGTGATGGTCTGCGCACGCGCATCAATCGCGTTCGTCAGGCCGAATAGAAGCATAGCGATCGAGACAACAATCGCGCGAAGGAAGGAAGTAGCATTCCTGGACATGGCGCCCTCAGGATGGTGGGATAGCATGGATATAGCGCCGGCATAACGCCGGTCTCATCGACACTCGTTTCCCAGAGGGATCGCGGGCGGGTGTGAGGCTCACTGGAAGCGCCTCGGGGTGTACATCGACGGAGACAGGCGCCTGACGGCACCGAACCTCCTTCTCCAAAGGGACGAAGAAGAGTCTCCGCTAGCAGATAACGGACATTAATGCAAGATTTGCGCGCGGGGAGGCAATAAAACGGCCATATCTCCCTCTACGCGGGCCGAATGACTGGTCCCAGGGCTATCGAGCCAGGGTCATCGTCCGGACAACGCTCTCGCCATCGGCCTGTAGTCGATAGACATAGGAGCCGGTCGCTAGGACCGAGGCGTCCAGGCTGACTTCGTGAACGCCGCCGGTCATGGCACCCTCCACAAGTACCATCACCTCTCGTCCAACCAGGTCATATACCGCGAGTCGCACGGCGACCGGTTGCTCGAGAGAGAACCGGATAGTCGTCGTTGGATTGAACGGATTCGGATAGTTCTGATCCAGCGTTATGTCGACAGGCAATTCAATCGGCGAGGCGTCGAGGCCGGTGCTCTCGCCGGCGTTGGCGGTCCAAACTGCAAAGTGTGCAGCCGAGGTGGTGCCCGCACTAGTGAAGAATCCTCCCAGGTAGAGGCGGCCGTCCAGAGCGATAGCCAGCCCCCGAACGGAGCCGTCTGTGCCACTTCCCAGGCTCGACCATCCATTACTCGCGTCCCAGGATGCCACAAATGGGGCTGGGAGGCCATTCGCCTCTGAAAACACCCCTCCGGCGTAGAGCAGTCCGGATCGATGATCCACGGCAAGTGTCCGCACCGAACTGTTTAGGCCGGAGTTCATGGGGTGCCACGCCCTCCCTGCCGGGTCCCATCGGGCGACATATTCGGCAGCTACCGTGCCCGCTCGAGTGAAAAGGCCGCCTGCGTAGACCGTTCCTTCTTCGGATACGGCAAGGGCTCGGACGATGCTGTTCTTGCCGAGGCCCAACGGCGCCCAAGAACCCGCGAACGAGTCCCAAACGGCCATGCCTGAAGCGGCGCGGCCACCCGCGAGAGTGAAAGCCCCTCCTGCGTAGACCAAACCGTCCTTGGATAGAGCGATGGCCTCGACGCCCGCGTTCATTCCACGACCCATCGAATACCAGACCTGGAGAACAGGGTCCCAGACGGCAACTCCATATGAAGTCGCAGCGCCGGCCGCCGAGAAATACCCTGCGACGTAAAGGCGCCCGTCCGGACCGATTGCCAAGTCCTCTACCGCTCCGTTAACTCCGGCGCCGAGAGCATTCCATGAGTAGCCATCCCAGTAACCGATGAAAGACAGTTCAGTAGTGCCCGATGCCGTGAAATACCCGCCGGCGTAGATCCCGCCTCCTTTATCGACTGCGATGGTTTTTACGAGATTGTTGAGTCCATCACCAAGGGGCAGCCACGAGCGTATTGTTGGATCCCACGCACCAATCCCGGACAATTTAGAAACGCCCGCTCGGCCGAAGACCCCTCCGGCATAGATCAAGCCGTCGGGCGCGACCGCAACATCGAATACGGCTCCGTCCAGACCCTGCCCTCCAGTCCTGACCAGCAGCCCGCTCCAGTCGCTCGTCTGAGAGTCCCAGATTGCGAGTCCGTCAGCGGGTTTGCCATGCGCCGCGGTGAATGAGCCTCCAGCTAGCATTTGTCCGTTTGTGTCGATCGCAACCGCCTGTACCTGGCTGTTGAATTGACCCGATGGCCTCCAGGTGAGCCCGTCCTCGGCCAAAATGGCCAAGCCCCTCGCTTCACCAGTTCCGGCCTTCGTGAACGCTCCCGCGACCAATATCTCTCCGTCGGGGAGCGACGTAAGTGATTTGACCGCTCCGTTTATGCCTACGCCGATGGAGCGCCAGTTGCCGGTCTCGTCGTCCCAAAGGAGAAGATGCTCCCTGGGCGTTGGCCCGGATCCAAATCGGCCGCCGGCAACCATGCCCCCGGAAGATTCCAATAGCGAATAGACGGCCCCAGGAGCGCCAGCGCCCATCTCGGCCCAGCCTTCTTGATTCGCCTCAAGTCTAGATACGAACCCTGGGAAAGTGCCCCCGGCCACCAGGTCTCCGTTGGCCGCAGCAACAATCGCGTAAACTGTCCCAGGAAGGCCCGCACCAAGCGGCTCCCAGTTGCCCGTCACCGGGTCGTATGATGCGATCCCGGCTGCCGGCCGTCCTCCTGCTACGGAGAAGGCCCCGCCCGCGATGATCCTGCCATCGGGAGTGGCGGCCAGCGCCCGTACCGCCTGATTGGTCCCGGCGCCGACCGACGACCAGCCAGTCAGGAGTGGATCCCAGACTGCGATCCCAATCGCCCGTTCGCCTCCGGCCTCGGTGAACGTACCTCCCACATACAAGCGGGAGTCCCTTCCGATCACCATAGCGGAAGCCGACCCGTTCAATCCCTCTCCGAGGGCGGCCCAAGTATCGTCGACCGGATCCCAATGAGCGATGTGCCCTGCTCGCTGGTCACCGGCGAATTCGAATGTGCCCGCCACGAAGAATCCTCCCGAACCATCCCCGACTATGGAATGAACCGCACCGGAGACTCCCTGGTAGGGAAATGAGAATCCTTCTTCCCAGAATCCGTCGTCCGTAACACCGTGGAGGGGTGCGTCAACCTCTGGGCCCTCGACCGGGCTCGCAAATCCAAGGGAGCCCCGCTCCCCCGGAATCCCGACCTCCTGGCCGAAGCCAACCGAGACCACCGTCGTGGCCGGAAGTGGGCTTGCCGGGCCAAACATGGACGCCCAAATAGCGAATCCGGCGACCAACGCTCCTCCCGCCCGCCACATCGGAACGAATTCGTCCGCAGCGGGCGGGTTGGCACCAAAGGAATCGAGTGTGAGACTGCTCAAGTCGGAGTTACCGTTCAATCTGGCTGAGAGATGGCGGAAAATGAGTCGGCCCCGGCACGGGTTGAATCATGCCGAGGCCGTCCTCCTGCGCGCAGCGGCGCGCTACTTCATCAAGACCAATGTCTTGGTCGTGGCGAAGGATTCTGTTTCCAGTCGGTAGACGTAGGTACCCGTAGGCAGCCCCTGCGCGTCGAACGTGAC
>CAYXSE010000034.1:0-21302 GCA_964466675.1 uncultured Rhodothermales bacterium | reverse complement strand
GTCCCGCCCGGTGACCGGGACCATCAAGACCGTCACCATCAAACGAGATCGCGCGCAGGATCTCTGGATCTGCTTCTCGGTAATCGAGGAGGGCGAACACCCTGTGGCCAGCGAGGACGCCGTAACAACGCCCGTTGGAATTGACATGGGGCTAAAGACATTCGCCACCCTCAGCAACAAGAAGAAGATAGAGTCTCCTCAGTACCTCAAACAGTCGTTGGCGCTTCTTCGATCTAGGTCGAAGCAGTTGTCGGGCAAGAGGCCCGGCTCCCGTAATCGTGCGGATGCCAAGCGCCGTGTAGCCCAGCTGCATCGGCGTATAGCGGATCAGCGCCGTAACTGGGCCTTCGAGAGGGCTCACGAACTGTGCGGCCAGTACGACGGGATCGGCATCGAAGATCTGGAGCTTCGGGGCATGATCGCGCTCTGGGGCCGGAAAGTCTCTGACATTTCGTGGGGCGAGTTCGTCCGGACTCTGGAGTACGTCTGCGCCAAGCGGGGCGTGGTTCTGAAGAAGGTCGATCCCGCGTACACGTCGAAGACCTGCTCAGACTGCGGAGAAATCGTTCAACTGGAGTTGTCGGACAGGTCGTGGCTGTGCCCCGGATGCGGGGTCACGCATGATCGCGATGTCAACGCCGCAATCAATATTCGGGGAAGGGCATTTCCCCGTTGGAGAGGCAATGTCAGCGGCCCTTTCGAGCTTGCTCGGGAGGGTGTAGCGGTTGCTGCTTGATCCAAGAATCCCCCGACTTCCAGTCGCGGGGAGTGTGTCAAGACACTTACTACCGCCTACGCAAGCCGGTAGCCAAACACTCGACTCATGAAGGGCGTTGTCCTGGCGGGAGGCACCGGAAGCCGACTCCTCCCCCTTACCAAAGTCACCAACAAGCACCTCTTGCCAGTCGGGCGGTATCCCATGATATACCACCCGTTGATGCGGCTGAGACGCGCGGGTATCACGCAGATTGCGGTGGTGACAAGCCCGGAGCACATGGGCGACGTAGTCAACCTCTTGGGCAGCGGTCGCGCTTTGGGCCTTGATCTGACGTTCAGGGTTCAGGACGAGCCCGGCGGAATCGCGCAGGCGATGGCGCTATGTGAGAATTTTGTAGGAGGGGAACCGGTGGTTGTGTTTCTCGGGGACAACATCCTGGAGGACGACATCTCGGCCGACGTGGCCATATTCCAATCGGAACTGGAAAAGAACGGCCACGGGGCACGAGTGCTACTCAAGGAGGTTCACGACCCAGAGCGGTACGGTGTCCCCCGGTTTGAGGGCGATGTCCTGGTCGAAGTGATTGAAAAACCGGACGATCCGCCAAGCAATTTCTCGGTGACGGGGATTTACATGTATGACCACACTGTTTTCGACGTTGTGCGGGGACTGAGTCCGAGTCGACGTGGCGAATACGAGGTCTCCGATGTGACCAACTGGTATGCCTCTCGGGGGAGACTGAGCCACGGGGTGCTGGAAGGTTGGTGGGGCGACGCCGGAACGCAGGAAGGTTGGCACGAGGCGAACAACCTGGCCGCCGATCTCATCTATCCTGAACTGGCTCCCGGCAAATGAACTGGAAGGACGGAATCATAGACGAATGCTGCCTCACAGAGTCCAGGCGTTTTCACGATGACCGAGGCTGGCTGAGCGAAGTCTTCAGAAACGACGAGCCCCCGAACGGGCACCAGCCGGCCATGGTGTACCTCTCGGAGACCCGACCAGGGGTGACCCGAGGTCCGCACGCCCACGAAGATCAAACCGATCTGTTCGCGTTCTTCGACGGCCAGTTCCGGGTCTTCCTTTGGGATCCCAGACCCGACTCTAAAACCGAGGGTGTCCGGCAGATCTTCGAGGCAGGCCGTGAAAACCCATGCACCCTCACCGTGCCCCCTGGCGTAGTCCACGCCTACAAGAATATCGGTGGGTCTCCGGCGTTGATCCTGAACTGCCCCGACCGACTGTATGCCGGTAAGAACCGAGAAGAGCCGATCGACGAGATTCGTTACGAAGACCAGCCGGAGTCGGACTACCGGATGGATTGAAATCCGCCGTATATAGGCGCCAGCCCACTCAATCGACCCAGAACTATGTCCCGTGCGTCTATGCGTCAAGTGATCCGCCTATCGGTCTTGGCGGCGCTGCTCGTCACTCTCCCTGCACCCGCCGCGGGGCAAGACATCACTCAGCCGATCGATTTTCTGGGCTTCAACCTGGGAGACGACTACCAGCTATCCACCTATCAGCAGCTATACGACTACTGGAGCCTGCTCGGTCAGGAATCACCGAGAATGGTGACCCGGAGCATCGGCCTCACCGAGGAAGGTCGGCCGCAGATCATGGCGATCATCACATCGCCAGCCAATCATCGAAAGCTGGGTGACTACAGATCTATCGCTCGCCGCCTTGCGCTCGCCGAGGGACTGGACGACGCCGAAGCAAGGGAACTGGCCGAGGAGGGTAGGTCCGTGATCTGGATCGATGGAGGGCTGCATGCCAACGAGGTCCTGGGCGCGCAGCAACTGACGGAACTGGTCTACCAGATGGTGACCCGGAACGACGCCGAGACGCTTCGTTTTCTGGACGACGTCATCCTCCTGGCCGTGCACGCCAACCCCGACGGGCAGGAGTTGGTATCCAACTGGTACATGAGAGAGGAAGAGCCGGAAGAACGAAGCTCGTCGGGCATTCCGAGGCTCTATCAGAAATACGTTGGACACGACAACAACCGGGATTTCTACATGTCCACGCAGGCAGAATCGGTGAACATGAACCGGATTCTGTACCGGGAATGGTTTCCGCAGATCGTCTACAACCATCACCAGAGTGGCCCCGCCGGGACGGTCATGTTTGCCCCTCCCTTCCGCGACCCGTTCAACTACAACTACCATCCTCTGCTGCCCTTGGGTATTGAGGCCGTCGGGACGGCGATGCACTCGCGTTTTGTTGCAGAAGGAAAGCCCGGAACGACGATGCGATCCGGAGCCAGCTACTCGACCTGGTGGAATGGTGGTCTGCGGACGACCCCCTACTTCCACAACCAGATCGGTCTTTTGACGGAAACAATTGGCCACCCAACTCCTCAGGAGATACCCCTGATTTTGGATCGGCAGCTTCCGAAGAACGATATCCCGATGCCTATCGCCCCCCAGAAGTGGCATTTCCGGCAGTCCATCGACTACTCGCAGACGGCGAATCGGGCGGTACTGAACTACGCGTCTCGCAACCGCGCGGACCTGCTCTACAACATTTATATCATGGGCCGCGACAACATCGCGAAGGGGAACACGGATTCCTGGAGAACGGATCCACGAGTCATCGCTGCGGCCAGTCAGGCGGCCCGCGATATGAATTCCACAGGCCGGCGGATTCCATCTGAAATATTCGAGACGGTATTCAGAGACCCAGAGCTTCGGGACCCTCGTGGATACATCATCCCTAGAGACCAGGCCGACTTTCCCACGGCGACCAAGTTTGCGAACACCTTGATCAAGAATGGGGTCATGGTCCACCAGGCTAGTCGGAGCTTCTCGGTCGAGGGCAAGACCTATCGAGCCGGGTCGTTTGTGGTGATGACGGGACAGGCGTTTCGACCGTTCGTCTTGGACATGTTTGAGCCTCAGGTCCACCCCAACGATTTTGCTTACCCGGGTGGCCCACCCACCTCGCCCTACGACAACACGGGCTGGACCGTTGCCTACCAGATGGGCATCGAATTCGACCGGATTCTGGAGGAGTTCGACGGGCCATTCGAGAGGTTGAGCGATGAGGTGAGCCCTCCGAGAGAGAGCATCGCGAACCCTCGCCGTGCCGATGGATATCTTCTCAGTCACGCCGAAAATGACTCATTCATCGCCATGAACCGGCTCCTGGCCGACGGTCACGAAGTATTCTGGCTCGCCGAGGGTATGGAGTCTCGCGGAGCCTGGTGGCCCGCAGGTACGATGTATGTTCCGGATCGCGGCGGAGTACGGAACGCGCTCACCGATATGGCAAGGGAGCTTGGAATCACCATCCAGGGGGTCCCGAATCAGCCTGAAATTGGCGCTCTTAAGATGAGCCCGGTTAGAGTCGGATTGTGGGACCGATATGGTGGATCAATGCCATCGGGTTGGGCCCGCTGGATTCTCGAACAGTACGAGTTCGACTATGAACTCGTATTCCCCAAGCGACTCGATCAGGGTGATCTCGCAGCCGATTTTGACGTCCTGGTCTTCGTCAACGGGGGTATCCCGTCCGGTGCAAGCAGAGGTCGCGGGGGCCGAGGCCCGGGTTCGCAGAATTCCGACGGCATCCCTGAGAAATGGCAGGACCGCATCGGCTCGGTCACCGTGGAGGAGACCGTTCCCCAAATCGAGTCGTTCCTCAGAGAGGGAGGCACGGTCATCACGATTGGCGGATCGACCGGACTGGCGAAACATCTGGGCCTGGGTCTCGATGACTACCTAGTGGACTACGAGGGTAAGCCTCTTGGCCGAAACGATTATTTCGTTCCTGGGTCCGTGCTGCGAGTTCAGCTGGACAACTCGCAGCCAGTGGCGTGGGGAATGCCCGCGGAAGTAGATGTTCACTTCAACAACAGCCCGGTCTTTTCCCTGCCTGACGATACGGGTATCACGCCATTGGCCTGGTTCAATAGCAGGGAGCCGCTTCGTAGCGGCTGGGCCTGGGGCCAACACTACCTGAACGGCGGAATAACCATGGCCCAGGTCACCGTCGGCGAGGGTCAGCTGTATCTCTTCGGACCGGAGATCATTCGGCGCGCCCAACCCCACGGGACGTTCAAACTCCTCTTCAACGGAATAGCGCTAAGTGGGGCCACCGAGGCAGCCGATCTGCCGGGGCCTGGGACCAACGACTGATCGCCTCAGCCAGCCGATAGATCATACTGTTCTGTTAGCTCGGCCAGGAGCCTGGAGGAAGTGCGCTCAACCATGCTGTAAACGGTCTCGAACCCCTCCGAACCCCCGTAGTAGGGGTCCGGTACCTGTCCATCGCCGGGCTCAGGGTCGTAGTCACGGAAGAGTTGTACCCGATCCGCGCCGGATTCGGCCCCTGGAGAGGCCAATACGTCGCTCTGATTACTCCGGTCCATCACCAGAATATGGTCGAACTCGGAAAAGTCGCCTGGCACGAACTGCCGTGCGCGAGACACCAGGGTAGTTCCGTGGCCTCGCGCCGTCTCTCGCATTCGCGCATCGGGTAATTGCCCCGCATGCCAACTGCCGGTGCCCGCAGAATCGATATCGAAGTGGTCCGACAGACCGGCTTCGCTTACCTGGGCCGCAAAAATTCCCTCAGCGAGGGGCGACCTGCAGATATTGCCGAGGCAAACGAAAAGCACTCGAACTGGATCTCTCCTCATTCACGAACCGGGAGGAATATTGGCAAGGGTTCTTCTGGCAAGCCAGCCGTTGATCCCAAGGAAAAACGCGATCACTATGGCCCACTGCACGAGCACAGTCATGACACTGTAGGGATCAAACGGGTTGAACCAGGTATCCGGAGCATATTCGGTCGCAGACAGATAGAACCACCATCCCAAGAGCACGACAGCCAGTGCGGGCACGGCATAGCCGATAATCAGCTCCCAGATTCGTCCGACCTTCCAGTCTCCCGGGACTGAGTCCACTATTTCCGTTCGGAACTCGCTGATTCCGTATCTCATGACGGCGAACGCGACGAAAGCGCCGCAGACCATCAGGCCGATCCCCCAGACAAAGTCCTGATTCCCGAATACATCGAGATTGACCGCGCTTGGGATTCCCAAAAGGAATCCGAATACGCAGATGGCACCCACGGCCTGCGGGCGACTGACGCCGGTATCCACCACTACACGCGTGGCGAGTTCAATCATGGATATCAGGCTCGAGAAAGCTGCGAAGGAGAGGCCCAAGAAGAAAAGCGCCGCCAATAGTCGCCCAAAACCCATCTGGGCAAACAACTGAGGCATCCATTGGAAGGTCAGGCCGGTGGATGCGGGGCCGCTTGTCTGCATGACGGCCAACACCTCAGCCTTGGACATGTCGTCGCCGAGGATGGCAAACACCGTCCCAAAAATGACGATCGCAGCCAGAATGGATACCACGTTATTCCCGACTCCGGTGATGATCGCATTCTTGACGACTCCGTCCTTGGATCTCATGTAGCAGGCATAGGTGAGAATGAGGCCCCACCCGGCTCCTGTGTCCCAGGCATTCTGTGTGAGCGCCTCCAACCACACCCTCGGGTTCGAGAGAGTCCCCCACGAAGGCGAGAACAAGAATGCGATGCCGCTCCAGGCTCCATCCAGGGTCACCGTTCGGAATACGGCAATCAAGACTATGACGAGGAGCGTGGGGATCAGCACCCTGTTCACCTTCTCAATGGACTTGATCCCCCTCATCACTACGACGGCACCGACGCCCATCGCCAAAGCATGAAATCCCACCGGTCCGATCCCAGCCTGGAACGAATCCCACACGCCAGACGCCGTCTCGGCCGACATCGGCAGCGGATTCGAAATGGTTTGAACCAGGTAGTAGATGCACCAGCCAGCGACGACACTGTAGTAGAACATGATGGCCGTGGCTACGAACGCCACGAATCCTCCCATCCAGGCAAATTTCTCCCCGGCCATCCGCGTAAAGGCTCCCACCACGCCCATGCGTCCCTTCTTGCCCAATGCGTACTCGGCAATGATCAACGGGACGCTCCATACGAACAAGAACAGGAGCCACACCACCAGGAAAGCCCCCGCTCCATCATCACCCGCGTTTTGCGCCGCAATCCTTGGGAATCTCCAGATGTTTCCGGTGCCGACGGCGATGCCCAGCACGCTGAGAAGCATGCCCGTTCTGCTAGAAAAACGAGGCTGGTCTATTTCCGCCATGGCTAGGTTGGTTGGTTAGCTTCGCTAGCGCCGTATGCGCAAGATGGAAAGGGCGTCGGGCTTGAGGGATTCTGGAGAAGACGGCGTCTTGAGCAGGTAGTGCTCGAACGCAACATAATCCTTCACAAACTGATCATAGCGGCTGCTGAACGGATTACCGGATTGGCCTCCTGGATAGATCCCCCTACCCGCAATCTGCTCTCCCTCCAGATCGAGCACCACGCGCCAACTGGCCGAATGTGTCACCGTACGACCACTTCCCGGGGAGAGTGTTTGAGAATAGCCCGGATACGGCATGGGGCCTCGCCATAGCGGGCGAAGCGCGGCGCTGCCGGTAATATGGCGGATCAGAAGCTGATGAGCGTCGCCCCAGGATTCTCCCCGCAACGCCACGGAGTCTGCCGCCGCCTCAAGAGAGGCTATCAGCAATGCCGACGCATTTTCCACCTGGTCCGTGTCCACTCGGTCCAACCACGGACTGTCGGGGACCTCTGTCAGCAGCTCATGCAATCGCGCCAGGGTTGGTCGACGCCTGGCGAAGGGGGCCTCGTCCCAGGCCATCTGCTGAAGCAGCCCCTGCCAAACACTAAACAGAAGCGGTTCGCGAAGGTCGGTGTCCGCGACACGGCTCCATTCTTCCAGGGCGGATCGAAACGAGTCGGCTTGCGGCGTGAGGCCCGTTAGCCCAGACAGTAGGGGAATAAACAGATCACTCTGGACGACATGCCTGTCGGACTGGAAGGAAGCGACCTCTTCTACGGAGTGGCGTTCTGAACCTTGGAGGAGCTGATCGATGCGGATCGACCGGAAAATAGACCGCCAATTTCGACCCAGGTAGTACGGATAGGTAAGGTCTGCAGGGCGTTGATTGGTTGACGCGAGGTAGCCGCGAACCGGGTTTATGGCGTGGGGTAGTTCATCAAACGGCACGCGCCCGACCCACTCCGATTCATCCGAACTCCCGTCCCTGACCCCAAAACCCGTCCCGTCCGCGCGGATGGGCAGGTGGCCTGTAGACCGGATCGCGATCGTATCTCCGGGCGCGGCCACGAGGACGTTCTGCATGGGAGCATCCCATTTCCTCAGCGCTTCTTCGAATTCTGCATAAGAACGCGCATGATTCATCGCCCAAATGGCCTCGAAGGTCCGAACTTCGCCAAGTGCCGTCCATTGGGTGGCAATCGCCTGACCGTTCGAGAAGGAAACCGGCCCCCAATGGCTCCAAGCCACCGTATCGACGACAGAAGGCGCCCCCAGGACATGAATCGTGTCCACTACCAATTCCAGATCTCGCCAGCCGTCTTCGTACCGGTATTGGAGCCCTGAAGGACTTAGGGTGAGGATCAGGTGGTCAATCTGGTCGGCACCGGTATTCGTGAAAGCCCAGCCCAAATCAGGGTTGAACGCTTCGATAGGCAACGGGGCACCTGGAACCGTGACGCCATAAGTGTTCATCTCCGGAGTCACCAGGTGGACCTCGTACCAAATGGCCGGTAAACTGAGTCCCAAATGCATGTCTCCTGCCAGTACCGGAGCTCCAGTGGCAGAGCGGCTGCCGCCGACGGCCCAGCTATTTGACCCTTTGCCCGGGATGAAACCCTCGACTTGCATCGGCACGCCGTCTGGGACGGGCGTCTCTTCAAACTCTCTTAAGGAGACGAGATCCATCCTCCTCGGGGACTCCATCGAGGCCATGCGATCCGGCCAGTGCCGTTCCTCCGGTGGAACGATCGGGACTGAATAAGGCGCAGCCACCGGGAAAAGCAGGTCAAATTGGTCGGCAGGCATTGCCGTTCTTACCTGCTGCATGGCCGAGGCCCCCTCCCGCTGAAACGTGAGGTCGAACATCAAATTCCACCCCACAAGAAACGCATCGCGCGCGCTCCACGGCTCAGGACTATAGCCCAGGAGTCGGAACTCGAAGGGGAGATCCCGATCCTCCAGTAATTCCAGGTAGGCATTCACCCCTTCCGCGAACCAAGTGGCCGCCCGAAAGTCCACCCCGTCTTCAGCCTCCATCCGGCTGACATTTTCGGAAACAGCCCTCGCCATGCCTGTCCCTCGGAGGAAGCGGTCCGTCGAGACCAACTCCGGCCCGAGTACTTCAGCCAGTCTCCCGGCCGTCACCCGACGCAGAAAATCCATCTGGAACAGCCGATCATGGGCGATCACGTACCCGAACGCTCGAATCGCATCGGCATCCGTGTCCGCGAAAATATGAGGCACGCCACGCTCGTCCCAGAGCACTTCGGCGTCCGCGTCGAGAACACCGGAAACATCTCCCGATGGCAACCGATCGGCGATCCGGGCCGTCCGCCAGAACCCGTTGACGGGATCAACAATGGCCTCCAAGGCCAAGCCCCCGGTAATTGGCATCTGCAGCCCCACTGTCAGAAGAACCACCAGAATCCCGCCCAGAACGACTCGCCCCCAGGCCATTGATTCAGCCCGGGTCAATGGACTTCGGCCACCTCAGGCACTCCGTTCATCACTCGTTCCAGCAGTTCATCCGTCGCCGCCGCGTAGTCCATGGCGCCCCGGCCTCGTGGGTCGAAGTCGAAAGGGGTCTGCCCGTCGTGTCGCGTCGTGGAGAGCGCGGTGTTGGTCCGGATTCGAGTCTTGAGAACATGCTCGCCGTACTCTTCGCGGAGGTATTGTTCGTAGGCCGCATGATTGCGTTTTCTCCCGTCAACCATGGTCAACAACATGAGGGGAGCGGCCATGCCCGGATTCAGTTTCTTCCTCACCGTCAGCGCCGTCTGATAGGTTTGTTCGGCTCCGACGACCGGCTGATATTCGGGTAGCACGGGGATCACAACCTGCTGGCAGGCGGCCAGGGCGTTGAGCGTGAAGACCGTCAAGGCAGCCGCAGTATCGAAAATGACGAAATCCCAATCCGAAAGTCCTTCCTCCAGGAATTCCTTCGCCCACAGCACGTCCACGGATCTGTTTAGTCTCCTCAGGTCTGTGGAGAGGCGGGTAGAGGCCGGGAGCACGTGGAAACCGCCCGTTTTGACGAGATCGGCCTCGGAGAAACGGTTCTCCTCGGAGAAAATCACGCAGGATGAATGAGCTGGCTCGGGCTCCGCGATGCCCATCATTCGAGAGAGGAACCCTTGCGGGTCCAGGTCAACGACCAACACACGATGGCCGCTCAAACCCAACGCCGCAGCCATCATTATGGTAGAGGTAGTTTTCCCTGTCCCACCCTTGTGGTTACAAACTGAGAGCGAGATCATCTTGACCTGGAAGAGATTCAACGGAAGGACAGACCCGCGCAAGGCTACACGGGCTCTGTTACACGCGAAAGTAGACCCGGAGTGAATGATCAGTCAACCTGACCAAGGCCAGCTGTGGCAGCTTCCCGCCCTTGCAGTGCTGGGCGGAGCACTTCTCGGGGCGGCATTCCCGCCGGGCCCTACCGGCGTGCTTGGCTGGTTTTCCATGGCCCCACTCTTCTACGTGGCGCTAAATGCTCGAAGCGACAGGCGCGCCTTCTGGATGGTCTTTGGGGCGTTCCTTCTGGCGAACTATTTGGCCTTCCCGTGGCCCTGGAGGCATCCTGTGCTCAGCCTAGCCGTCGCCGGCTCCAGCGTCTGGCTGCTTCTGGCCATGATTCCTGCCGCCGTCCTGGTTTCGGCGAGGCGGGTAGATGCTGGCCTGGGGCGACCCGCGGCGCTCGTGGCTTGTGTCTGCGGTCTCCTTGCTACCGAGGCCTTTTTTACACATTCGCCTCTGGCCATGCCGTGGGCGTTGCTCGGACACACGCAGGCCGAGACAGAACTTCTCTGGGGAGCTGCTGCGTACGTCGGCGTGGAGGGATTGTCGGCCCTGCTTCTGAGTTGGTCGGCGCTCCTGGTTGCCGTTCTTTACGCCAGATCCGTCCGCGCGAGGGCCGTCCTGGCAGTGGGCTTGGGCATTTCCATTGTGATCCCGCTTACGATTCCGGTCCCCGCCACTGCCACGGACAACGACGTTCTGGATGCAACCATCGCGATTGTCCAGCCGGGGTTGGGGCCGGTGGAATGGGCTAGCGACGACAGTCTCCGGCAGGCCACGCTGGAGAATCTTTCTGCAGGCCTCAACAAACCGGATGATCTGCTTGCCATTGTGTGGCCAGAGGCGGCGACGAGATTTTCCGAAACGTGGGGTGATCACCCCCTCATTGCAGGCTTGATCGAATCCACGCCCCCAGCCAACAGCATCGCCCTGAATGGTCATTCGGTCTACCAGAAGCGGCGACTGGTCCCGTTCATCGAAGCGGTCCCTGGTGAACTGTCTGTGCCCTGGCTCGGCAAGTTTCGACTGGCCGCAGACGGCTACCGACCGGGTACCGGCAGTCCGCGCATCAACCTCGGCGGACACTCGATTGGCCTTGCCATCTGTTTCGAGACCCTTTTCGCCACTCACTTTACCGAGCTGGGTGGTACGAGACTAAACATCGCCGTCACCCAAGATGGATGGTGGTTGTCCAGCCGGGCTGCCTGGCAGCATCTTGTGTTCTCCCGATTCCGGGCGCTGGAGACCGGTAGCCCTCTCGCTATCGCTTCCGTCAATGGGTTCTCGGCCATGATCGGCCCGGATGGACATTTTCGGTGGGTGTCTCGTTGGAATGAGGAGTCCGCCGAAGTCGTTTCGGTCCCGCCTAACAGGCGGCCCAGTTACGACCGAGATTGGGTCGCTTTGCCTTCCACGCTGGTCTTCCTGGCGCTTGCCTTCATTTCATTTCGCCGCAACCGGCGCTCCTCAATCCATCAAGAGAGCCATTGAGTCCTGCCCTCTCCTTCCATGTCCCGTTTGTTCTTGCCTCAAGATCACCCAGGAGGAAGAAGCTGCTCGAGGGTCTTGGTCTCAGCCCGCTGGTCCGGCCCAGCGATGCCCCTGAGGTCATCGATCCCCGCCTCTCACCCAAGGAAGTCGTTCAGCAGTTGGCCGGAATGAAGGCCGCGGACATCGCCCGGCGCGCCCCTGATAGTCTGGTGCTCGGGGCTGATACCATCGTAGTGCTTGGAGACAAGATTCTGGGAAAGCCCAGGGATCCGGCCGAAGCGCGCGAGATGCTGGGGCAGCTGTCGGGCCACACGCACACGGTCTACACGGGTATTGCGTTGGTCCACCTCGCCTCTAGTCGATCGGAAACCAGGTTCGCAGCAACGGAAGTCTCTTTCGGGACCCTCACTGAAAGCGAGGTGAATCGGTACGTGGAAGGCGGCTCTCCCATGGACAAGGCAGGCGCGTATGGGATTCAGGACGACGCGGGCGCCCTGTTCATCGATGGCATCAAGGGGGACTACAACAATGTGGTCGGATTGCCGCTACGGACCCTTTATCTCATGCTCCTGGAGGATTTTTCGGATCTGGTACGATCCTGACTCGTTTGATTTCGCCGCATAAAACGAACGAATCGTTGGGAGCCCACCGACTGCCATGAATATCGCATCTTCCCGCCCGCGCATTTTGCTACTTCAGGCCCGAGAGGAGCCTGACATGGAGCTCCAGGAGCAACAATGTTTCGTCGAAAGGTGCCGCATCGGAAGCGACCAGTTGATATCGAGGAACGTTGTACGCGATGACATCACAACTCAGATGCTCTCCGGGGTTGACGGTCTTCTCATTGGCGGTGCCGGCGCCTTCTCTGCCACCCAGGACTATCCGTGGACGGAGTCCGTCCTGGACCTCATTAGAGCGGCAGCCGGCCGGAAATTTCCGACCTTCGGCTCGTGCTGGGGGCATCAGATGATGGCCAGAGCGCTGGGCGGCAGGGTGGTCCACGATCCGGCCAAGGCGGAAATGGGCTGCCATCGAGTGAACCTCACCGAAGCCGGCGAACAGGACGTACTTTTTTCGGGATTCCCGGCCACCTTCAGGGCTAACATGGGGCACCACGATCGGGTAGTTGATCTGCCTGCGGCGGCGATAGAGCTGGCTGACAATCCTTCCCAGCCCTTCCAGGCGTTCCGGATGGGAGATCTCCCCATGTATGGGACCCAGTTTCATTCCGAGCTTGACGCAGCGCGCGAGCGAGAGCGATTGATCCGCTACCGCGAGCACTACCTGGCCGAATTGCCTTCCGAGGAGTCATTTCAGGCGGTGATCGACGATCTCGCCGAGACCACGGAGGTCGACCATCTGTTGGCCGATTTCGTAAGGATCTTTATCGACGGAGGCAGCGAGAGCCGCGACGACTAGTCCGCGAAGGTGTTAGTCCCGTGGCGTCAAGACGTCCTCCAGGTCTCTTCGAAGCGTGGCGCGTACGTACCCGGCCCGACCAAAGGCCATCATCACCTGAGCCACCCTGCCTGATCCCAGGACGGTGTTCAATTGCGTTCTGTACTCGGGAAGCTCGAGTGGGTGGTTCAGAAACGTGGCCTGGACGTTGAGCCTCGTCGCACCAAGCAGCAAGCTCTGCAACGAGCATCCGGCGTCCAGCCAGGCCGAGTGGGAGTCATTCCGAGTGGTCAAAACTGCGAGAACGACGTCCTTGCTCTTGAGAAGACCTTTGTGGCGCGAGCGAGAGGCGATTCCCGCGCTTCTCCTGTGAGCCGGATCCAGGACCCGGCCCGGAATCCCATCCCTGCTCCGACGCCTACTTGGATGGGTCCAGGATGCGTGTTCACGCTGATATCTAAAGTCCAGAAACTGCTCTTCGGAAGCAGATTCGATGAGCTGACAAATTCTCCGACGTTGTGCGGCGTCTCGGATGATTGCCAGCTCAACCGGGCCGCGGGTGGCGACCTTTTCGAGATCCGCAAGATCTGAATCCGGTACACGCACGACGTCTCCCAGCATCCCGCGAGTCCGTCGACTCGTGATGGCCAGAAACTGTTCCATCGAGTAGTCGCTTGGCTCTTTCTCCGGCCCCCAACGAACCGTGGCCAATAAGTCGGGTCGGTTCAGGTCGGGAAACGTGTGTATTTCGGGATCGTGCCCGAAACGTCTCATTGCCAGGACCAAGTTGTGGAGGGCGGCACCACAACCGATGGTCAGTTGGCGATCTTCGGGGTCGACCACCGCCAGGCAACGGCGTCGGTCCGCGATTACGTGGACGGAGTCCTCGTCGATGGCGAATAGCCACGGCTGCGTGTTGAGCCTCGACGGGGCAAGCAGCGCGTAGGACAGGACAAATCGGGAACGATCCTCGGTGGTCGAAAGCTGCCAGAAATCTTTCTCCCGGATTGTCCAGGCCTCGGGCAAAATGTTGTCTTTGGGGTATTTCACGGGCCGGGCGACCGCGTTCTTTGTTGCGAGCGTTTTCTTCGCGCCCTTCGGTTCCAGGGTGCATTCCCGCTCCCAGACAGGATATCGGGAAGATTGCACTCAATCAGTAGGGCGCTATCTCGACCGGCCGTCGGGCATTCCCCCACACGGCGCGGGAGCGTCGGGGGGCCTCATCTGCCTCAGCCGAAGCAACACGACTCAGCCTGCTTTCTCCCCTTCGACCCATTGGACCGCATGCTGCATCAGCTCGGCCGCGGTGTTCAGATTGAGCTTGCTCTTGATTCGAGCCCGGTAGGATTCAACTGTCTTTACGGAAAGGTGGAGGCTCTCCGCGATATCACGCGTGCCACGGCCGCGCCCCGTCATCTCAAAGACTTCCAACTCGCGATCGCTCAAGGCCTCCAGAGGCGATTTCGCAAAGTTGTCTCGGCCCGAAGCGATGCCCATCAACAGGCGCTCATTGATTTCTTCGCTGACGTAGACGCCTCCGCTCAGGATGCGCCGGATGGCCTTGAGCATTACGTCGGCGGCCTGGAGCTTCATCACATAACCCCTTGCGCCGGCCCGGATGGCTCGCTCCGCGTAGAGGCCTTCGTCATGTCTGGAAATGACGAGCACTTTCAACTCAGGCTTGACAGCGAGCATATGCTTGATCAATTCAAGCCCTGACATACCTGGGAGCGATACGTCAACAAGAGCGAGATCGGGCTGGGCCTCACCAAGCGCCACCATGGCTTCCTCGGCGTTCTGACATTGGGCCACCACTTCCATGTCCGGCTCTCCCTGGAGGGACGTGGCCAGTCCCTTCCTCATTAGGGGGTGGTCATCGACGATGATGATTTTCGTCATGCCTTGTTCGGAGTGGGTATCGTAGGAATATCGCACGAGACGAGGGTGCCGCCTTCGACAGCCTGCCGAATGTTGAGTCGTCCGCCCGCCACACTGGCACGATGGCGCATGATACGCACACCCATCCCTGGCTCCGATGCCAACACCTTGGGGAAACCGACACCATTGTCCAGGACTTGCAAAGTCAGCCTCTGAACTCCAGACCGAAGAGTTACAACCACTCGGTCCGCCTGGCCGTGCTTGAACGCGTTACTAACCGCTTCTTGGGCGATTCGGTAGAGATTCGCACCCTTCGTTGGGTCCGTCAGAGCGGCCTCACCCGAGGACCTGAAGACGCACTGCCCTCCGAACAGGCGCTCGGCCTTCGTGCAAAGATCTGCCAAAGCGGCCACGAGCCCCTTCTCATCTAAAACGACAGGCACCAGGCTCCGAGCGAGTAGCCTAGCCTGTTCATCTGCGTCTCGGATGAGTTCCGCGACCTCTTCCACATCGCCCGCGAGCTCGCTCGCCTCTTCCCGCAAGGTGCGCCCTACTCGTGTTGCGATCAGCCCGATGCCGGTCAACATTTGCCCTAACCCGTCGTGCAAATCCTGCCCGATACGACGGCGCTCCTCCTCTGCGGCTCTGAGGATTTCCGTCTCCAGACGGCGCCGCTCTGAGATATCCCTGATGAGGCCGGTATAAAGACTGTATCCATCCAGCTTGACTTCTGACACCGCCAGATCCATGGGAAAGGTCTCGCCATTGGCCCGCAGTCCGACAAGTTCTCGACCAATTCCCACGATTCTGGGTACCCCTGACCGAGCGTACCGCTCCATATAACCATCGTGATCGGAAGCAAATGGTTCCGGCATCAGGATTGACACATTTTGTCCGACCAACTCTGACTCGAGATAACCGAATACATGGAGAACGGCTCTATTCGCCGATTGTATGATCCCCTGATCGTTGATCACGATGATGGCGTCCACCGTGTTTTCCAGAATTGCCTCGAGGCGGAGGTGCCGCCGGGCGCGAATCTTCAATCGACTGGCAAAGAACGGATACCGGAGCAGGAACGCATCGACGGAATCACACGTGTCGTCGAGTCCTGCCTGGATAACCTTAGTGGGATTTCGAAACTCGTCCTGGCATATTCCGACGAGCACAGGAGACAGGCCCAATTCGCTTCGGACATCGCCAACAAGCGCCGGAGCACCATCGAGATCACGAATAAACACAACCGCGAGGAGCCAGTTGGGGCCAGGCGCATAGTTCTCGAGAGCGATTACCGATGCATTGGGCGCGAGGAATTCTGAAATAATCTTGCGATCTCGGGCCGTGGCATTCGCGACAACAACGTTCATGGGAGCAGATAGAGAGTTCGCGACAGAAACGGAAAATATCAAGGCGGGATGGCAAGAACACGAGTTCCTGCAACTCCAGTAAACAAAAATCGTTAGCGATCCGGAAGTGAGGACACCGGTACCCAGACATGAAGCTTGAATTTCCGTTCGCCCAGAGACTGAGCCTGTTGCCGCTGATCGAGTTTTGGGAGTCCATGGCGCGAAATGGTGACAAGACGGGGGCGTCTTTCATCGACACACTTCTGACGGAGGTCCGTGCTCATCCGACCCTGGGCTCCGATGACCTCTGCCGCGAGGCTTTGGACTCCGAGTCGGAGCTGGTCGGAAAGCTCATGAGCGCCGTTTTTCCCATGGCCACGATAGACAGGCACATCGCGGCGGCAATCCGGCCGTTCGAACTTTCCCCCTTCTATACCACTCCCGCATTCCGCGACCTGGATCTACTCACCTATTTCCATCCCGAAAATCAGGTACAGCGCGGCTTCTCTGAAGAACAGATGGCGGCCGCCAAGACCATGAAGGCGTATCACCTGATTTTGGATCGGATCTACGGAACCCCCTCCGATTTCAATCTCCCATTTGTGGTGGGTCAGCGTGATTCGGAGACCCTGTTGGAGCGGTTTTTCCAGATAGAAATCGATCCCCGCTTCGTTCAGGTAAAGGTCCGCGGCCAAAAGCCAAATGTGGACAAGAAGGTCATCGAGGAATTGCTGGATGACCCCCTGAACCTGGAAAGATGGAGGGAGCTCCTTCCGGCCGAGCGATTCGAGTTTGTCGGCTTCGGGTTAATTCGTGCCACGGAGGTGACCACGCAACAGACGCTTTCCCTGCTGAAGAACGACCTGCTGGCTCAGAGAGACATCACTTCGGAAGAGGGAGTCCACGTCCTCGAACTCCATCTCAGGTCGTTCTTGGGCAAGTCCAACCTCCGAATCGGCATCATTGCACTTGATCATGCCGCGATCAACTACGGCCGGGTCATGGGCAGGAGCCTTCTCTTGGGCGAAGCTGGACTTCCGGAATGTTCCCAAATGAACGCGTCCGCCTATGCCAGGGCCGTTTCCGAGCGGACGGCTGTGGTGATTCCGGATCTTGATCGCACAGAAAACATGACGGGGTTGGAATACACCATTCGTAACCTCGGATTTGTCAACCTGGCCGTGATTCCGCTTTTGGATAAAGATCGAGTGGTCGGATTACTCGAGCTGGCGTCGACCGTGAGAGCCGATTTGACACAGAGGTCCGTCCATCGGCTTTCGGAGGTCACCCCCCTCCTCACCACCGCCTTGAACCGGTCTCTCGAAGAGCGCGAGAACCGGATTCAGTCGCTCATAAAGAAAAAGTACACCGCCATCCACCCTATCGTCGAGTGGCGGTTCAGGGAGGCCGCTATTTCGGAAATGGGCGCGTCTGACGGAGAGGTGGCGCCTCCGATCGTTTTCGGCGACGTTCATCCGCTATACGGACTATCCGATGTCCGGAACTCCTCTACCTTCAGAAATGAGGCAATCCGCGAGGATCTGACCCAGCAGCTGGGTCTGGCGTTGGCTGTCGTTATCGAAGCGTCAGTCCACTCGGCGCAACCGGCTCTCGACGAATTGGGGTTCCGCATCCGGAATCAGATCGAGGCCCTGCAGGATGGATTGGCTGCCGGTGAGGAGTCAGAACCCATCCACTTTTTAAGAAAGGGCGTTGAACCCCTTTTCGAGAAGCTTTCCGAGCTGGGACCAGGTGTGGCCAAGAGAGTGGCGGACTACACGGACGCGCTCGACCCGGATTTGAACATGATCTACCGCAAGCGGAAAGACTTCGAGGTGTCCATTACCCAGGTGAACGACATCCTCTCCAGGTTCATCGAGTCCAAAGATGAAGAGGCACAAGCCCTTGCGCCCCACTATTTTGAGAAGTACCGAACCGACGGGGTCGACTATAACATCTATGCAGGCGCCTCCCTGAGAGAGGACGGCAAGTTCGACGAACTCGATCTTCGAAATCTTCGACTGTGGCAGCTCATGACCATGGCAGGCTGCGTGTGGGAATTGCGGGCGTGTCGGCCCCAGTTGCCGATTCCGCTCGAGGCGGCACACTTGATCCTGGTCCAGTCTCAGCCCCTCTCGATCCGGTTCCGGCCCGACGAGAAAAAGTTCGACGTCGACGGGGCCTACAACATTCGATACGAAATCGTCAAGAAGCGCATAGACAAGGCCCGGATTCGAGGCACTGGCGAACGGTTGACTCAGCCCGGGAAGATTGCCATCGTCTATTCGCTAACCAGCGAGGAGCGGGAGTACACTCGCTACTTGGAATACCTGCAGGCAGCTGGCTATTTCGAGCCCGGAATCGAATTCCTGGAAATAGAGGCACTTCAGGGCGTCAGCGGGCTTCGAGCCATGCGGGTCTCGGTTCCAGAAACGCCCCCCGTTTCTGATGTTTTCCTCAACATGCTGCCCGAATCCGTTCGGTTATCTGAATAGTCGATCAGTCCAGCGCTCTCGGAGGGATCAGCCTGGTCAGAATGCCGTGCCCGATTCGGCAACCTGTCCAGTCGTCGACTTCAAAGTCGATTCTGGCGAGGCAAGCCGTTGGCATCCCCACCAGACTTCCGCCGGACAAAGCTGAAACGGCGTGGGACCATCCGGGCTGATGGCCGACAAAGAGCACTGAGTTCAGCGACGTAGGCAGATTTTGTGCGATCGACAGCACCCTCTCCACACCGGCACCATACAAGTCGCGCCTGAATTGAACGTCGGAATGCCATTCTCCAGACTCGCAGGCAATGGCAGCTGTGTCTGACGCCCTCACTGCGGTCGACGCATAGACCACGTCTGGGACCGACTTCGTCTCCGCGAGAAGTCTTCCGATCCTGGCCGCGGCCCGTCTGCCCCGGGCTGCGAGGGGGCGCTCGTGGTCATCATCGTAATCCGCGTCCCAATCTGACTTCGCGTGCCGAAGAAGGTAGATACTTTTCAAATGATCGTACCGATCCAAGCATCAATACCCGAACCTAGAAACGCCGTAGGGTCGATGGACACCACGATCCAAATATAGACCGCAATAAACAGGCTGATTCCGAGGATGAGCCCGAACATAAAGATGGTATAGGCGACTCGTAGGAGCTCAAACTTGCGTTGTAAAACCGTTCCCAGGCTGTAGATATCCCTCATCATCTGGTTGTACAGGGCATCGGGCCTGTTGAGAAGATCCGTCATGCCTTCCAGGTAGTCTCGCTGTGGCAGACTGACGAAATGGCCGAAGAACAGGATGTTTGCCCTCGCCTCTCGGATGTCGTCAAGGGAAACCGCATCGCTTGATATACGCGGGCGAGCCGCTCGGACAGCGAACACGATGGAAAACAGGCATGAGATGAGTAACACCGAGGTGGGGACCAGCAACCAAGGGTTCGTATCTATCTTGGGAGATATCGAAGCGATTATGATGGAAATTATTATACCGTTTATGCTAATCATGATGTTCGCTTTCGTATCCGCAAGCGCACTCAGATCCATATGGACGCGATAGGAGGTGCGAAACATGGTCTCCACTCCCCTCGTGAGTCCCTTTTCCGACTTTTTTTTCTTCTTGCCAGGCCTTGAGGCCTCATCGGACGGAATGGCCTCTCCATCAGACTGCGACGCGGTATTCATGACTGGGAAGGCAGGTGGAGTCACAAAGGTAGGTCGCGCGCGGTACATCAACCGAGTCCGCTAGCTTCGCTGCATTACCGGCGAGCTAGGACCAACTGACCACTCCGGGACGCATCAATGGACTCGGCCAGAATCCGGGCACCTTCCTGGTCGGCGTGGAATCCGGTAGAGTTCTCTGCCTCGACGAAGTCGACGTAGAATGAAGCCTTTCGTTGGAGACTTCGGGCCTCATCAAGGACTGATTCGCTGACGCCGGCTTTCTGCGCGGCAGACAGGTCGTCAATCAGATCCACGAGCGCTACCAAGGCGCGATCGCGCAGATTAGAATGCCGGTCCTGAATACGCTCGGCTCGCGCAAGGAGCTCAGCCTCACTGTCACGGTGACAGGTCTGGCAGGAAGCCGCCACGTTCAACAGCGGACTGCGTATCTGATGGTCTGATACCTTCATGGCACCGACCCGCCGGTACGGCATGTGGCAGTCGGCGCAGGCTACCCCAGCTTGGGCGTGAGTGCCCTGGGACCACAACTCGTATTCCGGATGTTGAGCCTTGATCATCGGCGCACCAGTTTCCGCGTGGGTCCAGTCCTTGAAGGCTATGGACTCGTAGTACGCGTAGATGGAATCGACGGACACTCCACGCGCCCAGGGGAAAACCAGTCGCTTCTCAGCTCCCTTGAAGTAATACTCCACGTGGCACTGCCCGCAGACAAAGGTCCGCATTTCGAGGTGGCTGGCGTCCCGGTTCACTTCAAAGTCGGGAATACCCTGGCTGGCTTTGAGCGCCTTGATTCCCTCCATGAAGGCTGGTCGTGTTATGCGAAGCTCCATAGTCTCCGGGTTGTGGCAGTCGATACAACCTATCGGGTGAGCCACCTTCTCGGCCGCCTCCGCATACGGGAGCCGGTTCAGCGCCTCGAAACCCCTGACGAGATCCCCATCACCGGCCTCTAGCCAGGGGACGACCATACTCCCGTGACAATTCAGGCATGTCCCCGGGAGAGCGGCCGCCTGACGGCCAGTATAGAGCTGATCCTCCAGCATGAAGGCGTGACCACGCTCTTCTCTAAAGTCCGTCGCAAAAGCGTACCCGGCCCACATGCGCCGTAGCGCCGGGATGTGATCAAGCTTGCTCTGAGCTGTTAGCGACCGTGGGTCGTCTTCGGTCGGCTCACGCAGCATGGCCTCGCTCCCACCGTGCCTAGTTCGAACCATGTCGACCGTGCGCAGGTAGCCGTCATACTGGAATGGGAAGTTTTGACCCCAAACCGACGAATCCTGGGTTGTGTCCGTCAACTCGGTGACTCGGAAGAAGGGGTTTCGCGCTTCTTGCTTCTTCTCGGTAATGTCGATCAGGAGCAGGGCAGCGGCGAAAGC
>CAYXSE010000033.1:11122-21309 GCA_964466675.1 uncultured Rhodothermales bacterium | reverse complement strand
AGCGCTACGCGGCGTACATGCAAAAGGAACGCGGCGCGGCTGACGGTACGGTGCAGGGTTACGGCGCCGTTGTCCGTGAGTTCATCGTTCAGCGTTTCGGCACGGGCGAGATAGACCTGGCCGCGCTCACCGCGTCAGACTTGGGACGCTACCTCGTGAACCGGGCTGCGGCGGTCTCGCCGAAGAGGGTCGCTTTTCTGGCGACGGCACGCACGCTCATTCCGGACAGGAATCTGCGTTGCCTAAGGTGGACCAAGACCCCTTCGTCTCACCGTACACGTGAGGTGTAGTATGCTGCCTTCGCTTTTCGAGCGGGGTTCTTTCGGTCCGCGAGGGGAAGCTCGGCAAATCCCGATTCGTGCCCATCCACGCCACCACGAGCGCCATTCTGGATCACTACTTGAAGAAGAACGCCATCCTGCCCGGCGTAGGCCCGAAGGAGGTCTATTGGTATCTGCAGGCTGTTCCTGAGCTGCTCGCGCTCGCCGCGGTGCGGTCCCGGCAGGCCACGTTGGGAGGTGCCGCCTCGTCTCAACCCAAGATGGGATTACCCGAACTCGTTGGGTCACTCTGAATCTAACCGTAATAGCGGAGGATTCAGTTGGGGTATTGCAGGAGTTTCATGTCGACCCGCCGGATCCCCAAAGAAGAAATCAGGACTTCTCTCGACAGTTTTACGGGAACTAACGGAATGACGCACACATGATTACGCTCCATTGGAGGATGCCGAACGAACCGCAATACGGGGAGCCGTTCCGGTTGTCCTCCTTGAGCCGGCACCACGTAAACGTCTGTGTTTCCTCCATACTGAGCGCTGAAGGCTATCGTCCGGCCGTCATCCGAAAAATGCGGATGGCTCTCTCCTCCGATGTCGCTGGTCAACCGGTAAGCTGTGCCCCCGCCTCGCGGCGCGACCCAGATGTCGTTGGCGTGCACAAACGCGATCTGCGTCTCTGATACGGTAGGTGTCCGAAGAAGACGAGTACCCTGCGCGGACACCGGAGTGACCACGCAGGCGCCAAGGAAGATTGCTGCTAAAATCTGTCGGGACATCTGTATCAGCCACCAACCCGAAGTTCACGGGCGCCCAATTCCTGGATCGGACGATTGCTGTGCCCTATGTATTCAACCATAGTCGCAATCTGATCGGCGGAGGCCTCGGATGGCTGAGAGAACACGTGCCAGCTGACTCCCTCTGAGCACGGAGGTGTAGTGAGCGAGCCATCGTACGCGTAGTACTCCGAGCCTGCCGGAAGGAGGTCTGCGGGGTTTAGCGGAGTCGTCTGACCAGCTGGTGAGTCCTGTGATGGAGGCGCGGCGTCGAGGACAGTCCCGAGTACTTCGTTCTCATCGCCTTCCTCGAACAGGATACCCACCACCGCCAGCCCACCTTCCTCGTTCGAGTGAACCAGGTGCATCTCTATGGGATACGATTCCCCGTCAATGGTGTGCTCGGACGGCGTGTGGAAATGGTACTGGAGCAGTTGGTACGGCCCTCCTGTTAGTGTCGCGAAACCGGCGGAGGTTGGCGTGGCCACTACCGTGTGGCCGTTGTGCTGAACTTCGTCTGATGCCATCGGATAGTCAAAGCCCAGCGTCGGCAGGTCGGAGGTAGAGGCGCCCGACAGATCGATCGGGGACTGCTCCGTGCCAGAGCCGCAGACGGCAAATTCAGGAGAGATGCCAGCCCAGCTTTCGGGGCCGCCATCCCCATGATAGGTCCAGCTTACAGCATGCTCATCGGCCGCGTCATGCTCATCGGCCGCCGCGGGCTCGTCAGCGCGCTCGCCACATGCTGCGGTCAACATTAGAAGGCAGGCCAAGACAGGAAAGTTAGCGTATCGCATAGGAAGTTTTCTAGGTTGAGGAATCTTGGTCGTCGGTAAATCCGTCATCAAAAGCCAAATTGGAGGGAGCGAAGTCCACGGCGCGAACGAAGTCACAGGCCTCTTCCGCTCCGTGTTCTCGGTCCATGCCCGAGTCTTCCCACTCCACGGAAAGCGGGCCCTGGTAGTCGGACCTGTTCAACGCGCGAATGATCTCTTCGAAGTCGATTGAGCCGCGTCCGAGAGATCTAAAATCCCAATTTCGACGAGGATCTCCAAAATCTGTATGTCCGCCGAATACGCCTGCCTCGGTTGGACCGGGGGCCCACCAGACGTCCTTCATGTGCACGTGGTAGATCCGCGACGAAAAACGATGGAGGAACTCGACATAGTCCACCCCCTGATATCCAAAATGACTGGGGTCATAGTTGAAGCCGAACGCGGTTCGGCCGCCGATGGCCTCCACGGCCCGCTCTGCACTCGCAATATCGAAGGCGATCTCCGTGGGATGGACCTCCAATGCGAATCGAACACCGACCTCGTCGAAGACGTCCAGAATGGGATTCCATCGGGCCGCGAAGTCCTCGTACCCGGCGTCAATCATGGCGGGAGTGACCGGCGGAAAAGAATAGATCAGGTGCCAAATGCTGGATCCGGTGAATCCGTTCACCACATTCACACCCAGTCGGGCCGCGGCACGTGCGGTATCCATCATTTCGCCAGCCGCCCGGGCCTGAACCCCGGCCGGGTCCGCATCACCCCAAACATGCTTGGGAAGAATGGACTCGTGGCGTTCATCGATCCGGTCGCAAACGGCCTGCCCGGTCAGGTGGTTTGAGATGGCCCAGACCTTCAGACCGTGGCGAGCGAGGAGGTCGTGGCGACCCTGGCAGTAACCTTCCTCCTTGAGGGCGCGCTGGACGTCGAAGTGATCCCCCCAGCATGCCAATTCCAGGCCGTCGTAGCCGAATTCCGCGGCCTTCTGCGCCAGAATCTCCAGAGGAAGATCTGCCCACTGGCCGGTGAACAAAGTGACAGGGCGCGACATAGAGGTTCAGGCGTTATGCCGGCGGGCTGTAGTTCACATCCACCCACGCGCGCTCCCTACCGCTTCTGACGGCCGAGTGGATGAAGTTGACGCCGACCGCGCCATCCTGAACGGTTGGAAAGTCCAAGTCGAGAGCGGATGGGTCCTCTCCGGCGATGCGGGCGGCAATCGTGCGCCCGGCGTTGACGTAGATGTTTGCGAACGCCTCCAGGTATCCCTCAGGGTGGCCTGGCGGAATCCGGGTGTTATGCGCGGCTGCTGCCCCAAGATATGGGTTTCCACGTTTGAAAATCTTCTCTGGACCATCCGGATATCGAACATGTAGCCAGTTCGGGGCCTCCTGCCTCCACTCCAGAGAGGCCTTCGTCCCGTAGATGCGGATGCGAAGGTTGTTCTCTTCTCCGATGGAGATTTGTGAGGCGAAAAGGATGCCTCGCGCCCCGCCTTTGTACCGGATCAAGATGTTCGCGTCATCTTCCAACGTGCGACCCTGAACCACCGAAGCGAGGTCGGCGTGCATCTCCTGGATTTCGAGGCCGGTGATATAACGAGCCAGGTTCTCGGCATGAGATCCGATATCACCCAAGGCGGAAGAGACGCCCGCCTTGGTCGGGTCCATTCTCCATGAGGCCTGCTTTTGGCCGGTGTTCTCGATGGGCTCGCTCAACCAGCCCTGGGGGTATTCGACAACGATTTTCCGAATGGTGCCCAACTCTCCGTTCGACACCATTTCCCGGGCCTGCTTGACCATGGGATAGCCGGTATAGTTGTGGGTCAGCGCGAAAACAACGCCCTCTTCCGCCACCAGCCGGCAGAGGCTCTCGGCCTCTTCGATCGTGTTGGTCATGGGCTTGTCGCAGATCACATGGATCCCGCGTTTTATAAACGCCTTGGCCACGGGGTAGTGCAAGTGGTTAGGCGTCACAATGGAAACGACGTCTATCCCGTCTTCTCGCTTCGCTTCTTGCTCGGCCATCTGACCGTACGTGTGGTAGATGCGGCCCGGGTCCACGCCCCACTCCAACCCGCGTTCGAGAGACTTCCCCAGGCTGGACGAAAACGAGCCGGCCACCAGCTCCAGGCCTCCGTCCATGGCGGCGGCAATCCGATGCACCGCGCCGATGAAGGCTCCCGGACCTCCCCCCACCATACCGTACCGAAGCCTTCGTCGAAGCGGCATCGTCGTCATCCTCAGTTGTTGCCTGGCCAAAGTAATACTCCGGTAACAGTCGGACGGTACTTTGTGCGACTCCAAGCCCGAACTGGTGTCACGAGTGCCTCCCAAAATTCTAATCGTCGACGACGAAGACGATATTTTGGACCTTCTTCGATACAACCTTGAGAAGGAAGGCTTCGAGGTGATCCAGGCCTCCGATGGAGCGGCCGGGATTCAAATCGCAGAGGCCGAAAAACCGGATCTGATCATTCTGGATGTGATGATGCCCCGCATGGGCGGTATCGAGGCCTGCCAACGAATCCGCCAGCATAGTGCGTTGCGCAAGATTCCCGTGGTCATGCTTACGGCGCGAAGTGAGGAGGGAGATCAGGTGTCCGGCCTGGACGCCGGCGCGGATATCTACCTGGCCAAGCCGATATCGCTGCCTGTCTTGCTGAGCCAGGTGCAAGCAACACTACGGAGCGCGAACAGGGCCGTCGACACCCCCGATGTGCTTCGGGCCACTGGAATTCTCATCGACCGAAGCCGATTCCTCGTGGAGTTGGAGAATCGAGCCGATGCAATCCACATGCCCCGGAAGGAATTCCAGGTCCTCTTTGCGCTTGCGGCGAATCCGGGCATCGTCTTTTCACGCCAGGAGTTATTGGATCAGGTCTGGGGAGAAGACGTGTTCGTGGTGGATCGCACGGTGGACGTTCACGTTCGCAAAATCCGCGAAAAAATCGGCGAGGAGTACATTGAAACGGTCAAGGGAATCGGCTACCGGTTTCGGGCCTAGTGGTGCGCGCAAGACCTCTGGTATGGAGCCGAATCGCGTTGAAGCTGTCCTTGGGGACTGCCGGCGTAGCGCTGATCGCTACCGTTTTCGCGGAAGGATGGGCCGGTTCCTGGAGGATCTCCACGATGCTCATGGTTCCGCTTTTGGTCTTCGTGGGCGCCTACGCCTTAAACGTAGCGCTGATTGTACCGCGACTTCGTCTGGCCCGAACGGTCTTGAGACAGATTCGCCGACATCGGTTCGAGAGCCTCGCATCGGCACAGGTGCCTCGCGGGGATGAGCTCAATGACCTGGTTTGGCAGGTGTACCGAACGGGACAGACTGTGCAGCGCGAGTTGGAAGAACTCACCAGCATGGAGAACTATAGGAAGGAGTTTATCGGAAACGTCTCCCACGAGCTGAAAACGCCCATCTTCGCCGTGCGAGGATTCGCCGAAACGCTGGACGCGGGAGCTCTCGAGGACCCCAAGGTGAACCGGAACTTCCTGAAGAAAATTCTCAGGAATACGGACCGGTTGAGCAACCTGGTCAGGGACTTGGGAGAGATTTCCCGAATCGAGCACGGAGAACTCACCCTGAACCCCGAGCCATTCGATCTCGCGCTACTCTGCGCCGAGGCCCTGGAGTCTGTCGAGGCCGTCGCAGCGGGGCGAAAAATCGCTGTCTCTATCGCGCTGCCGAGGGGGGTGCCGCAAGTTGTCGGCGACCCCGATCATGTCCGGCGGATTGTCATCAACCTGGTGGAGAATGCCATCAAGTACAACGACGATGGCGGGTCTGTAGAACTATCCGCCCGCCATTTGCCGTCCGGCGATGTTCAGGTATCCGTTCGGGATGACGGAATCGGGATCCCCCCCGACCTCCTCCCGCGCATCACAGAACGGTTCTTTCGCGTGGACAAGAGCCGATCCAGATCACAGGGCGGCACGGGGCTGGGGCTTGCAATCGTGAAGCACCTTCTGGCCGCTCACGATCGATTGCTGCGTGTGGAAAGCGAACTAGGCGTAGGCTCCACGTTTTCGTTCACCCTACCGGCTCGGGTGGTCCCGCCGGAACGTGCCCTCGCGCAAAGTCGTTGAGGCTGCGCATCTTCCCCCCCTCCCGATGACGAAGAGCATTCACGCGCTCTCCAGACCACAAAAGCTCTTTGTCGTCTGCACCGCGATCTTCCTGACCGCGCTGATTGTAGCCGAGGCTACGGCCGCCAAGCTGTTCACGGTTGTCGATCTGCCTTTCACGCTATCCATCTTCGGGGAGCAATTCGATCAGGTGATCATGACCGCGGGCGTTATCGCCTTCCCGATCACCTTCATCATTACTGACCTCCTCAACGAGTATTTCGGCAAGCCGGGAATTCGATTCGTGACGTACATCGGCATGGCCATGATCGTCTTCGAATTCGGCCTCCTTCAGGTTGCGATGAGCGTGCCCACCGCGGCCATTTCGCCTGTGCCCGGTGAGGCGTTCGATACGGTGTTCGGCGCCTCCGGAAGGATCATCCTCGGGAGCCTGGTCGCGTTTGGCTTGGGCCAATTCGCCGACATCTCGCTGTTTCACTGGCTACGAGGACTGACTAAAGGCAAACACCTTTGGCTTCGTGCTACTGGGTCCACCTTCGGCTCCCAGTTCATCGACACTTTTTTGGTTCTGTTTATCGCGTTCTACGGCCCCATGACACTGCAGGCCATCATCGCCGTTACACTCTTCAACTACGCCTACAAGTTCGTCGTGGCCATCGTGATCACGCCTGTCATCTACCTGGCGCACTGGCTCATCGACCGATATCTGGGGCGCGAGCTGTCCGAGCAATTGATCGACAACGCGGCTCATCCGGCGGTCACGGCGACGGCGACAAAGACCTGAGCTGGAGCGGGCGGTCAGGTCTGGGAGACTAGAGCGGTCGGTCAGGACGCCACATCCTCGGTAGCGTGCACCTGGGTCAGCCATCCGTAGGGATCGTTTCCGCCGTGTACAATGTCGAAGAATGCCTCCTGAATCTTCGTCGTGATCGGGCCTCGCTTGCCTTTGCCGATGACGTAGTTGTCAACGGTCTTGACCGGGGTGACCTCGGCGGCTGTTCCCGTGAAGAAGATCTCGTCCGCGATATAGAGGGCCTCACGGGGGATGCTCGCGATCTCAACAGAGTAGCCCAGGTCGCGGGCGATTCGCATGATGGAGTCGCGGGTGATGCCCGGCAGAATTGACAATGCCGTCGGCGCCGTGTAGAGGCGCCCTCCGCGTACCATGAACAGGTTTTCGCCCGACCCTTCGGCCACATGACCATCGGTGCTGAGCATGATTCCCTCAGAAAACCCGTTCAGAACGGCGTTCATTTTCACCAGACTCGCGTTCAGGTAATTTCCGCCCGCCTTGGCCATGGCCGGCAGGGTATTGGGGGCCATCCTGTTCCAAGAGGCCACCTCCACGTCCACACCCTGCTCCAGGGCTTCCTTCCCCAGGTAGGCGCCCCATTCCCAAACTGCAATAATGGTTTCAACGGGGTTCTCGAGGGGGTTGACCCCCATAGCACCGAATCCGCGAAACGAGAGTGGTCTGATGTAGCAGGCCTGCAGGCCGCTTCTGCTGATGGTGCCGAGTTGCGCGGCTTCGAGTTCGTCCAGGCTATAAGACAACTCCATGCGGTAGATGCGAGCCGAATCGAGCAGCCTCTGCGTATGCTCTCTCAGGCGGAAGACAGCCGGCCCGAGTTTCTCGGTGTTGTAGCAACGGACGCCTTCGAACACAGATGAGCCGTAGTGCAGCGCATGGGTAAGGACGTGGACTTTGGCTTCATCAAACGGGACAAACTGACCGTTGAACCAGACGTCGTGCTTCTGCATATCGGATCTTGAATGGGCGCCGGGCGCGGTGAACTATTGCCTTCGGGAAACGGCCGACTGAAGGAATAAGTTCGAGCTCCCCCGGCAATTCAAGCGGAGTACACCCGCCGGCCCCTGCTGACCCAGTAGAAGCCCAGAATCCAGAGGATTTTGCCGGAGGCCTTCACCGTCCCGGAGAATGTACCGGTCACTTTCGACTGGCCGATTCTCTTCTTGTAGTCAACCGGTATTTCTGTGTAACGCAGACCGGCTTCGACCGCCTTTATCTGCATTTCCACGGTCCATCCGAAATTCCGATCGGCCATTCCGAGACGATCAAGGGAGGCCAGCCGAATGGCTCGGAATGGTCCAAGGTCCGTAAAATTGGCGCCCCAGCCACGCTTCATGAGAACCGAGGCCAGCCAATTCCCAAATCGGGATTGTGGTAGCAAGGCCCCCGGTTGGCTGGTACCCAACATCCGTGACCCCAGGACGAAGTCGAACTCTCCTCGGGCAATCGGAGCCACCAGGTCCGGAAGTCTCTCCGGGTAGTCTGCATAGTCCCCGTCGAGGAAGACAAGGATTTCCGGGTTCCGCTCTCGAGCCGCTTCGATCCCTGTGAGGCAGGCCTGCCCGTATCCTCGGCGAGGCTCGGCCACTACTCGGGCGCCCGCGCCGGTCGCCACCTCCGCGGTGTCGTCTGTTGAGCCGTTGTCGACTACAATCACTTGATCCACCCACTCAGACGGAATATCGCCGATCACACGCCCGATTGATGAGGATTCGTTAAGAGCCGGGATTATGACGACCGTCTTCTTCATTCTCGATTTGTCCGGGTCCTTCGTTTTCAGGTACCTTCAGCCATGCGTGGCAAAGTCCGAACGATACTGATTGCTTTGCTGGGATTCTTCCTGGCGTTCGTGCTATTGGATTCTACCGGCCTTTTCGACTCCCGATCTTATTTCGAAGTCCCTCACGGAAGCCACACTCACTACGTGCCGAAGGAGTGCGAGCCGGCACTTCCGGTCTCCCAGTCGCCCACGACCCGCCCGAGGGAGGGTGAGAAAGTGGATTGTACAGGCCAGATCGTCCGAGAGTGATGGTCTCCCTGGTCCCGCCTGGCCTGGCCTGGCCTCGTCCTGTCCCGACTGGCCCCGCCTAGCCTCGCCCCGTCCCGTCCCGTCCCGGCCACCGCGCCTCGCGGGCGAGCCGATCAACGAGCTCGGCGAACGAACAGTCTGGTCTCACTCCTCCCGTCCGAGGCTACCCTCAGGCCATAGATCCCTGGCGCGAGATCGGCGAGATCGATCTCGGTAGGCTGGCCCGGAACGGCCTCGGTCGATAGAACCGTGCGACCCAGGGCATCGATTATTACGAGCTCCAACCGGCGGTCAGTGGACAACTCCACATACAAGATGTCGGAAGCCGGATTCGGATAGGTAGCTACGATCGTAAAGCCGTCTGGTCCCGGTTCAGACTCCTGAATTCCCGTCACCATGACGTCCGGCGAGCGCAAGATCCACCGGTCGGGATCCAGATTTATGGCTCTCGGCTCGGAGTCCACCAAGAGCGAGTACTGCTGAGACCGGGCGTCATTGAACACCAGTATCTCCTGGCTCCCGGCGACCGTCTGGATCTCCAACCACACGGGCATCTGGAACACCGAAGTGTTTGACACGGGGAGCTCCTGGAGTTGGTCCAGCGTGACATCGACGCGGTATCGTCCACCTGACTCACGATAACCCCAGGTCAACGAATAGGTTGGGAAACCTGTGCCCTCGGTAACCCATTGACTGAAAAAAACGTCCAAATTCAGGCCGGAAACCGACTCAGCCACTCTTTTGAAGTCGGCGGTGAGTGCACTCCCGTACCGAACTGCGGGATCGTTCAAGTAGGCCGAAAGCACCGCCCTGAATGTGCCATCGCCGAGCATGCCGCGGAGCATACGCAGCACCATCCAGCCCTTGCTGTAGATGCGGCTGTGGGCAAACATGTCCAGAACGTTCGTTGTGTCCTGGACAACCACGGTGCCCACCGCCCTCTGAGCCCGGTCGTAGTAGATGTCGAAAACCTGTCTGTATACCTCGGGGAAACTGGAGTCCTTCCAGTAGGCCAGCTCGCCGAACGTCGCAAACCCTTCGTTCAACCAGACATGGGGCCAGGCGCGAGGCGAGATCATGTTGCCGAACCACTGGTGCGCCAGCTCATGGGCCATAGTCCCACGGTAGTTCGTGGTCATTGACGAGAGCGTCTGATGCTCCATCGCGCCCCCGAAAGTGAATTGGGCATGTCCGTATTTTTCCCGCTCGAAGGGGTACGGTCCAAACCATGACTCCAGAAACGGGAATATCTCCAGGAGGTATTTGAAACCAAATTGAGGGTGTGACCCCTCGAACGCGTTGTTGCCTGCGAACATGAAGTGCTGGATTGGTAACGCCAGCTCGCCCAACTCCTCCGCCAGCTCCGGCGGACGCTCGTAGGTCTGCTCTTCAAGATCGTAGATGCCGGAGGCGATCGATACCAGATAGGTCGCAATCGG
>CAYXSE010000033.1:0-11072 GCA_964466675.1 uncultured Rhodothermales bacterium | reverse complement strand
ACTGCCGATAGCCCGCTCCGAGTTCTCGAACCTCGGTCAGAAGGCCATTGGAACCCACTCGTAGCGGTACCGGAACCGTGACGAACACATCAACCGAATCGGCCTTGTCTGACGGGTGATCTTTGGAGGGCCACCATGTCCTGGCTCCGTAGGGTTCGCTGAGCGACCACACGTAGGGGTCGCCATTGGCAAGCTCTCCGAAAACGAACCCGGCAAGGCCCGACGGGATAGGAGTCCCACCGTAATGCACCGTTAGATCGACGACCTCTCCGGTCTGAAATGAAGTCTCGATACTAAGCAGACCCGCGCCTTGAGAAAACGGTAAGCGAGTTCCCATAGACGCAATCACCGAGTCTACTCGCATCTCGTCGGCCAGGTCAAGCTCTAGCTCGGCCAGTGCTCCAGTGGCCACCCCCACGATTCGAACGGCTCCGCGGATCCCCGGAGGGGTCAACTCAATTCTCAAATCCAGTCCGTAAAACGTAGCATCAAAATTGGCGCTTGCTTTCGACCTGGGGCTCGCCAAGCCCCGTTGCGTTCTGATGAGATGCTCCGAGCCGGCACGAATCACAAGCTTGGAAGGATCGGTATCCGATTGCGCCGCCACACCGGTCGCCCCTAACAAGAATAGAAAACCGACTATGGAGAGCCGTCTCACCGGTCCTCTAAGGGATCTGACTGGTCTGCTTCGGGGGAGGCAATTCCGGACAACATGGACCCCATCAAATCGACGAATGATTTCGCTCCCAACTCCAGTTCCTTGCCCAGGAGAGAATGTTGGTGGAGGGCCTCGAGCACAAACTCCATCGCCGCCGCGCGCGCTTCATCCGAGTCGGGGCTGATCTCGCGATCGACGACTGCGCGAAGCCCATCCACCATGTCGAGCGCCCGTGTATATTCGAGTGCTGTCATGTCCAGGTGCAACTCCAGCTTGCCTCCGGTGGCAAACCATGACAGGATGGGCTCATATCGGGCACGATTCCGGTCTGGAGATGGAAAATGCCGTGCGAATATGGACTTGACCGCCTTGCCTGAAAGCACCCTGGCCACAGTCTGGGCACCCTCCTGCTCGCCCTCATACACCAATTCCAATTTGCCAGTGATGGCCGCTTCCACGAACCAGAGATCGGATGGGCGAACGGTGGTGGAAACCTCACCGTTCAGAAATGCCCGGCGCTCCGCTGCGGAGATAAGGTTCTCCAAAGACGCCCGCGTCATCCTCGCAGAGACGCCCGAATTCTGGTCTACGTACTCGCTCTCACGGGCCTCAAAGGCAATCTGCTCGATGATTTCACGGAGATAGTCGGGTATCTCCACCTTGATCTCACCCCCTCTGTCCTGCCACGCCTCCTGGCGGGTGATGGCGATTCCGGTTGCCACCGTGCGTGGGTAGTGGGTGATGATCTGGCTGTCTATGCGATCTTTGAGCGGAGTGATGATGTTGCCCCGATTCGTGTAGTCCTCGGGGTTCGCTGTAAACACCATGAGCAGGTCCAAAGGGAAGCGGATATTAAATCCGCGAATCTGGATGTCCTGTTCCTCCATGATATTCAGCAGGCCAACCTGGATGCGCGGCTGCAAATCAGGGAGTTCGTTGATGGCGAAGATGCCGCGATTGGTCCTGGGGATGATCCCAAAATGAATGACCTCCTCGTCCGCATAGGTGAGTCGCCGGTGGGCGGCTTTGATAGGGTCGATATCACCAATCAAATCGGCAATAGACGTGTCCGGGGTCGCGAGTTTCTCTCCATACCGGGTGTCTCTGTGCTTCCACTCAATCGGCGTGTCATCCCCTTCTTGCGCGACGAGGTCACGGGCGAATCGAGATACGGGCTCGAACGGATTGTCGTTCAGTTCGCTCTCCGCAACGACCGGAATGAACTCGTCCAATAGGCTTGGAATGAGTCGTATGAGTCGACTCTTAGCCTGCCCTCGGAGCCCGAGGAGGATAAAATCATGCCTCCCGAGGAGCGCGTTCTGAATCTGAGGAATCACCGTCTGGTCGAAACCGACGATCCCGGGAAACGGGTTCTTACCCTCCCTCAGCGCGGCAACCAGGTTTTCGCGTAGTTCGTCCTTTACGGACCGTGGTCGATAGCCAGCCTCGCGGAGGGCGCCCAGCGATCGGATGGTAGTAAGGGACAAGGCGGCTCTCGGTCAGGCTATTTGGGCTGTTCCCACGCGGTTGAGATTCCATCGTTCCGATGAACGACCACTATCTTCCAGCCCCACTGACACGCATGGACCTATGACCACACTGATTCTCTCTCTCCTGCTCGCGTTGATAGCCGGCCCCGCCGAGGAGATCGTGGCGTTCGTCGGAGTGTCCGTGATTCCCATGGACACGGAACAAGTCCTGCTGGATCAGACCGTAATCGTCCGCGGCGACAGGATCACCTTGGTCGGCCCCCGAGACCAGGTGGAGATTCCCGAGGGCGCCCGAATTATTGCCGGCGAGGGGCGGTTCCTTATTCCGGGTCTCGCCGAGATGCATGGCCACATTCCCCCGCCCACGCAACCCCCGGCTGAAATAGAGAAAACGCTCTTCCTCTACCTGGCCAATGGTATTACTACGGTGCGCGGGATGCTGGGCCACCCGGGCCAACTGGAACTGCGAGAACGTGCCAATGCCAGCGAATTGGATTCCCCGAACCTGTATCTCGCCGGTCCGAGTTTCAACGGGGGGTCCATTTCCTCGCCGTCACAGGCGGCCGCCCGAGTGCGGTCCCAGATCGAGGAAGGGTGGGACCTTCTGAAGGTGCATCCGGGATTGACCCTGGCGGAATACGATTCCATGGCAGCCGCGGCCCACCGAGGCGGGATTGCCTTCGGAGGGCATGTCCCAGCGGAGGTTGGGCTGGACCATGCGATCCGAATGGAGCAGCTAACCTTCGATCACCTGGATGGTTACGTGCAACGCCTTTTCGAGGTAGACCCGGAGGCGGTCGACCTGGTCGCGCTGGATGAGTTGGTCAGAAACACGGTAGCAGCGGGGGCCTGGGTCGTCCCCACGCTGGTTCTCTGGGAAACCATCTTTTCGGCGAACGATCTGGACGAGTTGAATGACTATCCGGAGTTGATTTACATGCCCCCGTCCACAGTCGCCACCTGGGACCGTCAATTCCGAGCACGCCTCACCGCCGCGAGCTTCGACCTGAATGAAGCCAGGAAACTGATTGACGCGCGAATGCAGGTGCTGGCCGCCCTGAATGATGGAGGCGCCGGGATACTCATGGGCACGGATGCACCGCAACAGTATTCGGTGCCCGGGTTCTCCCTCCATAGAGAGATGGCCCGCATGGTCGAAGCTGGTATGTCTCCCTATCAGGTCCTCAAGAGCGGAACCGCCAACGTCGGGCGCTACTTCGAAGACAAGGACACATTCGGGATTGTAGGTGCCGGGCATCGAGCCGACCTACTGCTTCTCGAAGCGAATCCGCTGGATGATGTCGCGAACGTCGCGAGCCGAGCCGGAGTCATGGTGAGAGGCCGATGGATCCCCGAACAGGAGATCCAACAGAGACTTGGTGAGATCGCCGCATCCTACCGCTAGCGGAGTGCCGCGCTGGCCTCCCGAGCCAGCCGGTCCAGTTCGTCCAATGTCCTGTCGATGTCTTCGCTACAGGACCGCGGATTGATCGGGCAAAGCCGGATGACGTAAACGGGGGCATCAACTCCCAGAACAGGCCGCACGCCATCCAGTAGCGTGGAACTCACCATGGCCACACCTCCTTCTCTCAGAGCCAGGACCAGCCGTGCGTTCAGGTCATTGAGCTCCGCTTCTGGACCGCCCACATAACGAAATGTCAAAATCGCCATGGAAGGCCTTGTCACCACTTCCCAATCCGGCCGAATGTTGATCTGCTGCTCAGCATAGTCTGCCAGCTCGAAGGCGTGATCGATGGCCCTACCCACCGCGGGCGCGCCGAAGGTCTGGAACGTCATCCATAGGGATAGGGCACGAAAAGACCGGGACAACTGCACCCCGTACTCACAGAAATTGATCTCCTCATTTTCCCGGAGCGTATCGCGCATGTATTCCGGGTGAATGGCGTAGGCCTCCCGGAGAAGGGCGGCATCCCTGAGCAGGAGGCACCCGCACTCGAAAGGCTGGTATAGCCATTTGTGGGGATCCAGCGCGATCGAGTCGGCGCGATCCAGCCCTCGGAGGGCTTCCGTTGCACGCTTCCCGAAGACCGCCGCAGCCCCGTACGCCCCGTCAACGTGCATCCAGAGGCCAAATTCCTGACACAGGTCGGCTACGACTCCCAAGGGGTCGACCGCGCCGGTATTCGTTGTGCCGGCGTTGGCCACGACGCAGAAGGGTGTGTGGCCCTTCTCAAGGTCGCGCCCGATGGCCCGCCTCAATTCGTCCGTGTCCAGGCCTCTGACCGCGTCCGACGGTACCCGTCGCATGTCCTCCTCCCGGAATCCGAGTACGCGAAGCGCGCGCTCGACGGCCGAGTGGGTTTGGGTGCTGAAGTACACCACTCCGTCGGCGGAGTGGCTTCCGAGCATGGCGTGGCGTGCAGCGGCGATGGCCGTGAGGCTGGCCATCGAGCCTCCGCTGACGAAGAGGCCACCGGCATCTCGCGGATATCCCACGGCCTCAACCAGCCAGCTGAGGACGGTCTTTTCCAGTCGCGCAGCTGCGGACGCACCCAGCCAGGTGCCGGCGAATACGTTGTGGCCGGCTGCGAGCGCGCTGGCCATGGTCGCCACGAAATTTCCCGGCCCGGGTACGAACGCGAAGAAGCGAGGATGATCGACCTGGGAGATGTTCTGGAACACATCCTCCCGAAGCCGACGCACCAGGGCAACGGGATCCGTCCCTGCGATTGGGAGAGCGTCATCGAGGAGCTCGTCCGCCTCCGCACGGGACAGCACTCGGCTGACGGGCTTGGCGCTCTGGTCAGACCGGTGACGAACCAGCGTGTCCATCACCTCCTCTCCAAGCCGGCGCATCTCGTCCGACGAGAGCTCCAACTCCGCGTTAGTCCTCCTGGATAATGGCGTCATACTCGGTTATTCCTGTTCGTAGCATTTCTCGTATGTACGGCACACATAACCCACACTCGGATCCGAAATCCACGACTCCCCTCAGCGATTCGACGGTTTCCGAGCCCGTTTCGAGAGCCCGTTTCTGTATCTCGCGGAACGTAACGGATTTACAAATGCAACGATCAATCAGCATCGACGGCGATCTGGATGGGAGCTGGAGCTGACGGGTACGAACCCAACGTACCATTTGTCCGAGTCGGAAGCGATTCCCGACAAGCCCGCGTACGCGCCTCGCGCGCGCCGGCGTCGGCTCCGGGGGCCTGGCGGGGGCAATTCGATCCCGTACGCCCCACTCGGCCGCCGGCGCTGGGCGGGCGTTGCTGGGGGAACCCTCGGCGCGGGCTATCGTGCTTCGCGCCCATGTCACGAAGGACGAAAATATTCCTGCTGATTCTAGCGGCCTGCGCCAATCTGGCTCAAGCTCAGGACAGGGCTTTGCCTGATACGGTTTTCGTAGATATTCCGGCTGTTGTCGAACGCGCGCTTTCCGTGAGTCCGGACATCCTGGTCCAGCGAGCGCAGACTCGTTTCGCAGAGTATCGCCTCGATGAGGCGGAAGGCAGCCGCATTCTCCCTGAGTTTTCTCTTACCACGGCCCACGCCTTCTCCCCTGGTATACGGAACCCAAATGGGACGCCGAACGACCGTCTCTACCTGGACCCGGCCGTCCGCAATGATTGGTCGTCGCTCAGACCGTTCACTCGCGTCGATGTGAGCATGATTCAACCCTTGTGGACCTTCGGACAACTCCGGGGACTGATCGGCGCTGCCCGCGCCGGGAGCGAGCTGGAGCAGGGTCAACTCTCCCGGACTCGCCACGAAGTGGCCCGGAGATCCGCATCCCTGTATTACGGGGTCGTGCTGGCTCAGGAATTGGAGCGCCTGGCTATTCGCGCCAGCCAGATCATTGGCGATGCGGAGAAGGAATTTGAAAAGCTCCTGGAAGACGAATCTCCTGAGGTTGGCGAAGCGGATCTTTTCCAGTTGAGGATTGCGGCGTTTGAGATAAAGGGCCGATCGGTCGAAGTGCGGGAGAAGAGTCGCACGGCCCTCATGGCGCTTCGACGGCAGCTCATGCTTCCCGATGAAACCGTCATCGTGACTCGGGACCGGACACTCGTGCCGGCCTTCTACCAGTTGGATTCGCTAGACACCTACCTGGAACGTGGCCTTCGAACCCGTCCTGAATTGACGCAGGTCCGAGCCGGTGCAAGCGCTCTCAACTCCCTCGTTCAGGTTGCTAGATCTGACTTCTATCCCAAGATCTTCTGGGGAGTGAGCGCGGCCTACTCCGGCGCTATTGGACGACATCGACAGCTTAATCCTTATGTCGGAGACCCTTTCCTGACCAGGTCCCTGGAGACCGGGATCGGCATTCGCATGAAGCTGAACTTTCGCCAGACCCGGGCCCGAGTTCGCCAAGCGGAGGCGAGAGTGGACGGCGCGAGGCAGACAGAAGTCGGAGCGAGACAGCTGATCCTGGTGGAGGTGGAGCAGGCGTTCCGCCGGGTCCACTATCGCCGCGCCGCGGTCGAGAACGCCGAGGCCGCACTCCAAGAGAGCAAGGATTGGCTCCGATTCGAGCAAGTTAACTACGATCTGGACTTCGGCGACACCGAGAATCTTATCAAGGCCGTCAAGGCCAACCTTGAACTGCAGGCCGCGCGCCATCAGGCCGTCTATGAGCTGAACGTGGCCTACCTGGACTTTTTCCATGCGACAGGAGAAATCGTTCAGGTCGTGGCACGTTAGTTGGCGTGTTATGGGGACAGCACCCAATACTCCAAGTTTGGACCCGAAACACCATGTCTTTTGGCACACCGTATCGAATCGTGAACACATTGATGCTGGGATTGGCGATGATTCTGATCGCCCAGCCCGCATTGGCGCAGGATCCCGCCGCCGAGATTCGTGAGCTCCTCGAGAGTCGGGATACCGAGATCAAGGTCCTTCTCGGCCCGGCCGGAGACGAGGTGACGGAAGAAACACGGGTCGCGCTTCAGGAGATGATCAATGGAATCATAGACTTTCAGGCCATGGCCGAGAAAGCCCTCGGCGCCCATTGGAGTACGATTTCGACCGAAGAGCAGGCCAATTTCGTCTCTGTTTTTGGCGATATCATCAAGGACCAGTCACTCTCAAACCTGGATCCCTACCGCTCCACCGTCACGTACGAATCCGTAACGGTGGAGGACTCGTCGGCACATGTAGTAACGCGCACCGTATATAAGGACATCCCTATGGTGGTGAAGTACGACATGCGTTCCGCGGAAGACGGCTGGAAGGTGACCGACATAATTTTGGACGACGTAAGCACTGTTGAGGGATATTCCCGGTCGTTTCGAAGCATGATTCGACGACGCGGATTCGACACCCTGATCGAGCGACTCGAAAAGCGCCGTGACCAGGCTGCCCGGTAGCCTATGGATCGCCTGAAGGCACTTCTGGACAGCCCGGGTGCCAAAAGGCTGCTGTCATGGTTAGGCCGACTCGTGACATTGGCCATCGTGGGCTACCTGGTCTACAAGCTGGGGAAACTGGGCTGGAAAGACCTCTGGGCGGCGCTGCCTAGCAACGCATGGTTCTATGTGCTGTTCGTCCTCATTTACGTGACGCAGCCTCTGGCCGAACTGCTGATCTACCGCCAGTTTTGGCCTATTCCGCTCCCTTCGGGCATTCGGGCACTCATCAAGAAGAGGGTGTTCAACGAAGAAATGGCCGGTTACTCTGGCGAAGTCTACTTCTTCTGGTGGCTGCACCATCACTTCAGAATAGGCCAATCGGAAGCGTTCAAGGCTGTTCGGGATATTAACATCCTCTCTTCCGTGGCTTCGATCACGGTGGCGCTCGGATTACTCGGTGTCTTGAGTGCGGGAGGCATCCTGGAACTGGAACGGATCTTCGGCAACGTGGGCCAGGCGCAGATCTTGATTGGGCTCGGCATATTGGTGGCCGTCGTCGCCATTTTGACATTTTTCAGGCGGTTCATCTTTTCCCTGCCACGTAAGATGGCCTACCGGATCCTGTCCATTCACTATGGGCGGCTGTTGATTGTCAACTCGCTGGTCCTCCTCCAGTGGTCCGTGGGCGTGCCGGCCGTGGGAATTGTGATCTGGTTGACCTACTTGTCCCTCCTGATCATCCTTAACCGGGTTCCGTTCCTACCCAGCAAGGACCTGTTCTTTCTCAGCCTCGGTATCGGACTGGCCGAGTCCATGGGGCAGGCAACCACCGCAATCGCGGGGATGCTTCTGGCGTCGAGCGTGTTGGTCCGGACCACCAATATCACCCTGTTTCTGGTTGCGCACTTTGGCGATCGGAGATGGAAAGCAGAGCCTGGGGCGTTCGATCTGTCCGGTGACGGCTCGCCCTCCGTGCCCGATATCCAGGCCGTACCAGTCGCGGACTCCGTCCGAATCAACGTGCTCGTCTGGGCGACAACCTTTGGTTCGGATCTTTGGAGCCTGACGAGGTACCTGGATCAGCGCGCGGATGTCCGGCTTCGTGTCGTGATGGACGATCCCGAGACCTTCAAGACCCAGGGCGTGGCCAACCTGTTTCCGCTTCGTGCGGAGATCGTGGCCAGAAAATGGTACCACCACCTTCCCTCCCGCCGCTGGGACTTGACGGTGATGGACAACCGGATTCCCCGGTTTAGGACGTCGCGCAAGGCGTTGATTCTCTGGCACGGGTTCGGGTGGAAGGGCCCGAATGACGAGGAAGAACTGTGGCTTCTCCACCTTGCTCTCAGGTGGACCTGGGGGGATATCCGCAAACCCAACGAGCACTTGAGGTGGCAGTCCTTCGGACCTTGGGACTCCAAGCACAGGACCGAGGTGAGCGGCATTCATCCGGACAACTGTCTCGCATTGGGTGCCGCGAGTCACGATGACCTGACCGTTCCTCTGGATCGTAATCTGGCCCAGCCATTTTATCCCTTCGACATTGTCGGTCGGAAAACCATTCTGATTGCGCCAACCTGGCACTACGGGGAAGTCTTCGCTCATTGGGGAACTGACGCGGATCTATTTGACCAACTCCTCGCCCGGATTCACGATCATGGCGCGAACGCCATAGTCCGGCTACACGATTCCTTCCGATTCGACCAGAGTTACTTGTCCTTCCTGGCCGAACTGACGTCGCGATACCCCAACGTGTGCCTGAAATTCAAGGACCTGGCGCCGGACAACTACCTGGATCTTCAGGTCGCCGATGTGCTCATCACCAATTTCAGCAGCATCGCCAACCTTTTCTATGCCACGAGGCGACCGACGCTCCATATTTACCCCGTCCGTAGCGCCGATGAGGCTTTCATTTGGCGCGAGTTGAGGTGGTCCGGGGTCAAGAAGAAACACCTGGACAAGGCGAAGTATATCTGGAAATTGCCGCCCGAGGAAAACGGAGGACTCTTGGCGAGGAGTTTTGCCGAACTGCTCGAACAACTAGACCGGGCCATCGCCGATCCGGAGTGCTGCCGAGACGTAGCCAGCGACTTCCTCGACAGGCACATGCTGGGGGCTGACGGAAGGAATAGGGAGCGGGTGTGGGAGGTTATTGAGGAACTGGTCGCCACGTGAGAATAACGCGATCGCGTCAGTTGCGCCGTTTTTCACAGGTCATTGGCATCGGGGAGCGTATTTTGGAGGGATTCCCGGGGCCCGCTTCCACTGGCTCCGACCCATCCCGTCCGCGCAATCCAGCCCAATTCTGTGCAAACGCGACCTAATTCCGGCAAGCTGCTGGTCCTCACCCCTGGACTCGGCGCCGTTGCTACCACTTTCATTGCCGGCGTAGAAGCCGTGCGAACCGGAAACGCCTTGCCGGTTGGATCGCTGTCTCAGATGCAGGCTATCCGCATTGGAGCGAGATCTGAGGGTCTAAATCCGCTTATCCGCGACTTGGTGGATCTGGCTCCGCTGGACAGCCTGGAGTTTGGGGCTTGGGACGTTTTCGGTGACAATGCCTACGAAGCCGCCGCGCGCGCCAAGGTTCTTGATCACGGCCACCTGGCGGGTGTGAAAGACTTCTTGTCCACCATCAAGCCGATGTCTGCGGCGTTTGATCGCAACTATGTGAAACGCCTGGACGGACCCAACGTCAAAAAGGCGAGCACCAAGTTTGATCTGGCCGAGATGATCCGGGAGGATATCCGCCGTTGTATGGCGGATTGCGGCGCAGACCGGGCCGTCATGGTTTGGTGTGGGTCGACCGAGATCTATCTGAGACCATCCGCCTGTCACCAGTCCATGGAGGCCTTTCGACAGGGGCTGAAGGACAACGACGAGGCGATCTCACCCTCCCAATTGTACGCGTACGCGGCTATTATGGAGGGCGTCCCTTACGCCAACGGTGCCCCAAACCTCTCCGCGGATGTCCCCGCCTTGGAGATGCTCGCAGAAGAAATGGGAGTCCCGATTGCCGGGAAGGATTTCAAGACGGGACAGACCCTCATGAAGACCATCCTGGCGCCGGGGCTGAAGGCCCGGATGCTCGGTATACACGGCTGGTTCTCGACCAACATTCTCGGCAATCGGGATGGTGAGATCCTGGATGACGAATCCAGCTTCAAGGCCAAAGAAGTCACGAAGTCTGCCGTACTGGAGACGTTGCTTCAGCCGGAGGTGTATCCGGACTTGTACAAGGACCTGTATCACAAGGTCAGGATCAATTATTACCCGCCTCGCGGCGACGAGAAGGAAGGCTGGGACAACATCGACATCTTCGGATGGATGGGATATCGGATGCAGATCAAGGTCGACTTCTTGTGTCGCGACTCGATCCTGGCCGCTCCTATCGTGCTGGATCTTGCACTTTTTCTGGATCTGGCGAGTCGTTCGGGCCGGTCAGGCATTCAGGAGTGGCTGTCCTTCTACTTCAAGGGACCCCATGTGAAAGTCGGTCATGTACAGGAGCACGACCTGTTCATTCAGCATTTCCGATTGAAGAACACCCTGCGCGTTCTGGCGGGGCATGATCCGCTCACCCACCTTTCCGAGAACTACGCCCCCGCG
>CAYXSE010000032.1:4790-21365 GCA_964466675.1 uncultured Rhodothermales bacterium | reverse complement strand
GGCCTCGATTGAGCAATCTTGATGACGTCTATGCGATGATCAAGCTGAACGAGTGCTGCTTGCGAAGGAGTAGCAAGCCGGCCAGTAGCCAGTTGTGAATTGGCCTGAAGGCACAAGGCCAACAACCCCAAAAGCAAGGCTCTAGAAACTTGTTTTGCCCGAAACGAGAGCGTTGCGTTGAATTTAAACTTGGGCATCGGATTCGTGAGCCTATCCGGAAGTATAACCTCTTGGCAGATTCGCGGCCCGCCTGTCACGCTGGGTCTTCCTGGCCGGCTTCGGCCCTATCTTCCCGTATGATCTCATCCATGACCGGCTTCGGCCGAGGCAGCGCCTCCTCCCCCAGCGCCGAAGCAACCGTAGAAATCCGCACTGTTAACAGTCGGTTCTGCGAAGTCTCGGTCCGCGCCCCCCGCGAATTAAATGAGCACGAGGCCGTCGTCCAGCGGATCGTGAAGTCCACGCTGGCCCGCGGACGCGTCACCCTCAACATCCAGCTAGACCGCCCCGCGGCCGCCAAGGTCGACCTGGCCGTAGACGAAGGAGCCGCCAGGGCCTATCGCGAACTCCTGACAGGAATAACCAGGGCGGCCGCCTTGCCGGACGAGCCGATCACGCTAGCCCATCTGATGCAATTTCCCGACATTCTGGTCCCTGCCCAGGATATCGAAGAGGATCCGGCCCTCCTATGGGAAACCGTGCAAGAGGCCATTTCCGAAGCCCTCAGCGCGCTCCAACAAATGCGCCTGGTTGAAGGGAAGTCCCTTGACCGCGAATTATCCCAGCGAGCGAAGGCGATAGCCGACCGTTTGGTCATCGTAAGAGAAATGGCGCCCAAGCGCATTCCAGCGGCAAGAGAGCGCCTGAAGGACCGGCTAGACGACATTATCAAGGAAGGCCGGCTGGATCCCGCCCGGATCGAACAAGAAATGGCCCTGGCAGCCGACCGACTCGACATCACAGAAGAGTGTGTCCGGCTCGATGCCCACCTGGAAGCATTCCGAGACGCTCTGGCATCCGAAGACCCCGTCGGACGAAAACTGAACTTCCTGTCCCAGGAGATCAATCGGGAGGTCAACACGATCGGGTCCAAGGCGAATGATGCCCAGATCGCCCAAGTGGTGGTAGGCATGAAAGAGGACCTCGAGAAAATCCGGGAGCAGATCGAAAATGTCGAATAAGCCCCAGGGTCGAATCATTGTCCTGACCGCGCCGAGCGGCGGAGGCAAAACGTCGATTGCCAGGCTCCTCATCGCGGCCATTCCATCGATTCGATTCTCCGTTTCGGCGACCACTCGCCCTCCCCGAGGTCACGAGATCGACGGCGTCCACTATCATTTCTTGTCGGGGGATGAATTTCGGGCCCGGCTCAAGGCAGGGGATCTGATTGAGCACGAGGAGGTGTTCCCGGGACGCTTCTACGGGACACTGAAATCAACGATCGATGCCGCAACCCCGGCGAGCCCCGTGCTGCTCGATATCGAAGTCCGGGGCGCTCGGGCCGTCAAGAATCTATTCGGCGACGAGGCACTGGCGATATTCCTGATGCCGCCCAATATGGCCACCCTGGAAAAGCGCCTTCGCAGTCGAGAAACCGAAAGTGAGCCGGATATCCGCGTCCGACTGAATCGTGCCGCGATGGAAATGAAGGCCGCAGATTCCTTCGACCGGATCGTGAACAACGACGACCTGGAACGTGCAGCCGGCGAAACGATTGGTGCCGTTCGAACCTTCCTCGATCCGAAGGGCAACTAAATTCGCCCACACCGGCATGAGCACCGATCTCAACTACCTCGATGGCAAGCGATTCATTGTAGGGGTATGTGGCGGAATCGCCGCATACAAGGCCGCCGAGCTGGTCCGAATCCTTAAGCGAAACGGAGCCGAAGTCCAGGTTCTCCTCACCCCGGACGCCAAGCGATTTGTCACGCCACTCACGCTTGGGACCCTTTCCGAACGCGAAGTGCTCACCGAAATCTTCCCGCCAAACCAGAGCGGGAGCTGGACGCGTCATGTGCACCTCGGCCTCTGGGCGGACCTGATGATCATCGCACCGGCAACGGCCAACACCATCAGCAAACTGGTCGCCGGCGCATGCGATTCCATGGTCACCGCAGTCGCACTCTCGGCACGCTGCCCTCTTCTGGTCTGCCCGGCCATGGATCACGACATGTACGAGCATCCCGCGACTGTTGCCAACCTGAGCAGCCTGGTCGAGCGGGGAAGCCAGGTCATGGATGCGCCCGAGGGGTCGCTCGCCAGCGGACTTACCGGAAAGGGTAGACTCCCAGAACCTTTCGATATCGTGGCTCGCGCGATTGACGTTCTGAAGGAGCGGGAGGCCCCCATCACTGGCCTGAAAGTCCTTGTTTCAGCGGGCCCGACACGTGAACGACTCGACCCCGTTCGATTTATTTCGAATCACTCCTCCGGCACGATGGGATTCGAAATTGCTGCCGCGGCGCAGCGACTCGGATGCCAGGTCACTCTCGTCAGCGGTCCGTCCTCCTTGAAGACCCCCGACGGGGTCCGTCGCGTTGATGTAGAAAGCGCCGCCGACATGTATCAGGCCGTGATGCGCTACAAAGATGCAGACTTGATCGTGATGGCCGCGGCCGTTGCCGATTACACCGCTGAAGAAGTCGCCCCGGGCAAAATCAAGAAGAAGGACGCGGATCTTGTGTTGCGCCTCAAGCGGACCAAGGACATCCTGATGGAACTCGGCCAGACGCGAATTGAGAATCAGACCCTGGTGGGGTTTGCACTGGAAACGGACAATCCAGAGGCCGGCGCGCTGCACAAGCTCCATGCGAAGAATGTCGATTGGATTGTGCTGAACAACCCACTGGAGGAAGGAGCGGGTTTCGGGCCCGGAACGAACCGGGTAACCCTCTACGGGAGGGACGGCTCGGTCGAAGCCCTGCCGATGCTGCCAAAGTCCGACGTGGCTCTGGCCATTCTCGGTCGTGTTATGGCCCAGGATGTGTCTACCTGACCAGGCCTGGTGTCGCACGTCTCAGTTTTTCACCCGAAACAATGAGCCATAGCAGATCAGTCCGACCAGCACGATTGCTCCTGAAACCATCGTGGCCGCGTGAAATTCGCCCGGAATGGTCAAAATGCCTATTTCGAAAACCAGCCAAACGGTGGCCGAAATAAACACCGCCTTTGCGTACTTCCCGAGCGTGAACACGCCCGCAGGGCGATCGACATTTTTCCTGACACGCCAGTAGGAAACTATTGTGATGAGATAAATGAGCGCCGGCAGCACTGCGGTGGCGCCTACCAACAGAGTGAGCGACTCGGCGAAATACGTCGAAATCAAGCACAACACGAGAATCAGTAGAGTTGCCGCCACCGGCGCTTTTGACGTCGGCGATATTTTCTTGAAGTGAGAGCTAAAGAAGAACGCATCGTCCCTGGCCATGGCGTAGATCAAACGGCCAGCGGAAGTGGTGATAACCAGGCCGCAGGCAAAAATTGAGACGGCCACCAGTACCAGAAACGTTTTTCCCAACACGGGGCCAAGCGTTGTCTCAATGATATAGGGGAGCGGGTTGTTCGATGCCAGCGCATCGCCGAGATTCGGAATCGCGAGTGTAGCCGCAATCAGAAACAGCATCCCGAAAATCCCGCTCACTGCCACTGCGGCGATAATTGCCTTCGGAACCGTCTTGCTCGCATTTAGCGTCTCTTCACTCAAGTTCGCGGCCGCCTCGAAACCCACAAGAGTAAAAGATCCCATCAGCAGGGTCATGATGAAGGGCCCGATATAGGCGGTGCCGCCTGCCGCATTTCCGGTACTCAACAAGATGGCGGGGTCCGCATCATTGCTGAAGGCCACCACCAACAAGAATATGGTCAAGCCGACTATTCCGATCGCCTCGGTAAACACAGCGCCGTTGTTCAGGAGCGCCGCTGCCTTGACGCCGAGGATATTCATGGCTACCTGGAGCGTAATCGTGCACATCACGATTATCATTATGTTCTGATCGGAGATGGTGATGTCCAGCAACCCCGCCAGTACGGGGGCCAGACCCCAAGCGACCGCAGGGATGACCAGAATCAGAAAGCAGAACGATATCCATCCGGTCATCCAGCTCACGAACGGCGTAGACAGCCTTTTCATCCACTGATAGGAGTAACCGCTGACAGGAATTATGCCAGCCAACTCTGCGAAGATGAACGCCACCAGTAACTGACCCGCCACGGCGATCGCCCAAGACCATATTCCGGCAGGGCCCGCCGTGCCCAACACAAACTGATAGTTGGTAAAAATCCCCGTGGTGATGGAGATAAAGGAGAACGCGACCGCAAAAGAACTGAAGAGCTTGAGGCTCCGTTTCAGTTCCTGCTTGTAGTCGAACGATTCCAGGATGACGGCATCCGAATTGCCTACTTGACCACTCTCCATTTCTACTCCTACTTGGGTTGCAACAGGTATTTTGCTACCGCCCTACCAGCTAGTTGCCCGTTGTAGTAGCACCACTCTGCTCCATGAAAGCCGCCTAGCATGTTTCCCGCCGCAAACCAACCCGGTGCGGACATTCGGTGGCCCGGTCCGACGACCGGTCTGCGAGTCGCAAGGTGGATCTCTAAATCACTAAGCAAGGCCAGTTCGCTGTTCGGAACGAGTTCGCCACAAACAACGATTCCGTCACACGGGATGACCTCGTTCTGCCCCGAGAGCCGGATACCGGACGCCGTCCCAGTGCCCACCACCTCTACTGATTTGTTTGGCACCCCTCGAAACGTTGGTCGGCTCCACCGGCGGAAATACTGTCGTTCGGAAAACGCGCACTTGGGAAATCGGCGATTATCGATGATCACCGCTCTGCCCGCGCCGGCGGCTTCCAATTTCGCCGCCGCAGCGTATGCGATTAGATCCGAGCCGATGATGACCGGATTTCGCATTGGGATCAAGCCATTGCCATCGATCAGTTGCAGCAGTTGCTTCGTGAAGTACACCCGCATCGGACGGGATCCGGTCACCCAACCACGCTCCGCAAGCGTCTCTTCTCTTGCTCCGCAGGCCATCACTATCGCGTCCGCGCTTAGGCTGATCCGACCATGGTCCGGATTTACAAGCGTTATCGTTTTTTCCTTCGCCTCTATTTCTATCACTTGGCTTTCCAACCACACGTCGGCGGCAGTCTTGGCCAACTGAGCGCTGAGCCACTCGGCATATTGTTGCCCAAAAACAGGAAGGCCGCCTCGAGACCACCTGATAAAGGTCCGAACCCCTCCTCGTTTCACCTTGTATAGGGAAGGAATACCGCCGAGTTGGTCGCTTCGCTCTAGAAGAGCGATGGATTTGACCCCACGCGCCGACAACGCCTTTGCGGCCCCGATGCCAGCGGGACCACCACCAATTATGGCCACTTTATAGTGCTTGTGCGTACTCACGCCTTCACCACTACCCGGTTGTTCACATCACGAACCATCTCGCTGTCGGGACCCCGTTTAGTGATTTTGTCCATGGCAATTCCGCAGTGATCAGAAATGACTTCGGCAACGCCCACCTGGCAGTCGAAGCCCTGACAGCGTCCCATTTGAGCGCGCGTTCTTCGTTTTATTCCATCCAGGGTGCGCGGCTTCAGCGCCGAATCCAGGTTCCGAACAATCTCACCGCGCGAAATCTGCTCACAATAGCAGATAATCTTTCCGTAGTCAGAGTTGGTCTCCATCATGGCTTTCTCTGCAAATGGCCTCTTCCACCAGCCTGGCCACGCTTTCTCGGATCGCGAATCCACAGCCGACGGGTTCCGCTCAAGCTCCAGCTCACAGTTGTCCCGCAACTCTCCGATGAGATGGTCAGCCAGGGCCGGGGACGAGGTGAAGCCAGTCGACCGAACCCCGGTGACCGTCAACATTCCTTTGTGCCCGTCATTGCTCCGAATCAGGTAGCTCCCCTCGGCGCAATTGCATCGTACGCCGGCAAAGGTTCCGATCACGGGTTGGTCAACCAGGCCTGGAAATAATCGGGCGGCACCCGTCAACAGATCTTGCAATTTGTCAGTCGAGGTGTCAGCGACTCCCTCATCACCCAACTCAAAGTCCTCCGCCGTCGGTCCAGCCAATAGGTTGCCGAAAATGGTTGGGATGACCAATACGCCCTTCGACTTGGGTGTGGGGATCGGCAGGAGAATTCGTTGAATACAGGAACGGCTGGATTTGTCGAAAACCAAAAACTGCCCCCGTCTCGGGTTTATGTGAAACTTACCGCCGCCGTAGAGGTCGGCCACGTGGCGACTGCCGAGACCCGCAACGTTCACGATGATGCGTGCAGTTATCCGGTCGCGCCGCGACGTGACAAGGGTCTTGAGATCCTCGGATGGGTCTTCAATCTCAACTAGCTCCGTCCCCAACGAGATATCTACGCCATTGGCCAGCGCCACCTCCGCAAAGGCTATCGAAGTAGCGAATGGATCAGCAATGGCTTCCCGGAGAATGAGCAGTGCTCCTAGGACGTCGCCAGGCACGTTCGTCTCGAGCTGGAGGACCTCCTCAGCGCTCAATAGCTCAACATCATCGACGCCATTGTCCACCGCTTTCTCGTGGATCTCAGTCAACTGGCGGTGCTGCTCGTCGTCAATCGCTAGGACCAGCGCTCCGCACTCTTCGTAGGGAATTTTGAGTTTCTGAGCCAGATCAGGCCATATTCGCGAGGCTTGAGTGACCAGCCGCGCTTCCAGCGTCCCTGGCGGCGCATCGAATCCGGTGTGAACGATGGCACTATTTCCCTTGCTGGTAGCCTCTCCGACATCATAGTTCTTATCGAGAAGCAGTACCCGCAGTTTGAACTGCGACAGCTTGTACGCTAGCGCGCACCCGACAACTCCCGCCCCCACAATAACCACGTCGTAGGGATCTTGGCCCGGTTGATCGCCTGAGTGCTCCGCCTCATCCGGGTAGCAGTCCGGCCAACCATAGGTCACCCGCCCGCTTGTATTCGACCTCTTAATTGTTGGCCTCCATATTTCCCCTTTATTCAGCCGCGGTTTCGGTTTTCGGTAGTGCGTTCCACTTCGGAATCATGAGCAACCCCGCGAGCAAAACCGAGATGGCCATGAAAATAAACACTCCGTCCCAACCCCAAGTATCCTTGAAGAACCCCGGAATAGTGCCTCCTGCAACGGCTCCAATCGAGCCCATACCGTTTATCATCCCGGAAGCGGTGGACGCGCCTTTTCGTGTTCCAAAATCCACGGCCGCTGTGGCACTCACCAACGAGTCGGGACCGAATATCAGAAACCCGACAAGAAACAACAATCCCGCGGTCACCCACTTGCTCTCCACGGCCGCGACATCATTGAAAAAGAACAACACCACTGCAAGAAGAAGCATCGAGATAACCGCGTACGGCATGCGGCGAGACTGGAACAGCTTATCGGATGCGTACCCGGCGGCCAAAACGCTCAAAGGTCCGGCCAGGAAGAAACTCACACTGACCAGGGCCGACTCCGCCATGCCGGTTCCCAGTGTTTCGCTGATGTAGATCGGCCCCCAGAAGAGGATGGCGTAGCGAGTTGGCTTCAGGAAAAAATAAACCGCCCCCAACAGGACAACCATGGGATTGGTGGCCACCTTGAAAATGGCCTTCCATGAGCCCTCCTCCCCCGTTTCTTCGACGTCCTCGGACTCAGCCAAATCATCCACCGAACCGCCGTGATACACTTCGATCGGAGGTAGGCCCAGGTCTTGCGGACGGTTCCTTTGGAAGAAGAAAAACAGTATCCAGACACCCCCCAGAACGAGGGCCGGCATAAAGAACGCAAAGCGCCAGCCGCCGAAGTAGACGGCCATCAGCCCAGCAAACGGAGCCGCGATGAGGCCGCCTATGGTGTAATTGGTCGCCCACCATCCCATCACGACGCCCCGCTCCCTAAGCGAGAACCAGTTTGTAACATTCTTCGCGAGAGGCGCCCACCCGGTCGATTGGCTTAACCCCTGAAGAACAGCAAACACGCCGAATGCCAAGACAATGGAAGAAACGCCCATGGCAAATCCGGCAGCGATCGAACCCGCTAAACCGAATAGCACTATTCGTCGCGTTCCCAGCCGATCTCCCATCGCCCCCCAAACGAATTGCCCGACGGCATAAGCGGCCAGATACAGGCCGTCTATGAGGCCCATCTGCTCGCTGGTCATCGAGACACTTGAATCGCCTGCAATGCCAATCTTGGCTACGGCAAAGGAGGCCCTGGTGAGATAGAATCCAGCGTAGGCGAGCCAGGTGATACCGAATACTCGCCAACGCCAATATTCGTATCGCGGGTCTTTCCTTTGCGCCTCTGCTATAGTTGCCATTAGAAAGCTAGAGAAGGAGCCACCGTGGGAATCGCGGCGCTCTTGCTACTGTTCTTGAATACAAATACATCGGCCCATCGAGACTTTTCGAAGTCGGTTACGGGAATGGAGTCCAGAACGGCCTCGTAGATGTGCACCGAATTGGTCCGCCTCAAATGGGCAAGCTTGTCTGGAAGCGACTCTACGAGACCCGAGATTTGCCAACGCAGTTCCTCGGACACCCACTTGTCCCGCCAGGACCGGAGCTGACGTTGCACTTCGGCAGAATTGAGTAGCCCTTTCGAGACGGCCTCCTCAGCCATAAGGTCATTGCGCAGAGCAAGGCCAATTTCCCGCTTCAGATGTGCCCTGAATTGTCGCGGAGTCCCAGGCGGTTTCAATAGCCGCGCCGCATCAACTCGTTCTATAAACTCGCCCAGAGTCCACCGCCCTCCCTCGAAGCTGATGAGCACCTCTCCAAGACGGCGTCTTAGTTCTGTCAGTGCTGGCGAATCATCGCCAGCCATATCGATCGCAGACCGGAACGGGCCTTCATCCTCACCTCCCAGCTGCCACTCGGTCAAGGCCTCGGCGAGTGCTCGAAACGGGGTCGCTTTCATGACCACGTCTTTTTCCGTCATGAACCCGGCGACGTACAGCCCGGTCTGCTTCTTCAACTTCCGTTGAAAGAGCAGTTGCTCGGATTGCTCGGAGGTCCGGGCATAGTCGAAATCCGATAGGGCGCCCCGGCGGATATCAGTCATCTGAATGATGTAGTAGGAATCGTTGAGCCTGATCGGATCCGACAATTCCCCCAAACTCAAATCCGAGATCACCTCCAAGAGTTCAGGAGGCGTATCGAGCCACGTCAGGTAGTCTGTCTCGAAGTCCTGCGAGGTAAGTCGAACCCCCGAATCTCTGAGGCGCGCCCTGACCACGTTTTCGTGACCCTCCACCTGCATCGAATCGTAGACTCGCTGAGCCGCCCGAAGATTATCCTCGGCCCAGAAGCGGAATTTCCACCTAACGTTTGCCCTGGTCACCCCATCTCGAATCTCATCCTCAGAAACCGAAATACCTTCAGTTACCTCCGTCCGAAGTAGCTCTTCGAAAAGCAGCCCTTGCAGAAGCTCTGACTCGAGGTTTTGCACGCGCTCCGAGTCGTCCAAGCCAAGACGGTAGCCCTCCATGGACAATAGCAGCTCGTCGACCATCGACTGCAAGTAGGAAAACTTCCGGTCGGGGCCCTTCTTTAGGGCGGAGAATCCGAACTCGTAGTTCAGTTGGAATTGCCTCGCAGTAATCGTTCGGTCTCCTACGCGTGCGACAACCTCCGATGGGACATCGAACTCAGGCGTTGAGGCGGTTTCAGTCTGGCCGCAGCCGGCAACAATACTGCCCATGAATGCGACCGCGGCCATTCGAGGCCACAACACACGCTTTGACTCAAAGGGAAGCATCACCGTCTGCGATTCCTTGTCAATTGGAGAGGATCAGAATTTGAGGCCGACACTGAAGTTGTGGACGGCGTCAAGTATCCCCCAGTCGACGTAAGCGTAGTCCGCCGTAATGCTTACCTCGGAGGTCGTTGGGATGATTACTCCGGCACCGAGGGATAGGCCACTCGTCCTGTCCTCCAGCAAGATGGAACGGTAGCCGGCCCGAAGTGCGAAGGCGTTCACAATCACATATTCGGCCCCAAGGTTGATGCTCTCCGGCTCATTGTTGGGGTGCAATAAATCGACCGCGATGGTCATATTGCTTCGATCCATCATCGCCCACTGATACGAGACACCGAACCGGAATAACTGTGGCAGCGCGTAGGCATCAGTCTCGTAACTAACCGGAATATTGGTTACGCCCTCGTTGAGCACGTCGGGGTCGACAACATTGCGCAAATCCCGCCCCGCCAGTTTCATATCGGATCCAAAATTGGAAATGCTGAATCCCATTTGCAACCCGTCCAGCCGCGTGAGATAAAGTCCGCCTACATCGATGGCAAACCCGCTCGCACTGGTGTTCCATATTCGTTGCTTTATGTATTTCGCATTCATGCCGAATGAAAAGCGATCCGTCAGGTTCACGGCCAGAGCCAGTCCCGCTGCCAGGTCGAGAGCGGAGTAGAATTCACCTGTCCCCTCTTCCTGTCCGACAACACGAACAGGCTGCTCCCCCACTCCGAAGACCGTCACGTTGACCCCTACAACAGCGGCCTTTCCGATTGGGATGACGAGTCCGGCGTACTCGAAACTTGTATCGACAAGCCAGTTGACGTGCGTAAAATTGACCTCGAAGCTAGACACCCGTCCAATACCGGCCGGATTCCAGTACATCGCGGTCGCATCCCGTGCCAGAGAGGCAAACGCACCGCCCATGGCTTGAGCCCTCGCACCCACACCGATTTCCAGAAAGGCGGCGGCCGTAGTCGTCCCCACGTTGGTTCCCGCTGAAGCGTCTCCTCCGCCTCCATCCTTTTGCGCATACAGTCGTTCACAAGGAAGGAGGATGAATAGGCCGCAGATCAGGACAGGCCATGCCGAGGAGCGAGTCGCCCTCGGTGATCTATGTCTCTCGATATCTCCGCCTTGAGATGGCGAGGTCCCGGCGTTATTCATTTGTCGTCTCCGGAAAGGTCGACCGCATCATGTAGTCATTGGGCGAGAGGGCTCAACTGTTGTCCCGGTCTACTATTTGATAACGGCAAACCGGCCCAACTTTTCTCCGATACCTGGCGCCTGAACGTGAAATATGTAGATCCCGTACGCGATCTCGAGTCCATCATCGGTCGTCAGGTCCCACGATTCCCTGCCGTTGTCCTGGAATCCATTGTGCTCGATCACCGTCACTAGTTGACCGCTCATCGTGAAAATTCGAATGGTGCACCGGATAGGCAGGTTGACGAAATCGATGCGACGCTCCCCGCGTCCCGAAAGCGCGGCAGATTGCCTCCGTTCCAGACTGTTCACCGCCACATACGGATCGGGAACCACGTAGATGTTGTCCAGCACATTCTCCATGTCCTCCTCCGCCGGCTCCTGCCAGCCAGTCGTGGAGAAGACAAACACATCGTCTGACGAGAAGGGCTTTTGCGTTCGTACCGTCAGTTTGTCTCCTGTCTCAGGCAATACCGGCGTCAACCCTGTCGTCAACCCGAACCCGAGTTTCCACGTACTGGTCACATTCCTGCCTCGCCTGTCGGCAATCAACGTCAGTTCATCGCCTACACTAATCATGCTATCGGCATCTGCGACGGATTCCACGAACTGGAATTCCAACTTCACGTTGTCCGTGAGATTCCAAACCTGGAACTTGACAGGAATCCGGAATCTGCTGAACGGTGCGTATGAGGTGTCCGCAAACGATTCGAATATCCGGACTTCGAAGTCGAACGGCGCCCGTACCTGGGGCTCGGCACTCGTTGACACCGTCAGGTTGGTCCTTCCCGACCATTCAGAGGTGCTTATCTCTGGCTTCTCATCGTTGTTGAACTCGAATTTCAATCCATCCAGGAGTCGCATTTCGAGTTCTTGCGAGCCAAACTGCCCCGCATCGCCGGCGAGCAGCACTTCGCCTGTTTCTCTATCGCGAACGGTGAAGTCCCTTGTTCGGCGCTCCAGACTCTCATCATCGCCGAACAGGACTTCGTAAGTCCGGTCTGCGATGCCGTCCGGGTCGACAATCACCGGCGTCACACTCCCCGTCGCCGGACCCGAGATATGTCTGACGTCGGATTCGATTTCTGGAGGGGCGTATCCGGCCGCTGGCTCGCGGGGGACCACCACGGCCACATTTCGCTCCAAAGAAAGGACATTACCCAGGATGTCGACTTCGATTCTCTTACTGGACTCACTCGGAGAGATCGATTCGAGGTTTTCCGTGCTGGAAATACCTCGATCGAAGAAGTCCCTGTCGTAACCCTTGTCCACCGCAACCACGGCGTAATAGTACGTCCGTCCATTCTGCACAGTGGAGTCCACGAAGGAATGCCTGAGTCCAGTATCACTCCCCATATCGTAACTGAGACCCAGCCCTTCTAGTGGTACCGGATGTGGGCCCGTCAGGCCATCCTTCAGGTCGAACTGCACGATCGGCTCCCACAATATTGGATTCCCGAAAGCGTCCGTGATGGACTTGATGGAATTAAAAAACGGGTCAGTGGAACGATAGATTTTGTACATGGCGAAATCTTCGCCGTAAATCGGATCCCGCGACCGCTCCGCCGAATCATCCCACCTCAAAAACACTTTGCGATCACCTGCGGTGGCTGTAAGAGTTGAATTGATGGGAGGCTTGACGAAATCAAAGTCCGCATCGAAGATCCTCTGCATGGTGCGCTTGTTGCGCAGAATGTCATCGAGATCATTGCCAAACACGTTGGCAATACTGAATGTCTCTGAGGCGCCCGGAGGCAACGCGAAGTACCCGCTCCCGTAGGAGAATGCGATGTCGAAGCCCGTGGCCGCTTCGCTGAAGGAGCCGGGCCGCGCTTTGGTCTGCCAATAGTCCTCGTCATCCGACGGCACAAAAACGCCGCCTGCCCCGCCACTGAAGAAGCTGGTTAAGCCAATCTGATCAATTTCGTCGTTGTCCGTCAACTCGAAATTGGGCTCTCCACGGTCCGGGCGGCCATTCCCTTCCGTTCCGTCTGGATCGGCACTGGTGTATCCGGGATCGAACGGGGCCAGCCCATCGGAGCCTACGTCATCGTTCACCTGCTCCACGTCCAGAACCCCGTTGCCATTCAAATCTTCGCCGGGATCGAGTAGGCCGTTCAGGTTTGCGTCCTCGTAGTCCCATACGCCATCGCCGTCGGTGTCTTCAAACGCCTGCCAATCGCCGTCGTTGTCGATGCCGTCTTCCTGACTTTCATCGATCATGCCATCACCATCGTTGTCGATGCCGTCGATGAGGCCCGGACTCAACAAGAACGCGAAGCCAAAATACCCGGTCGGCCGGCCCTGCAAGTCCAGTCCGTCGAGGTCCCACTGGAACGTGATGTCATCCACAGTATCGAACGAGGAAGCATCATCCTCGGAGTCGCCCTGGCCGATGTCGGCATCGACGTACATGCCCACGACATTCTTGTCCAGCGGCCTCTGACTGACATTCTTCACCCTGTATATGGAAATCAGAATGTCTTCAGCCAACGGGTTGCTCCATTGGAAATTGCGAACCTCTACCTGGAGCCCAACGCCTCGTCTGCCCCCCTCAAGAAAGGGCGCCGGATTTTCGGGAAAGGGGAAATACGGAAACTCATCATTGCTTCTGTCATCCATCACGTAGTAGCTCTCCTGGTCCGCGCGCACGAAAGCGCCGAAGAGGCCGTTCCACTTATTCCTCCGAATCCCGGGATCACCGGGGAAGCTTCCATCTGGCCAATCGAAAGGCCAAGTCTGGGCCAGGTGACTCATCGCCGGGTATTCGACCCGGTTGATCAACGAACGGTCGAGCTGCCCGTTGTTGTTCAGGTCTTCGCCGTCATCCAGGACCCCGTTGCCATTGAGATCCTCGTCCACGCCGCCGACTATATCTCCATCATTGAAATAGCCTGGTTGAGGCTCCCATCCCCAGTTGTGGTCTTCGGGCGAGGGTACGTCTCGAGTGCTTCCTGTATACCGATCGCTGAAGATGTGCAGCGTATCCCCGTTGTCGGCCAGGACCTCGGAACCGACCCAAAATATGTATTCGAACCCGTAAGTGACACCGCTGCCAATGGGCCATTCCATGCGAGCTTCTTTGAGGGTCCGGCTTCCAAGATTTCCGAAGTTGGAGTATGCCGTTCTAATGAGATTACCGTTGTGAATACCGGTACGGTTCAGGAAGAAGGGGAAAAACGATGGGTTGGTCTCTGCGGGATTTCCATCGTTGTTCCGAGCGAGCGCGCCCGTAACGAGGGCTAGCAATACCAGAGACGCAAAAGCCCCGCTAAAGACCTTCACAAGACTTTTCATAGCCTTTCCCTTGCGAGGCTTGGATACCTTCACCATTAAAAACTCATGCTAAACCCGAACTGCACTCGACGCGGCTCGGAAAACCAATTCTGATACGTGTCGACATCGTTGAGCGTAAACAGACCAACCAGCCTGGCCTGATCCAACTGTTCTTCAACGGAGAACCGGTGATCCCGAATGGCTCGGCCGGTGACGGGAAACACGATCTCCTCGTTCGCCTGATTGAAAAGATTGTATACACGCAGAAACAAGGACATGGAGTTTGAACCAACATCAATGTTCTTCTTCACGAACAAGTCCACGTTGTTCTTGAAAGGCTTGTTTTCCGTGTTCTTGAACTTCGTCTGAACATCCAGGCGAAGCGGCTGCGGCGTGAAGGGTTGTCCACTTGCGAGGTGGCCGATGAAGCTGACAAGCCAGGAGTCTGCCGAGCCAAAGGTTAATGTGGCATTCAACGTGTGACGCTGGTCCCAATCCAGGGGCAAGAATTGCTTTTCTGTGTCCTGGACTGCTCCCCCTGACGCGCCAGCCGTCTGGATGATGGCGATGTTGTCAGGGTCTGATTCAGTCCCCTTTCCATACTGGAGGGTGTAGTCCACCGATCCCGAAAAAATCCCGCCCGCAGAGCGTTTGTCCACTGCGATGGTAAATCCGCGATTCGAACCATTTGCCGAATTGGTTCTACGCAGGTAGCTGCTGAAATTTCCAACCTGGCGTATGACCTCCAGGCCGATGAGGTTGCTGTAGTCGGAAAAGAACATCGTGATGTCCAGTCCCACATTTTTGAACACCTCCTGTTGAAGACCAATCTCGTAGGAGATCGTCTTCTGAGGCTTCAGGTCCGGGTTTCCGACGATGGGGCCGTCGACGTCATTCACCTTGTACTCCGAATTGTCGTAGATGAATTCGAACGGTGGCGTCTTGAAGAAATGTCCGTACGCGACGTGGAAGACCCCCACATTTGAAATGGGGTATGCGATTCCGAAGCGCGGGCTGATTTGCATACTTGCGGCGGCCGGACGGGACTCGGACGCGCTTAAAAGGCTAACACTACCGACTGCCGGGTTCACACGCGGATCGACCAAGGCGGCATGGTCCGGGGTAAACCAGTCAAACCGCAACCCCATGTTGAAGATCAGCTCATCCAGCTCCAATTTGTTTTGGGCGTAGAAGGCTACTTCGACGGGGTTGTGTTCGTACTGAAGATTGCTGAACCCTGTCTCTCCGGTAGCTGTCAACTGTGGTGGGACGACCAACGCTTGTCTGGACTGAGCTAGAAACTCGTCAAACTCCACGGTCGCATCTGACGGAAAAAAGTTGTTCCCGAGAGCAGGGTCGTCCGACAGTTCCGGTTTCAGACTCAGGAAAGAGATTCGGTGGCGCGCGACTTCGGCTCCAAATTTCAGGAGATTGTAGTTGTCGACTTGCCACGTCAGATCAACCTTCGCCAGGAGTTTGTCCGTCTCCACTCGGTCGGTACCTGACTTCGTCCCACCGAGTCGAAACCGGTCCCTCGAGCTTGAGACGGTTTGCAAACGGGGATCCGCGACGTCCGCAAACAGGAACGAGCTTTCTCTGAATGTGGAATAGCTCAGACTGGCCGTGTAAAACGCCCTGGCGCCGAGCGTCTGATTCAAATTGAGTAAATGGATCCGGCTCCTGCGTTCCACACTTTTTAGCGCATCCGGTGTGAATCGGTAGTTGTCGTCGTAAATCCGACCGTCGTTGTTCTCAAAGAAGAGGCTGTACGTGAGTCTAATCATCGGACTCAACCTGTAGTTGAGCTTGAAATTGAGAAACAGCCGATCACTTGGACTCATGGACACGAGAGCGCCGTCTCCGGTCAAAAGAGAGTCTGGGATGGCGATGATGTTGCTTTGTACCGCCGCATCATCGGGGAAGCGTCTCCTGAACCAGGTTTCGTAGGCGGCCACTTTCCAGGCGTCTTCCGGGCGCGCGAGTCGTTGGCCGAAGAGAAAGCCGTCATCTGTGTTTTTTCGCCCGAACAAATAGAAACCCACTTTGGACAATCCGGGCACAGGCCCGGTAAAAGTCCCTTCCAGGTTCTGTTCGCTGAGGGGACGGAGAGTGCCGACGCCCAGAAAAGGCCCGGACCCGCCGACCCTGTCTCCGAGGTAAGCACTGATTGAGCCTGAATAGTGCTTCTCAGGTTCTTTGGTTACAATATTGATCACTCCCGATTGGGCCTGTCCATACTCGGCATTGAAGGTCCCGCTGATCACTTGCAGCTGTTGGATGGTGCCGCTCTCCACGCCGATCAGACTTCCCCCGCCGGATGAGAACTGGTTGCTAACTGGCACGCCGTCGACCAGAT
>CAYXSE010000032.1:0-4780 GCA_964466675.1 uncultured Rhodothermales bacterium | reverse complement strand
GCTGGATCGCCCTCCGCGAATGTGGATACCTCCGCCCGAATCAACGACGACACCCGCCTGCAACTGGACCAGGTCCGAGAGGCTCTGGACAGGCAACTCGGCGATCCTGGCCGCATCTATGGAGGCAGCGGAATTCGTCCGATCCATGGTCACGACCGCGCGCTGGGCAATCACGACCACCTCCTCTCCAACAAAGACCGCCTCAGACAGGCTGAAGTTCTGAGTGGTGGTCAGATCAATAGTGACTTGCACTCTCACAGTTGGCTTGGCATAGCCAATCAAGGACGCCTGCAGGTCATGGCTGCCAGGAGGCACGTTCAGGATGATGTAGAAGCCGTCCACGTCAGTGGCGGCGCCCAGGGTCGTCCCCACGATCACCACATTCACACCCGGCAAGGGCAACCCTGTGTCTGCCTCGATAACGTGGCCTTTGATCTTCCCCCTTTGGCCCTCAAGGGCACTCGCGCTACTCACCATCGGCGAAACGCTCGCGAAGAACACTAAGAGGAGGCACGATATCCTCCTGGCTAGTCCACGGTCCTCAGCAGTCATAAGCCTCGAATTGTGTGAGTCATTCGCGCCCAGTTTAGTAGGCGAGCCATCGCGTGGTTAGCTCGAGTCAAGAGGGAGAGAGAGATCATGGTCTCTCTCCCTCTGAATCGAGCCGGTTCATGACACAGCTGTCGCTGGGTCAGGCCATTGGCCCGTTTTTAAACCGGGCCCCAGGTTCACGGTGGCAGCGTGAACCGTTCCTGTACCGGTCCTATTTGAAATAGGTGAGCCGCTTGGTCTGACTGAACGGCTGACTTCCGGCAGCGGAGGAACGTGCCGTGATCTTGTACAGATACACGCCACTGGCAACCGATTGGCCGAAGCCATTCGTGCCCTGCCAGCGAACGGTGTACGAACCCGCAGCCTGCGTCGCTTGCACGAGAGAGGCGACCTGCCGACCCAGAAGGTCATAGATCGCCAGGCTCACGTTACTCGCAGAAGGAAGCGAATATTGAATGACCGTGCCCGCGTTGAACGGATTCGGGTAATTCTGATCGATGGTGTACTGCTGCGGGATCTCGCTGCCGTCATACTCGATCGATGTACCCACTACGTACGGAGTCGCAACAACTGTACTGTTGGTCACATCGACCGCCCAAGCGCTGTGCGTAACGAAGTTATTCGCCCCATCCGGAGGCGAATACATTCTGAGGGCTTCAAACGAGGTGTTCACAACGACCACATTGCCCGCTGCGTCGACATCAACATCCCGAATGCTGAACCCGGTGCTGCCAGGAATGTCTGTAATGACACCGCCGGAGACGGATTCTGCAGAAGCAAAACTCGCCCAGAAATCGCCCGTCGCCATGTCATAACCCAAGACGTTATGCAGGGGTCTCGAGCTGTTTTTCCTCGTGACATAAACGCGGCCTCTGGTCTCGTCGAGGGCCAGCCCGTTGAAATTCGTCGCCCGGGCGTTCAACGCGTTGGCAGCGTCGCGGTGATCCGGAGCCGAGTCAAGACCAATGTGCCAGACCTCCACGGGGTCGGCGCCGGAGATATCCCACTTGCTGAGGCCGTAAATATTGTCCGCTACGGCGAGCGAATCATAAGCCTGCTGCACAACATACAGGAACCCGGCAGCATCCATTTGGATGCGGAAAGCATTGGGGATTACCGATGTGGCAATCACTACTTCCCCAGATCCGGTGAACAGTCCGCTACCGGTTCCGAGAGCATATCGCTTTATTTCGGAAGAGGTGAACCCATCTCCATCGTCCGCGCTGTCGTTGTCAGAGCCCGTTTTCGCACCGTTCTGCTCTACTGTGTAAAGCATTCGATCGGCGCCGAGTCCAACTACGATGGCGTCCGAAATCGGGTTGTGGTTAGCCAGATCGGTAAAATCCAGAATAGTTTCGACACTAGCCGCAGACCAGGTGCCGTCACCGACGGCGATGCCACCAATTTTTGGATCGTCCCGATTGCTCGCGAGGACCCAGACATAGACCCGATCATCCGGTCCGACAGTCGCTCCGAATGGCGATCCTTCATCGAACGCGACGGTCCAATCGATCGCGGAGTTACCCTCGGCATAGGCGATGTTCTGCTGGAAGCCGAGATAGCGGCCGAAGGAATCGTGTATGTACAGTCCTTTCTGGGTGAGTATGCCGCCTGGATTGCTCGAAGTTCCGCCAGTACGCTCGGTCACGTACACCGATCCAAAATCAGGACTGGTCTGCCGCGTGTTAGCAGCTACGCCGGAGGAGCTCCAGTACCAACTGTCCGGGCCTTGCTCAAAGCTGAGCAATTCGAATCCGTCTGAACCCGAATCATCCATGGCATCAATTTCAATCGTAAACACACCGCTGGATGCTGTGCCTCCCGCATCCAATGATCCATCCCAAGCAACATCATTGAAACCAACCAATGTGCCGTTTGCGCCTGCCTGAACTGTTATCGTTCTTACGACATTTCCGGCAGGATAGTCTCTGATCGTAACCACAACCGAAGTCGCGTTCTGATTGAGATTGTATGAGATTGTTGCCGGAAATGTGCCGTTGAAGTCTACTGTCACGGAAGAAGCGAACACGTTCGCCTCTACATCCTTAGTTCCGATCCCCAGACACAGGGCTAGGAACAAGACCGTCATCGATTTTGTCATGATTTTTTCCATCCTTTGTGAACCATTCTGTTTTAGTCGCGAGTGCCCACCGCTGGTCGTCTCCAGCTGTGGAGTGATGTCGTGCCTTGAACTAGTTGTGTCTTGAGAGCAAGTCGGATAGTTCGTGCAGGACCAGTTCCAGTATGCCCAGTTGCGAAAGACGAGCCTGGCAGGAATAGCTCCCCAACAGGTTTGCGGGGACCCCCGTCACGAATGAGTACTGCGCCGCCATGGCCAGCTCGGAGGGGGAAAAGTTTGTGATACACATGGTCACGGCGCCGTTGTCTCGCGCCCTCTTCACGGCTGACACAACTTCCTCCGTCTCACCGGAGTGTGATATACCCACAACGACGTCCCCGTCTCCAAGAGTGGAAACCGCGTTTTGAATGATGGAGCGGTCGTGCGAGAAGCTGCTGAAGATTCCCAGACTTCCCAGGGAGTCACAGAAGATGTGCGCGACTCCCGCGGAACCGCCTAGTCCGACGGTGAGAATCTTGTCTGCCTCTGAGATGTGCCGTGCCACCGAGGCCAGCATCGCATCATCACAATTTTGTAAGGTGGAATCCATTTGCGCCTGGAAGCTGCGCTGCAGCATCTCCTTGGCTGTCTCTGAATTGTTGGTGCCCCGAGCCCGAATGCGATATTTGTCGCTAGTGCGGAGGAGCTCCGGCACGAGAGACACCTTGAAATCCGCGAATCCCAGATAGCCCAGCGATCTGCAGAATCGAAGAACCGTTGCGTCGCTTGTTTGGCACTCCTTGGCTAGACCCTTGAGAGAAAGCACCACGACTTCCTCCATGTGAGTCTGGACGAATTCGGCGACTCGTTTTTCCGATCTGCGGAGGGCGTTGTACCGGTTGTTGATGAGGTACAGCGGGCCCCGAGCCGTTTCGAGGTCAATAGCGTTCACAAAAGGAGTTCGGTGATTGGGATGGGAAAGGGGCTGTCTTAGGAGCGTGTCGCTTTGACGACACAGTGGTGGTTTTCGTGTTGTATTTGCAACAAATGTAGTAACTTCCGGGAGATTGTCAAGGGCAAATGGGAATTTTGACCCATTTCGGCCCCTTGAGCCCTTTCTGTTTGGTTCGCCGATCACTTTTAGATCCCCCCGCCATCACCGAGCAGTCTTCGGCCACTGGCATCGCTAGGTTGATGACTGTTCGTTCACGAAAGGCCCAGCGCCGTCGAAATGCATTATTTGGGAATCGACCAGGGCACGACGGGCACGACTGCAATCGTGTTCAACGAAGAGTGGGACACTTGTGGAAGAGGGTATTTCGAGCACAAGCAGTTTTACCCAAAGCCCGGATGGGTAGAGCACGATCCCGCCGAATTGTGGACCAGAACAATCGAGTCCGTCTCGGTTGCTCTAGAACAGTCGAATCTTAACGCCCGCGATTTGCGGGCGATCGGGCTCGCCAACCAAGGCGAAACCTGCATGGTCTGGGACCGAAGGACGGGCGAGCCGATTTACAATGCCATCGTCTGGCAGGATAGACGGACCTCTGGGGCCGCGGACTCTATCAGGACCGAATTTGGAGAGCTGGTCACTCGCAAGACCGGGCTCCCGGTCGACGCCTATTTTTCGGCCCTGAAGATCAAGTGGATTCTGGATTCCGTCGAGGGGGCCTGGACCAGGGCACGGAACGGCGAACTGCGGGTCGGCACTCTGGATACTTGGCTGCTGTGGAAAATGACCGGCGGCGAACTTTATGTGACTGATGCGTCGACAGCCGCCAGAACGATGTTGTTCAATCTGCGGACTGGGCGGTGGGATGAAGAACTGCTCGATATCGTCGGAATTCCGAAATCTATTCTGCCGGAGATTCGGGAGAGCGTCGGCCTGTTTGCTCACACCTCGCCGGGAGCGCTGTTTGAAGCAGAGGTTCCAATCGCTGGAAGCGTGGTCGATCAAGCTGCGGCTCTTTTTGGACAGGCTTGCTTCGGCGAGGGTTCTCTCAAAACGACCTATGGGACCGGTTGTTTTATGCTGATGAACACCGGAAACGCTCCGATTCCCTCTCCAAATGGATTGATCACGACCGCAGTTTGGAGCATCGATGGTGTCCTGACGTACGCATTGGACGGAGGCGTCTATATCGCAGGGGCGGCCATTCAATGGCTTCG
>CAYXSE010000031.1:10635-21647 GCA_964466675.1 uncultured Rhodothermales bacterium | reverse complement strand
GTATTCGAGCCGCTCAAAGACCCTGATTTTTTTCGCCAGGTAACGCTGGACGGTCAAGCAGGAACGGTGGTCTGGCCCAATGGCGCGGATATCGCGCCTGAAGCGTTGTGGGAGTTGCCAGATCTGGCCTCGGCCTAGCGCAATCGAGTCCGCCAGGACCAGGCAGCCTCGGCTTACGCCCGCTCCTTCCGCTCCAAATACAGCGCCCGCATCAGCATGAACGCGGTCTCCGCGGTCTCCGTCGTGAACCAGTAGTTGATGCCTGCTCCAACCGCCGCGCCGGCGATCGGGATCATCTGGGCGATCTTCCGGCCGATGATGTTCTTGGCGATCTCTCGCGGGAGATGCCGGTTCTGTTCGCGAAAGCTGCCGCTCACCCGCCCGCGGTACTCCATATCCCGCGCAAGCGCCGCACCCGCGACGCCAACCTCACGAACGGCATCATGCTTGGCTTCCTTGCTGCCGGAAGAGGCCACGTTGAAGATGGACAAGACTAGCGGCCTGTAGTCCGGACCGGACATGTCAAACCCGTAGCTCGCTCCGATCTGTTGGATCAGCCTCAGATTGATGGTGAACAGGAGCGGGATGTCGGCCGCGATGAGAAACGCTCCGCCGAGTCCCGTGCCGCCGCCTTCGACCGCCGCCAGAAGCGCATTCTCCGTGGTATGCTCCTTGGCGATCTTGTCCAGGATGTCCAACGGAGCATCTCGAAGCTCCTCGACGGACTCAGCCGTCACGCCCTGCCGCTTGGCTTCCTCGAGAACGGCGGAGACGTCATAGGTCCACTCCGATGCGTCATTCAATAGCGCCAGGAATCCCGTCACGGCTTCGTCAGCCTGGGCCTCCATTTCCTCGTTCACCACACGGCGAACTACCCAGTCCACGGGCTGCATGGCCCAGTTCAGAACCTTGGTGACGAGCCCGGCATCGCCGTGCTGCCACGATTCTATTTCGCGACGAACCTTACGCTCGTATTCAGAAAGACGCATTGTGTGCCCGGATAACCTTGCAGAAAGATACTGCCCGGATCCATCCAGACGCGACGCCTGGCCCGATCTAGGTCATCATCTGATACTTCTTCAGCAGACGATACATCGTCGCCCGCCCGATTCCCAACTCAACCGCCGCCCGGTCTACGTTGCCGTCACAAAGCCTGTAGGCCCGTTCGACAGCGCGGTGTTTGAGATCGTCGAGCGACACAATGTCGTCGCCATCCTCTCCCAGCACGATGCCGGACATAGTCACCTGGGTTTCATCGAAGCTTGTACCGCCTTCGAATGAGGTTGGTTGCGGAGCGTGGAATGTGGTCTCCGCCGCTTGGGCCAACGAGACACGTTCCGACCATGGGGAAACCGCGCTTCCGTGGGTGAGCATGAGATCTGCGACGGAGATATCGTCCGTATCCGAAAGCAGAATTGCCCGTTCGACCGCACTTTTCAGCTCGCGGACGTTGCCCGGCCAAGGGAAGCCTGCGATGGCGTGGCGCGCCGCAGTCGAGAGTTTCTTGCCCTTGAAGTCCGCGTTTGAATTGGTGTATTCCCTGAGGAAGTAGTTGGCGAGGACCAAGATATCCTGGCCGCGGTGCCTGAGGGGTGGCAGCGGAATTGGATACTGGAAGAGTCTGTAGTAGAGGTCCTCCCTAAATTTGTTGTCCCTGATCATGGGGACGACATCACGGTTCGTTGCGCTGATTACGCGGGCGTCGAACGTGATGGTATCGTTTCCGCCGACCCGATTTAGCTCGCCTTCCTGGAGCGCCCGCAGCAGTTTTGCCTGCAGGTCCAGATCCAGTTCGCCGATCTCGTCCAGGAAGATGGTCCCGCCATCAGCCTGTTCGAACTTCCCGATCTTGCGAGCGTGCGCACCGGTGAATGAGCCTTTCTCATGGCCGAAGAACTCGCTCTCCATGAGGTCCCGCGGGATGGCCGCACAGTTCACGACCACGAACGGGCCGCGTTTGCGAGCAGAATTGTAGTGGATGGCCTTCGCGACCAATTCCTTTCCGGTCCCGGATTCTCCCTGAATCGCTACGGTAAGGTCACCGCGCAGACTCTTCTGGATCATCTTATAAACCTTCTGCATGGCGGGGCTTTCGCCAACCATACCAGACATGGAGTACTTCTTGGTCACCTCACTGCGAAGTGTCGTCACTTCCCGCTCCAGGGTGACCTTCTCCAGCACGTTCTTGACGATGGTGTCCAGCTTGACCAGGTCGTCCTGTCCCTTCGTGATATAGTCATAAGCGCCGATTCTCATGGCTTCGACGGCCGTTCCAACCACTCCCTGCGCCGAGACCATGATCACGGGCAGGTTCGGCCGCCGGGATACGATCCTGCGAAGAACCTCGATACCGTCGATCCCCGGCATCATGATGTCCAGCAGAATCAGGTCAGGCTTCTTGCCCATGTTCCGGAGAACTTCCTCGCCAGAGGAGAAGGCCTCGACCTCGTACTCGGGATGTTTGTCCAGGCGGTAGCTCAGCATCCGAGCGTAATGCTTGTCGTCATCGACGACAAAGATCCGGTATTTCATGTCCGGTTGGGGTACGTGAAGGTTCCGCCCCGATCTGCAGAATGGGGCACTGTTCACGTCTGTGTATCGGCCAAGCGGGCGAATCTTAAAATGAGACGCTTCGCCTTCGCTACCGATGGGCTCAGGGGATGAGAACCAACCCCAGCGTTCCGACCAGGAAGCAGTAGAACGCGAAATATTGGAGCCGGCCGCGTCTTACGAAATCCAGTACCAGATGAATCGCCGCGATTCCACCAACGAAGGCGACCAAAGTCCCGACCAAGACCGGGATCCAGTCGACAGATCCCGCGGCAGCCAATTCTCCGGTCTTGAGGATTGTGGCTCCAATCACCACCGGCAAGAGCATCAGAAACGAGAAGTTGGCCGCGCGCTCCGGTTCGACGTCCAGATACAGCGCCGTGCAAATGGTCGAGCCCGAGCGAGAGATCCCGGGCACCATGGCCAAGGCCTGAGCCACGCCCACTATCAGCGCCCGGAGCGGCCCAAGGTCTCCCTTCGTGTTTGGCTTGAAGACGGTGGCGAGGAGCATCGCCCCGGTGACGAGAAGCATCCCGGACACCAACCTGGGCGAAGTGAAAGCCGCTTCGATCGAGTCCTTGAACAGCACATAGGCGAGGCCGGTGGGGATGAGGGTCAGGAGAATCAGCATAGCCGTCCGGAAGGAGGCGCGATCCCGGTAGTGCTCGGCCAGGTTCGACGGATCCACTAGAGACTGAAAGGTCTCAACAATGAGGCTCAGGATTTCGGTTCGATAGACGACAATAATAGAAAGGGTGGTGCCGAAGTGGACGAACACCTCAAACACGACACCATCGCCGGGCTCCAGGCCCAGCAAGTATCTCCCAAGAACCAGGTGGCCCGATGACGACACCGGGAGAAATTCGGTGATTCCCTGGACCAAGCCCAGGATGAGCGCTTCCAACCAGGTCATACTACTTAAAATGCGGTGGGTGTTCGTGGTGGAATTCTGTCCGGGCTTGATAGGCCATTGCCGCTGTCAGGATCGTGCCTTCATCGTAGAGGCGGCCAATCAGCGATACTCCCGTCGGGAGACGAACATCCTTGTCAGGATCCGGCTTGCGAAAGCCACTATGAAGTGTGATGGCAGGGTGCCCGGTGAGATTCGTGACAGACCCGCCGGCGCCGCTCGGAGCAATGAGGAAGTCGAATTCGGCCATCAGGGAATCCATTCTCTCGATGAGGAGAGTGCGATGTCGATTCGCCTGGATGTACTCGGAGGCCGGAATGAATCGTGACTGGCGAATGGAATTTGCGCGGGATCCCCGGCTCTGCCGCGACAGCTCGCGGTCTCCATTTTCATCGATCAATTGGTCGAAGACCGCGCCCGACTCGCCTCGAATGATGGTGGAGATCACTCCACTCCAACTCACCGGACCCGGCCATGCGACCGAGTCCACGCGCAGGCCCATCGTTCGAAACACCTCGAGTGCCGCTCGGGCGTTGTCCCCCGTCGCTGTCGTGTCTGAGTCGAAGTCCGCTTTGACGTATCCGAGTCGCAGCTTGGACCAATCCAGGTCCCCCCCGACGACCAACGGCGCATCGACCGTGGAGCGATCGGCCGGATCGACTCCTCTAATGGCATCGAACACCAGCGCGCAATCGAGCGCACTCCGACACATCGGCCCGATTTTGTCCAGAGACCAGGACAGCGTCATGACGCCATTCCGGCTCACACGACCAAACGTGGGCCGGAGACCGGTCAGGCCACTCCGAGTGGACGGTGATATGATCGAACCCCATGTCTCCGTGCCGATGGCGAACGGTACCAATCCGGCCGCGGTCGCCGCCCCGGGGCCGGCCGAGGATCCACTGGCACCGACATCGGTGTCCCAAGGTGTTCGGGTGCGGCCGCCGAACCACCTGTCGCCAGAAGCCAGTTCCCCGCTGGCCAGTTTGGCAACAAGCACGGCTCCCGCCTCGTCCAATTTTCGGATCACCGCGGCCGTGTGGTCGATGATCTGGTCTCGATACGGCCCCGCCCCCCAAGTGGTCGGATAACCGGGCACGGCGAGCAGATCCTTGGCCCCATACGGGATCCCGTGGAGGGGCCCGCGCCATCTCCCGGCCGCGATTTCCTCGTCGGCCAGCCCGGCAGCTTCGAGGGCACGCTCCTCGGTGAAGGTGACGACCGCCTGAAGTACTTCATTGTGTTGGCGAAGTCGAGCCAAGAAGAACCGGGTCAACTCGACAGACGAAATCTTCCGGTCTCTCAAGAGGGCCCCGAGTTCCGCGACACTCAGGTAAGCCCACTCCTCCGCACCCGGGATCGCCAAGTTCTGGGGGAGAGGAAGTTCAACCCGGTCTGGACCGGCGGGCATGATGAAACCGCGAGGGCGCGGGTCGAACGACAGCGCAGGCACGACCGAGTTTTCCAACGGATGCTTCCGGAGATCGAGGTAGTTCTCCAGATTGCGAGTCAGATTACCGTACAGGGTATCAATTTCGGTGTCGGTAAACGACATCCCCGCCACGCGCTGGGCCCCTCGTACGTCACTTTTGGTAAATGGAACACTGGTCGAGCGACACCCCGACAACAACACAACCGCGGCCAGGAGGGCGCATCCGTTTTTGAATATCATCATGCTGAATCGGTATCGGGGAGTCGCGGAGGAACGATCAGGACTTCTTCTCTTTCCACCAGCACCGCTCCGGGTGGCCCCTTTCGAGCCTTTCGAACATACTTCCTTTCAGTCACGATTACCGGGACGAGTCCGGATCCTCTGGCCTTGCTGTGGTACGCCGCGATGGACGCCGCCTTTTCGACCACCCACTTGGGCGGCTCCGCGGTCTTGCTGGAGCGCCTGAGTACTGTATGGGATCCGGCGATGCCTCGTGCGTGCAGCCAGAAATCGTGCTTGCCGGCGCATTGGAAAGTCAGATCGTCGTTCTGTTTGGCGTTTCGGCCTACCCATACCTCGTAGCCTTCGCCCACAAAATACCTCCGGAAAGGCACTGAGTCCGCTCCTTCCTTGTCCCGACCTCGAAGCGCCGCCAAGGCATTGGCATGGGACTGGCGAAACGCTTTCAGCGCCTTCCGATCCGAGATGCCCCGCAGTTCTTCCACCAGGGCTTCGCTGGATATGCGGGCGCGGTCTACCGACTCCATGCGCTGCTCGGCTTCCTCTCTGGCCCGTCGTGTACGTCTGGCCTTGTCATAGTATCGGTCCGCGTTTTCCCGGCCGCTTGCAGACGGGTCCAGCGGGACCATTACCGAGTCTCCGCCTGCAAACAAGTCTGGAAGCTGAATTTCTTCCTGCCCGGCGGGAAGCGTGACAGCGCCGGCCATGAGCAGGTGGCCCCACCGCTCGTACTTGTCGGCACGCGAGGGCTCCGACAGTTCGCGAAGCATGGCGTCGGCCCGCTTTCGGCTCTTGAGGGCAGTCTTTTCGAGACCCCGAAGCATGGGATCGTACTCCCTCAGGAAACTCCGCTCTGACAGCGTGGACCGGACGAAACTCGACACCCCCGAGTCGACGGTCTCGGACGTGGACGCCTCACCGGGCGGTTCCGCTAGCGGAATCAGCGAAAAGGCAATCGGTGATCGCCCCTTCCGATATACCGTGGGGTGTGGGGATTCGAGCGATTCTCGGACCGACTGGAGGGCATCACTCAGTCGCTGGAAGTGATGATCTTCCAATAGACACGCATCCGAGACGTCCAGCGCCGCCCGCGATACGGCCTCCCTGGCCAACCAAATGTCAAAAAGCGGGGCGGCTCTGGCCAGCGCTTTGGGAACGGGTTGCGCCCCGTCGGGCCAACGTTCGGCGAGCTCCTGCGCTTCTTCCGGGTCCGGCGCGGCGCGGGGCTCCGGAAGCGTGGCGGGAGCCACCTTCTCCCGGAAGGCACTCTGCACGTTCCCATGCCGCGTCCCGACCAATACGTTCGCGCGTGGGCCGAAGAGCATCGTCCTGATGATGAGTCCGTTCTCGGTGGTCAAGTCCAAGACCCGATCCCGGTCGGCCACCTCGACGCTGGCAATGGCCCGTCCAAGGACTGGCTGGAGTAGCGAGGTTGCGTTGCGGCGTGGCCTGCCTGACCCGGACTGGCGAAAGATATACCTGAATCCCGGCTGAACGGAAACGCGCAAGGTGGACACATCACCAGAAACTGCCTGAAACTCCATCGTCAATTCGTCACGCGCACTAGAGTAGGCGTCCAGGATGGTCGCGCCCACCAGGAAGAACTCTCCGTTCGGATCCGCCCACTCTCGCGCCATCGCGCGAAGTGTGTAGTAAGTCAGGTGCATACCAACTCGGCGCTCAGCCGCCCGTCTTCTTGCCCTTGCTCTTGGTCTTGCTGCCAACGGTGGTCTGGCGTGACCCGACGACGGCAGAAATCAGCCAGATTGCTACCCAGCCGCCGGCCACCCAATACGAGGCGGCGTAGAGCAGCGCCAGCACATTCGTGGCATACAACAAATGATAAATCCAGTCCGGGACTCCCTCAGACGATCTGCCGACGCCGCCCGTAAGCGCGCCGATTTTGAGCAGCAAAAGAAACGGGGTGTAGATCCAGATAACCCAAAAAGCCCAGTTCTCGCCAGTAGAAACCGCAATCAAGACGATCACAGTCACGGCAATGTCTACTATCACATGACGAAGCCAGCCCACTTGCATTCCTATAACTGAGAAGTACCGGCAGTATAATTCTCCCCGCCCCGTCCCGCCCAACGCAATGGGAGTTCAGGCGCTACGCGCCGCCAACGACCGAGCGCGAATCCCGCCATCCCTCGTGGATCTGCGAGTGGATTTTTTCGCGTGTCTAGGCGGGCAAGGCGAGGAGAGTGAGGCGTGTTCCCACACGCCGCAGCGACCCGAGTCCGCAGCCCAACGACGACACGCGGAAAAAGCCGCCGCAGATCAGCCGATGTGCATTTGGAGTTCCTCTCTCCGATGCTTCTGCCGAAGCTTCCGGAGAGATTTTTCCTTGATCTGGCGGACGCGTTCACGCGTCAGGCCAAAGCGCTGGCCGATCTCTTCCAACGTGAGCGGGTGCTCACGCCCGATACCGAAGTAGAGTCGTGTGATCTCGGCCTCACGCGGGTGAAGCAGCGAGAGCGCGCGCTCAATGTCAATCTTGAGCGACTCGTCCATGAGGACTTCGTCCGGCGAGGTGTCCTCGTCGTTCGGTAACACGTCGAGGAGACTGTTGTCGTCGTCTTCGTTGAACGGGGCATCCATGGAAAGATGGCGCCCGGTGTGCTGCATGGCCTCGCGGACTTTTTCGACGTCCACCTCGAGTTCACTCGCCAATTCCTCGATGTTGGGCTGGCGCTCGTGCACCTGCGCCAAACGGGCACTGGTCTTGCGAATCTTGGAGATCGTCCCAATACGATTCAGCGGGAGACGGACCACGCGGCTCTGCTCGGCAAGAGCCTGCAGGATGGCCTGGCGAATCCACCAAACGGCGTAAGAGATAAACTTGAAACCGCGGGTTTCGTCGAATCGCTGGGCGGCCTTGATCAGGCCGTAGTTGCCCTCATTGATCAGGTCGGCCAGCGTCAGGCCTTGTCCCTGATACTTCTTGGCGACGGAGACCACGAACCTGAGATTAGCTCTCGTCAATTCGTGTAGTGCGTCCTGATCACCCTGCTTGATGCGGCGAGCCAGGTCCACCTCCTTCTGCGGAGTCAGCAACGGAATTTGACCTATCTCCTGGAGATACTGGTCGAGCATGCGTTGCTGGCGTGGGACGTACATAAACCTTCTTCCTCTTAGCGATTATCGTCTTCGGCAGCCGGGGCGGGTGGGGGGCTGTGCGTTGCTGTCGCAGCGACGGCCCTTCACTCGTTCCCTATGGTCTTGTTCCCGGACGCGCCGGTTGATTCCGACCTGCTACAAGTGCATTAGATTGTCTCGAAGTACCTATTTACCAGGTACTTATGAACCATCTGCCTGGTTTGTTTCCAGTGATCTCAGAATGTCCTCTGCAATGTTCCGCTCTTCACTCATACGGGGAACCTTCGTTTGAGCGCTGATCCGCCCTCTACTCTCCCTCAGCCACCGCATGAAAGTGCCCGGCGGCAAAGGGATAATTTCAGGCTCCTCGAAAGCTCCACACTCGCGTCTTATGACGTAGTGCCGATTCACGCTTTGTAAGTACGTATCAATCGCCGAGGCTAGCGCTCCGAGATCCTCCGGCGCGTGGTCGAATTCAATGAGCCACTGGTGACGGGGCGCGCGCCGCCCTGACGGTGCCACCGAGGTGATGTGATAGTCCCTGAATCGGTCCCCTGTCGCGGAACAAGCCTCACGCAGGGCGGCCCTCGCCTCGCCGCCGAAAATGGCCTCCCCATAGAGATCCAGAATTTCGTTGGTGCGGCCGGCCACGACGATCCGAAACGGGCTCAATGACGTGAATTTAACGATATCCCCGACTTCGTAGGCCCAAAGCCCACTGTACGAGGTGACATGGATACTATACCGGACGCCGACCTCCACGTCTCGAACGGTGCATCTGCGCTGTTCGCCATCTCCAACGCGGACGAACTCAAAGAACACCCCATTGTCCAGGTGAAGCAACATGTCCGAATCGGACGCGTGATTTTGAAATGAAAACACCCCTTCGGACGCCCCATAACTCTCGATGAAGTCCATGTCCTCTCCCCCAACCTGCTCCGTGAGGAGGGCTAGGTACGAAGACAGAGCAACCGCACCGGAGAAGAACACCTGGAGATTGGGCCAAATCTCTCGAATCGTGGTAACATGTGTACCCTTCTTCCGGTTGTATTCATCCATGAGCATCGGGAAGAAAACCACCGCCCAGGACGGCACCATGGCAATCGAGCGAATGTCCATGGAGAGCGTTGCCTGAACCATCGCGTTCAGCTTGTCTTCCCACTTTGTCATGAAGAGGACGTCTTCGCCCACTGCCTGGGAGAACCGCTTTATCCACCAGGGCGCAAAGAGGTACATCAGACCGCTCATTTCTCCAACCCAGGTCCCCGGGGATTCTTGGTCCTCCTCGATCCGTCCGGGGACCGACAGAAGCCGCCCGGCCATGAATCGGGCGCTACCGGATGTTTGTGCGTAGGTGAGCGCTGTAGACAGGCTGAATCTGCGGTTTGCGGCCAGCGTTTGCAGGCTTTGCGGAATGACCTTTCCTGCGGATGCCGTCCCACTGGAAACGGCAAAATGCTTGACCACCCCCGGCCACATCACGTCCGCCGCACCTCGCCTGACCCGTCGTACGTCGTCTCTATACGCATCGTACGTGCTGAGCGGGACCTGTCCCTGAAAAGCGTCAATCGGGTCTCGGCTAGCCAGAATATCCGTGAATCCATATCGCCGACCCCACTCGGTATTCCGGGCCGCGAACAATTGCTCCTTCAGAAGGCCCTCCTGCCTAGCCTCGGGCGCCGCAAGAAAACGCTCTATACGCTTCAGGGGAGGTAAGTAGGGAAGTATCCGGAGAGGGAACACGAGATCGAAATTTGTCTTGGTGCCGACCAAATTGACGGTTCGCGCCCATCAAAAACGGGATCCGATACGAAACCGGCTCGCGGGGTACGGGTCTACCTCGTTCATGGTCCCTTTGTGATGAAAGTGGTCGATCGTTTTCAGTTGAACCTGCGAGGTCAGATCCTGGATTGCCGTCCGGGGCAAGCCCACGTCATGGGCATCCTCAACGTGACCCCGGATTCATTCTCAGACGGCGGCGCCTATCTGGCGCCCGGCCCCGCGTTGGCTCGAGCCGAAGAAATGGTCCACCAGGGAGCGACCCTTATTGACGTGGGAGGGGCCTCCTCCCGGCCCGGCGGAAAGGCCTATGGTGCCGGGGCCGAACCCGTGTCGGCACAGGAAGAGCTGGATCGAATCCTCCCAGTTGTCCGAGGTATTCTCCTAGCCCATCCCGGAGCGCTGCTTTCGGTGGACACTTTTCAGGAGGAAGTGGCCAGGGCTGCCCTCGAGGAGGGAGCTCACCTCATCAATGATGTGACCGGCCTTCGGCATAATCCAGGCATCGCGTCACTAGTGGGTCGGGCGGGCGCCGGCCTCGTCATTATGCACTCGCGCGGGTTTGTGGGGGGCATGCCTCACGTCGAGGACTACGATGATGTCGTAGTCGATGTGGCCCAGTTTCTTCAGTCCGCTGCGTCCATGGCCACGGCCGCAGGAGTCCATAGCGTAATTCTTGACCCGGGCTTCGGTTTTGGGAAATCGGTTCGAGACAATCTGCGATTGGTCGACGGGATGGACACCTTGATCGACCTGGGGTATCCCGCGCTCATCGGCGTCTCGCGGAAATCCTCCATCGGAGCGGCCCTGGGCACTCCCGAGAGCCCGACTCCGGCCGCAGATCGACTTTTCGGGAGCCTGGGTGCGACGGCCGTCGCCGTAATGAGGGGAGCGTCCATTGTTCGAACACACGATGTTCGGGAAACCGTCCAGATGCTTCGGGTGATGGGCAAGGCATTGCGATCAAATGTGGGGTCTGGGAGTGTGGATTCGTACCTTGAT
>CAYXSE010000031.1:0-10620 GCA_964466675.1 uncultured Rhodothermales bacterium | reverse complement strand
GCCGCCCTTCCTCGAACACCGCTTCGACTTGACCATCTTTGATTGGGTCATACCAATTCGTGTAGTCGATCTCGTCGAGATCGGCCTGGTGGCTTGGGTTCTGTACAAGCTTTACCAGCGGATGCGGGGCACCATCGCGGTGCAGATTTTCCTGGGGATCCTGGCCCTCTATCTGATTCAGGTTCTGGTGACCGCAGCCGACATGACCATGCTGCGTGCGTTGTTCGGATCTCTGAGTGAAGTCTTCGTTCTGGCGGTCATAATCTTGTTCCAGCCTGAGATCCGTCGGCTTCTCCTCCTGGTCGGGCAGAACCCACTTGTCCGACGTTTCATGTCCTCGCCGGCCCAGGAAGAACGCATCGCCGAGATTGTGGCGGCGGTGAGCGAAATGAGCAGCCGCAGGATAGGCGCCTTGATTGCCTTCGAACGAACGGCCGGCCTGAGAAGTTATATAGAGACCGGTGCCCAGCTTCACGCTCAGATCAGCCGCGACCTGCTTCTGACCATTTTCTATTCGCAGAACCCGCTCCACGATGGAGCTGTCATCGTGCGGGCAGGGCGCCTTGAGGCGGCACGCTGCATTCTTCCAGTGTCTGCCAACATGCGATTGGCACCCGAGCTTGGCTTGAGGCATCGAGCCGCGGTCGGGCTGACCGAGCAGACCGACGCCATCGTTGTTGTGGTCTCAGAAGAAACGGGTCGAGTGTCTGTATCTGTGGAAGGGCGCCTGGAACGGGATGTCTCCACCATTCGCGTAAGAGAGCAACTCCTCGAGGCTCTCGCTCCACAACTTGCCGCTCCCGACGAACAACCAGAGTCCTGAATTGGATTCCGATTCACGTTTTTCGCGTCCTCGACTGGCTCTCGTCCAGTTACTTAGGGGGAAGGGTATCCATGATGAACGGGTGCTCGACTCCATCGGTCGCGTCCCTCGGCACCGGTTCATGGACCAAGCACTGGCCGGTCGGGCCTACGAGGACCTGGCGCTCCCGATCGGACTCTCGCAAACGATCTCACAGCCGTTCACGGTGGCCTATCAGTCTCAGATGCTGGCGCCCAGGCTCGGCGAGCGCATTCTCGAAATCGGCACGGGGAGCGGCTACCAGGCTGCCGTTTTGTGTACGCTGGGGGCGCAGCTCTTTACCATTGAACGATTGCGGCCGTTGTATGAACGTGTCCGCCCCTTGCTGCGCGAGTTGGGTTATCGGGCAAACTGTCGGCTCGGAGACGGGACGAAAGGATGGGAGATCATGAGTCCGTTCGATGGGATCATCGTGACCGCGGGAGCGATGGACGTTCCTGAACCGCTCCTCATGCAGCTTCGATGCCCGACAGAGACGGCCCCGGGAGGACGACTGGTCATTCCCGTCGGGCCGGCAGACAACCAGGTCATGCATCGTATTGTGCGGACTGGTGAGACCGAATTCGAGCGTGAAGAGCACGACGGTTTCAGATTTGTACCGCTGATAGCCGATTGAAGCTTGCGACTGCCTGTGGGGAGTCGAAATCGGCGCGCTGATCGGACAACACCGCCGACTCCTTGGCCGACGCCGACTCGTGGCTTACGAGGCCTTCCAACTTCCCGACACCGTGTCGACCCGGTCGAGCACACCAACAATCGTGGCGTCTGTCGGGGTTTCGGCTGGCTTGAACGGAATCGTTGCCTCTGTCGAAGAGACGTAGATCACCGTATCGCCGCTGCCTGAATCGACCGTGTCCAGGGCGATGAGCGGATCGCCACTCTCCTGGTGCTCGAAGGTCAGCGGTTGAATTACCAGCAACCGACGACCTTCCAGGGAAGGGTCCTTGCACGTGGCCCATACCCGCCCGATGACCCGGCCCATGTTCACGAGTCCACCTCCACCCGATCGACAATGGCCGTAATAACGGCGTCCACGGGCTTGTTCCTCGTCAAGTCGGTCTGACGGGCACTCGAGCCCTGGACGAATAACACCGTTTCCCCGACCCCGGCCCCGACGCTGTCCACCGCCACGACAAAACGCTCCTTCAGCGTTCCGTCGAGTCTCAGCTCCTGGACAAGCTGGAGCTTCATGCCCACCATTTGCTCGTCCTTGCGAGTGGCCCAAACTGTGCCGACTACTTTTCCCAGGGTCATGCGCGGTGCGTTGTTTCGGGGACGATAGGTCGCCCCCATCTAATTACAAAGTGTAATTACCCTTTGAGGAGAGCGCGAGAAGCCTGGCAAGGCCCCCACTTGAGTCGGGGGATGGACTGATCCTCTCGTTTCCCGTGATAGGCGGGAACATGTGGTCGTCTGTCATGTGATGTACATATGTGGATCGACAAAACAGGATATCGATGCAGCTGTCATCCGTGCACGCGGGACGGTACCATTTCGTTTTCATTCCGAAGCGGCGTAGCCGGGTTTTGGTCGGAGCAATCGCCGAGCGGATGAAGGTGGTATTCATGGTTGTTCGCGCATTCAAGGGACGGCCAAGCAAGGTCCTGCGATACATCGACGACCAGTCGTGAGACGTACGCTCAAATATCGCCTGTACACGTCCGGGCGCGAGAAGTATCTGGTTCTCCAGATTCATGCCGCGTCGTCGATCTGGAATCACACTCTTGCACTCAGAAGGCGATACTATCGCCTGTATGGCAAGAGCCTGGGCGCGAACCGGTTGATGAAGCACATCGCCAGGCTGCGTAAGCGGAATCCGTACTGGTCCCTCCTTGGGTCGCAAGCCACGCAGGACGTGGTGCAGCGCCTGGATAAGGCGTACGAGAGGTTCTTCGCCAAGAAGGGCGGTTTCCCCCGATTCAAAAGCTACCGGTACTACACTTCGTTCACGCTCAAGCAGGCGGGATGGAAGGGCCTAGGCGGCAATCGTATCCGTAATCGGCAATCACAACTTCAAATTCTGTATGTCCCGCCCGGTGAACGCCCCGGATGCGGGGCCGCGCATGACCGAGACGTCAACGCCGCAATCAATATCCTGGGGAGGGCATTCCCCGGTTGGAGAGGCAATGTCAGCCGCCCTTTCGAGCTTGCTCGGGAGGGTGTAGCGGTTGCTGCTTGATCCAAGAATCCTCGCGTTTCAAGGCGGGGAGTATGTCAAAAAGTGAAGAGGCCGAACCTTGGGTAGGGAGATCGAACCAGTCCAACACCGTCGCGGCATGGTCCATGAAGGATTCTCGATCTCCTAGGTCACGTGCCTCCCTTCCGTCGAAGAACAAGACCGGGACATACTCCCGACTATGATCCGTTCCAGGCGTGGTCGGATCATTCCCATGGTCCGCCGTGACGAACAGGGCTCCTCCGCTCGGCATGGCGTCCCGAATGGATGGCAGGGCCTGATCGAACTCCTCAAGACAACCGGCGAAGCCGCCCGGGTCGTTCCGATGGCCATACTCCTGATCGAAGTCGATCAGATTCACCCAGACGAAAGCCGGCCGGCCATCCCAGTTCGATAGCCAATCTAGAAGGGTCGCGATTCCCAGTGCGTTGGGTCCTGTTTTGTGAGTTTCGTCGAATCCGATCCCGGCAAACAGATCGGCCACTTTTCCTATGGAAACTGTTCTGACGCCCGCCTCCTGGAGATTTTGTTGAAGTATGGAGCCCTCGGGTTGGCGAGAAAAATCGCGCCGCTTGTCAGAGAGTCGCACGAATTGGCCCCGAACACCCGCAAAAGGCCTCGCGATAACTCGGCCAACTGAGTGTTCCCCGACGCACACCAAACGCCGCGCCAGATCGCACCAATGGTACAGGGTCTCGAGAGGGACGACATCCACATGCGCCGCAATCTGAAAGACGGAATCGGCCGAGGTATACACGATGGGGTACCCGGTATGCACGTGCCGTTCGCCCAATCGGACAAGAATTTCAGTCCCCGAGGCCACCTCATTTCCCAGGACACCACGCACCCCGGCGTGTCTCTGGAAAGCGGCCAGCAGGTCTTCGGGGAACCCGTCTGGATAGGTCGGGAGAGGCTGACCGAGATGAATTCCCGCCAGTTCCCAGTGGCCGGTGGTTGAGTCCTTTCCGGCCGACGCCTGCTTCATCCGACCCCAGCTCGCCTTAGGCTCGTCGGCAGGATACACACCGACAAGATCTGCGATGCGCCCCAGCCCCGCTTCGGCGAGGTTGGGTAACGAGGGGCCCTCTGACTCGCACACATGACCGAGCGTGTCAGCGTTCTGATCTCCGTATTTCGCAGAATCTGGCTGGGCTCCGATGCCGACTCCGTCCAGGACAATGGTCACAAAAAGTGGCAACCGATTCACGTGATGCTCCACCGTACTCAGTCGAGGATGATGCACTCGCCGGTTTCATACGACTCACGAAGCGCCGCCGTAGCATCCGCCCGAAGTTCATCCGGACCATCATGGCGATCTCCCAGCATGGCCACTCCAACGCTCACGCCGCCCCGAAGGGTGCCGGCTTCCGAGAGGAATCCCGCATGAAGCGCGGAAGCCCATCGGGCCATGTCGTCAACATCCTGTTTCCTGAGTATGCCGTAGGTGAGTTCCCCAAAACGCTCGACCCGGCCTCCATCAGCCGTAGCCTCGAGTTTATCGGCCAGGGAAGTCTCCGTCTCCGGTCGCTCGAGATCAGAAAGCGACTCCGCCTGATTCAGATGTACCAGTGCCAGAGCCAGAGGCAACGAAGACTCGCGTGCCGCTTTCATTTCCTCGGCGATGATCTCGCGGCGTGGCCGAAGTTGCTGGCCGGCCGGGTCCTCCTGTGCCTTCGCCGGTTCCGCTACCAGAGCCTGAATCAATCGAGCAAACTCCCGAAGCATTCGGCCGGATTCAGGCTGCGCCAGGACGCCGTCAGACATCGTATCCGCGATGAGCAAGTACGTGTCCCCGCCGCAGGCCATCGGCACGAAAGCGACCTCGTGAATGGCAATGGGCTCATGGTAATAGCCCAGCCGTTTGGAATCGAAGCCTCCCCGACTGTTGCACCGCTCCACCACGGGCGATAGTGGCTTTCCGGAAGCTACAAGGGGCTCAGAAGCGGCAAACCGCCCTCCACTCCTTGCGAAGGAGTTACGAGACACCATCGCCTCCACCGTATAACCAAGCGGAGCCCGCTCCTGCCTCAGTACGGCCACTGTTACGGCGTCTACGGCCGCCCGCAGTCCACGCAGGGTCGACAGAATCACTTCACCCCGAAGCGAGTCCACGACGCCCTCGACCATGATATTCTCCCGGCGAGCGCGTTTGCGCACGACCCCACCTCGTCGCGACGTCGATACCGGCTCAGAGACCAGAGTACCCGCCGGAGTCTCCATTGCCGAGGTTGGAGGTTGTTCGATGGCCGGCGGTGGGGAAGAGCGCTCAGGTGTCGCGACCATGGTCGCATCCTCATTCTCGCCATGATCGGCCATCGCCCCTTTCTTCTCAGAACCCGGGTCTGGAATCGCCTCATTGCCACCTTCCAGGCTCCGCTCTACGGCCCGAACCTCCGAGAGGCCGAACGACCCGAGATCTTCCAGTGGCCGCATCGTGTCGGCAGCCTTCGATCCCGCTATGGCCGTCCGGCGGAGTCGCTTCTTCGTATCGACCGTCAGAATAACGGCCGCGACAACCAACATGACGGCGGCGACCAGCCACAGCCAGGAGATGGACAGCACAAAAGCCAGCGCCATCGAGACGACAGCGAGGATGATAAACAAGACCCGAATCATGCGTCGGATATCGGACCGGGACCGAAGGATTTCGGTCGCGAAAGACCCCTTGAAGGTACCCTCCACCGCGATGGTTTGTCAACAATAACGGGTTTCGTTTTGAGACGAGATCCGAATTGGATCGTCTCTAAATGAAACGGTTTTGGCTGTTTTAGACCATCTGGATGCCTTCACCGGGCGTTGGCACAGGTATTGACAACCGCCTTGGTGAATCGATGTACACACTTATTGCGGACCACGGAGGCGACTCCGACGTGTTCGCTCTCCAAGAGACATGACCCAGCACCCAGGAATCCGCACAGCCCTATTGGCCATTCTGCTGGCAGCCTTCCTCCCCATCACTTCTGCTCGCGCCTCCGAGGGCGATGCGCTGTGTTATCTGGTGGCCGACAACACCGGGGAGTACACCGACTTTTTGAGCAGCCTCGATGGAGCCCAGGAGCAGTTCATCGGCCTGACCGGAACCACCTATGTCGAGGCCGTCGCCTTCGACCCGGACTCCGATATCCTTTATGCCGCCGACAGCGGCAGATTCGGAACCCTCGACCTGCAGTCGGGCGAATTTAGCGAAATCGGCCCTTTCGGGGCTGGTGGGGGCGCAATCGGCCACCAAGGCTTCAATGACATCGACGGCCTGACTTTCGATCCATTCAGTGGGATCCTCTACGCTTCCGTGCGGCGTTTGGAGGAGGATCTGCTCATTCAGGTGGACATCCAGTCCGGAATGGCGGTCGAGGACGCCTTCGGATACGGCGCGACCTACGTGGTGGTCGACGCAATCACCGCTGACAATGTCGTGCTGGACGACGTAGATGATATCGCGATCGACCCGAAAGATGGGCGAATGTTTGGCATTGTCAACGAGGATGGAGCCAAGAGCCGCCTCGTGTCCATCGACAAGAGTACCGGCGCCATCACGGACCTCACAGACCTGGACGTCGAGAACGTAGAGGGTCTGGGCTTCTCGGCAGATGGATCGCTTCTCGCAGTGCTCGGGGACGGCGACAAGCAGGTGGTCGTGATCAACCAGTCTACCGGCGCAACTACGCTTCGGGCGACGCTCGGGATCAATTCCGGCACGGACTACGAGGCCATTGCCTGCATGACCGATGCAACGAACAAGATCACCGGCCGGGTCTTCGAGGACGCCAACGAGAACGGCGTTTTCGACGGATATGACGACGGCTTCGCCGGCGCAACATTGAAGTTGTATCGGGACACGAACGGCAACGGAGAGCTGGACTACGATGACACGTTGCTCGACCACACCGTCTCCGACTACGACGGAAACTACCTCTTTGAACTGTCGGCCCTGGGAGGTTTCCTGGTGGCCGTCGATGAGTCCACGCTCCCGGACTATTCGGAACTTACTACGGCCGGCTTTCACGCTGGCTGGTTTGGCGCTTTCGGGCAGACCGACTCAGGCAATGATTTTGGATTTCGTCCCGGCCCTCCCTCATCGAGTCCGGCTCTGTGCTACGTGGTCGCCGACAATGATCTCAACGGAGCCTCCGCCGATGTGCTCACCAAGTTGCCGGCGCAGGGCGGCGAGGTGGTGATCGGTAGGACCTGGACCACAAACCTGGAGGCGATCGCGTACAGTCCGTCTACGGAGACCCTGTTCGCGGCAGACGCAGGCCGCCTGGGCACCTTGAACCTCGCAACGGGCGCCTTCTACGAAGTCGGCGAATTTGGTGGCGGGGACGGCTCAGAAGGCTGGCAGACTTTCCGGGATGTGGACGGCCTCGCATTGGATCCCTTCTCGGGTGTGCTTTTTGCCTCGGTTCGCCGAACGAATGAGGCGGATCTGCTCATCCAGGTCAACCCGAACACAGGGATGGCCATCGAAGATGCCTTCGGCTTCGGCGAAACCTACGTGGTTGTCGAGACCATCACGGTCGATGGGGTTCTTCTTGACGACATCGACGACATCGCCATCGATACCTACGACGGCAAGCTGTACGGGATCATGAACCATGATGGTCGCAAGAGCCGCCTCGTCCTGGTTGACAAATGGGACGGCAGCACCACGGACCTCACCGATCTTGATGTCGAGAACGTGGAAGGGCTTGGCTTCTCCGCCAACGGGACACTGCTTGGTGTGGTCGGGGATGAGGGAAGGGAGGTTGTTGTCATCAACGCCAGCACAGGCTCCACCATCCAACGTGCAAGCCTGGGCGTCTCCGGCAACACAGACTACGAGGCCATCGCGTGCCTGACAGACGCCGCCAATGAGATCTCGGGTACCGTATTTCGTGATTCCAATGAGAACGGCAGCTTGGACAATGGCGAGTCCGGGCAGGGTAATGTGACCGTGAATCTCTTCCGCGACACCAACGGAAACGGCGAGGTCGACTCCAACGATTCGTTCGTGGCCGCTATGCAAACTTCGGCGGACGGGACTTATCGCTTCACCGTGTCGTCCTTGGGAGACTTCGTCTTGGAAACGGTCCTCGCCAGCTACCCCTCTGACACCGAATTGACCACCGATAACGTGGAGACAGCCTCGTTCAGCTACTTCGGGCAGCATGATACCGGCAACGACTTCGGATTCACAGAAATTCGGGGACGTCTCATCGACCTCGAACTGACCAAGGAAGTGGATACGTCCTCTCCTAGAGTTGGCGAATCGGTCACCTTCACAATCACCGTGGTCAATGCCGGGCCGGGTAACGCCACCGGCGTCCGGGTTCGGGACATCCTCCCGTACGGAACCCAGTTCCAGGACACATGGGCCACTCAGGGTAGCTACGACTCGATGACGGGCTATTGGGACATCGGAAGCCTGGCCGCCGGGGAAAACGTCGCGCTCGACATCCTTGTCAAAGTGACCGTGACAAACACCATCGAGAACATCGCTCAGGTGACACACGCGAATGAGATGGACGTTGACTCGACGCCAGACAATGGCGTCCCCAGTGAGGATGACCAGGACAACGCACTTGTCACCGCACGTTCGTCTGCGGCCTTCACGCCGTCCGACTGTACGGACATGGGCACGATTACCGCCTTGGTGTACGACCCCTCAAGCGATCTTCTTTATGCCGGAACCGAGACGGGCGCGGTACACATCTCCGACGACTTCGGTCAGAGTTGGCCCGCCTTCCTCCAGACAGACAACCGGACGCCGATTCGTGACATCGTCGTCTCGAAAACTGGTGTGGTCTACGTGGCCACAGCCGGTGCCGGCGTGTTCGTTTCGGATACTCAGGGCGAGCGCTGGAACAACATTGGTCCACGCGAGGCCGCCTTCGGAGATATCGACCTGCTTGACAATCGCGGCCAACTCTACGCCGCCGGAGACGGAAGCGTACAGTTCTGGGACGGAATGAACTGGAGCCTGGCCGGCTCGAACTCCAACCCATTCGCCGGCAAGAACGTCAAGACGGTTGCCGTGGACGATGCTACCGGTGTCGTTTTTGCCTTCGCCGCCGGACTGGGGGTCTACGCCCTGGTTGACGGATGGTGGAAGCCCATGGGCGCTGGCCTACCCGTCGGAGTCATCAACGCACTGCATGCCTTTGACGGCTCCATCTATGCCGGTACCAACACCGACGGTGTCTACCGCCTGGAGGGTGGCTACTGGAGATCCTTTGGCGCCGGACTCGAAGATCAGGCCATCGAAACCATAAGTCATGGGCCTGACGGCCAACTGTTGGTGGGCAGCCGTGAGCGCGGTGCCTTCTACTTCGATAGGGACATTGGCCACTGGATCGAGGCGATCAATCTGCCGGTCTACACCGTGTCTGCGATTACCGCTGGATCCGACGGTGTGATCTACGCTGGCACTCCCGGGTCGGGCGTCTACGCCTTCATCGACAGCGATGGTAACGGCTCGCTGGACCAGTGGCGGCATGTCGCGGCGATCGTGGCCAACGCCGTGATCCAGGACATCGTCAAGACTCCGACGGGAGAACTGTTCGCAGCCACTTACGGCTACGGAGTGCTCTACTCCAACGACGGCGGCCAGTGCTGGACCCGCATGAACCGTGGTTTCGAGAACCTCTACACCTATGCGATCGAGCGCAACTCGGCCGGGACACTCTTCGTCGGCATCTGGGCCGATGGTAAGGGCGGCGTCTGGCGCTCCGACGACAACGCGAAAAGCTGGCAGTTCCTGGATCTGGGTAACCGCCAGGTGCTCTCCCTCGCGATCGATCCCCAAGACGAGGACATCATGTACGCCGGGGTGAACCTGGAGTGGGGATCCATCTATCGCTCCACGGACGGAGGATACAGTTGGAACCAGCTAGATTCGTTTGGCTCCCCGGCGTGGGCCATCCAGGTCGATCCGAACGACTCAAACCACATCGTGGTGGGAACGATCGGAGCTGGCGTCTGGGAATCGTTCGACTCTGGAATCACGTTCACGAAGATCCGCGGCCATTACGGCCTGCCGTCCGGGGCCTTTGACTTGCATTTTGGTCCCAAGCACGGACCTTACGACGGTCAGCTCTTCGCGGCTACACCGGAAGGTGTCTATGCCCTGACGAACGGCAAGCTGGAACTCTTTGGGCAGGGCAGCGAGCAGTATGACGTCCGAACTCTGGCCTTCATGGGCGATACGATCTTCGCCGGAACCTGGGGCAACGGAGTACTGGCCTACAGGTCACAGACGGGGCGATGGGAAGATGCCGGATTCGGCGCCCTTCCGGTCATCGCCTTCGCTGTGATGGAGTCCAACAATACGCTCATCATCGGTACAAGTGGCTCCGGGTTGTTTGTTGGACGCGGGCTTGCGTTTTCCACGGCCACCGATGTCGAAGACCTGGCGCCGTCCTCAGACTTGCCGACGAGCTTCGACCTGGACAGGGCCTATCCCAACCCGTTCAATCCCAGAACCACCATTCCTTTCTCCATGCCTGAGGCTGGTGATGTACGGCTCGCTGTGTATGATCTCCTGGGCCGGGAAGTGGCGGTTCTTGTGGATGCTACCATGAGCGCGGGAAATCATCAGGTCAGCTTC